>NZ_JBPJSP010000024.1:0-102927 GCF_051225715.1 Azospirillum sp. ST 5-10
GGCTCCGCCGCGGGTCCCCTCCCTCCCCCGCTTCGCAGGGGAGGGCCTGACTCCCTCCCCTGCGAAGCGGGGGAGGGAGGGGTGGGGGCAGGAGGTGTGTCAGGGTTTCGGCTCGGGGGTATGAGAGAACGTATGACGGGTGGAAAGGTCCTAAGAAAATGAACATGGCCGCCGAGAGGATCGAGCAGGTGTGGCCGCTTGACGTGCCGCTCCGCTTATTGGGCGACGGCGAAACGAAAGGGGGCGATCAGTGTCCGAACAACGGCAAACCCCGCTGACCAGAGCGCTGCCGCGCGACCTGCATGGCGCGTTGATCGACATCGCCGGCGCGGTGCCCTCCTCGGCGGGACGAGGCCATGATGCGCGAAGCCGGACTCGCCCTGGACCGGGCTCTCGCCCCGCTGCCGGTCCCGGTGGAGCGCCTCGGCCCGATCGGCATCGTGGACCTCGCCGACCGAACGGACGCGGCGCGCGCCGACAGCCGTTCCGGATTGTTTAGCCGGCCTTCAAGGCCTTTCCAGACCGCGGCGGATTAAGACGGACACGGGCACCGCCCACCTGTCCATCGGACGACGCACCGCCCGGCCGGCCGCACATCGCCACAGGTCCGGTGCGTCGACGCGCCTGCAACGGAGCAAGGAGCCGACGATGACCCCGCAGATCTCGATGGCCAAGGCGGCCGTCGCGACCACCGCGTTGACCCTGGCGGCGACGTGTCCGACCTTTGCCGAAACCGCGGACGACCGCCAGCGGCGTGGCGAGGCGGTGATCCGCACCCTCAACGCGGGAGAACCCCAGCCGGCGCTCGAAGGGTTGCGCCGCGAGTTCCCGTTCCTGGCCGACGCCATCACGGGCTATGCGCTGGGTGAGGTCTGGGATCGTCCGGCGCTGGACCATCGCACCCGTCAGATCGCCGCGGTGTCCGCGTTCGCGGCGCTCGGCGACCGGGCCTTCATGAAGATCCACGCGGGCTACGCCTTGAACGTCGGTGTGAGCGAGGAGGAACTGAAGGAAATCGTCCACCTGACGACCGTCCACGCCGGCTTTCCCCGGGCCATAGAGGCCGCCCAGACGCTCGGCGAGCTGTTCGAGGAGCGCCGCCGGGCCGCCGGGGGCGAGCCATGACCGCGCCGGCCCCTGGTCCCGCCGGGGCGCCGACCATCGCCGCCGGCACCGCCCTGGCCCTGGTCGTCGTCGCGGTGCTCGCCACCCCGGCACCCGGCGCTGCACGCGCCCAGCCCACGGCGTCCCCAGCCATCCCCAGCCGAAGCGAGGCACCCATGGCGCAGCATCCCTATGTCGGCATGTGGGTCACCGAGGACGGCCACGTGCGCCAGGAACTCCTGCCCAACGGCCGCTACGACGAGGCCCGCGGCAGCCGCAAGAGCGCCTACCAGGGGCGCTACGAGATCACCGGCAACCGCATCGCGTATTGGGACGACACCGGCTTCACCGCCGATGGCGAGTTCAGGGACGGCGTCCTGTACCACGGCGGCATGGTGTTCCACCGCGAGCGGTGATCCGGGCCGCCGCCACGCGGTCGCGACCGGGCGGGCCCGGCGAACCGGCATCCCCGACTCCGCCGGTTCCTCGCCCGCCCGGTCGGCCTGCCGCCCCCCACCACCGACCCCGCGATCGTGTGGTCGCCGTGGCGACGACGCCAGGCAGCGGGCCCGGCAAAGCCGCTTAGAAGACCCCTACGGCCGCGTGCGCCCAGATCATGAGCACCAGACCGGCGAGCCCCGCGGCGACCGCCGCCCGATGCGTCGCCTTGCGGGTCCTGCGCGCCGCGACGTCGTAGGCCGTGCCGGCCCCGACGAGAAGCGCTGCGGCCGCGACGAAGTCTTCGGCGCCCCAGGCGACCTCGTCGGTGAACGGCATCGCAGCCGCCGGCAGCACGAGAAGCGCCGCAACCGTTCCCCACAGGACGAGCCTCCACCGAGGCGCCGGCGGGCTGTGGTCCGTGTCCGTCCGTCTCATGGCCGTTGTTCCCGTCGCGGTCCCGGATCGAGCGTGCGCCTGCGGCAAGGGTGCCGCCGCGGGCAGCGCCGACGATGGCCGCATCCGGCGGTCCGGTCAACCGGACGACGCTCCAGGCCCTCGGGCCGGCGGGCCGCATCCCGCCCGGGTCCGTGCGGCGGCGGTCAGGGGCCGTGCCCGCCGCGGTAGCCGTTGCGGGGCGGCGGCGCCCAGCCGCGGGGCGGCGCCTTGGGCTCGTAGACCTCGACGAGGAGCGGATGGCAGACGGCCGCGTCGCTCGAATGCTCGGCGCCGCAGTCGCCGCCGGGGCAGGCCGACAGCGCGCCGAGCAGGTCGATCTCGGCGAAGAACTCCAGGAAGTCGCCGGGGCGCACCGGGCTCGCCTTCATGAAGTACTGGCCGGTGTCGCGGGTGAACCCCGTGCACATGAACACGTTCAGCACGTCGTGCACCGCGGGCTCGACGCTGTCGCGCGGGCGGCCGAGGCGGTCGGCCAGCGCCCGGGTCAGGTTGGAGTGGCAGCAGTGATGGTAGTCGGTGCCGGCGAGCAGGTGGTGCGTGTAGGGATCGCATCGCGTCCCGATGACGTCGTGCACGGCGCCGCCGTCGGCGTCGAACCCGTACCAGTCGAGCGTGTCCTCGGTGATGGTCGCCATGGGCCGCAGGTGCGGCAGCGACGACCACAGCCGGTCGCCGGTCGACAGGTGCGTGCCGTGCAGCGCCCGCGTCTTGCCCGAGAAGAAGCGCTCGCCGGGATCGCCCGCCGCCCACAGGTTGAGATCGCCAACCTGCGGCCCCTCGACGCTGGCGACGCGGAAGAACCACCCGGCCGGCACGTCGAAGCACCGCGCCTCGCGCGGCGGAACGCGCAGCTCGGCGGCCTTCCTCCAGCCGTCCCGGGCCGCGCGGTAGGCCGCGACGTCGGCCGCCGGCAGGCCGTCCACGGGGTAGCAGATCACCGGTGCGGCGCGCCGGCGCGCGGCCGCGTCGGCCGGGGCCGGGTGCTCGGGACGGTCCGGTTTCATGGTGTTCTCCCCGCGGCCGATCGGTCGCACCAGAGTAGGACGCCGCGACCGCCGGCGCGAGCCTCCCGTCAGGGCCAGGAGCGCCCCCACCCGCCCCGCACAGCCGGTGCTCCACCCGGATCGGCCGTTGCCGCAGCCGTTTTCCCGTCGCGTGGAACACCGCGTTGGCGACCGCCGCCGCGGCGCCGACATCACGCCTCCAGGGCGCCCCATCTCTGGGCGGAGGGGAGAGGCGAGATGGCCGCACCGCCGGCGTCCCTCCCTTGAGCGCCGGCCGCCGCTCGGTCATGCTCCGCCCGGCCCGCGGCGGGAGCCGGGGCGGTGGGAGGGACAGGTGGCGGGATTCCCATGGATTCGCTGATCACGGCGGCGGCGCGGGCACTCGCGGCGGGCGACCCGCTCGGCGCGCTCAACCGCGTGGCCCTGCGCGACGACCCGCCAGCGCTGGCGCTGCGCGGCATCGCCATGGCGCAGCTCGGCGACCTCGCCCGCGCCCGCGCCCTGGTCCGCGGCGCGGCGCGCGCCTTCGGCCCGCGCGAGGCGGTGGCCCGCGCGCGCTGCCTCGTCGCCGAGGCGGAGATCGCGCTGGCGGCGCGCGACCTCGGCTGGCCCGCCCGGACGCTCGACGCGGCGCGGGCGGTGCTGGAGGCCCACGGCGACCGGGCGAACGCCGCCCACGCGCGGCAGCTGGAGATCCGCCGCCTCGTCCTGATCGGCCGCCTCGACGCGGCCGAGCGGGCGCTGGCCGCCCTCGACCCCGCCCCGTTCCCGCCGGCGGCCCGGGCGGTGCACGAGCTGGTCGCCGCCGGGATCGCCCTGCGCCGCCTGCGCACCGCCGAGGCGCGCGCCGCCCTCGCCCGGGCGCGCGAGGCCGCCGGCCGGGCCGGCGTCCCGGCGCTGGTGGCGGAGGTCGAAGGCGCCGCCGCCGCCCTCGACGCGCCGGCGGCGCGGCTGATCGCCGGCGGCCGCGAGCGCCTGCTGCGGCTCGACGAGGTCGAGGCGCTGCACGCCTCGGCGGCGCTCGTCGTCGACGCCTGCCGCCACGCCGTGCGCGGCCCGGCGGCGGTGGTGACGCTCGCCCGGCGGCCGGTCCTCTTCGCGCTGGCCCGCGCGCTGGCCGAGGCGTGGCCCGGCGACGTGCCGCGCGACGTGCTGGTGGCGCGGGCGTTCGGCGGCAAGTGCGCCGACGAGTCGCACCGCGCCCGGCTGCGGGTGGAGGTCGGGCGGCTGCGCACGGCGTTGCGCGGGCTGGCCGGCGTCGGCGCGACGCCGCGCGGCTTCGCGCTGGCGCCGCACGGCGCCGCCGGGGTCGTCGTGCTGGCCCGGCCGGTCGAGGAGCGGGACGCCGCGGTGCTCGCCCTGCTCGCCGACGGCGAGGCGTGGTCGAGCTCGGCCCTCGCCCTCGCCCTCGGCGCCAGCCAGCGCACCGTGCAGCGGGCCCTCGACCGGCTGGTGGCGGGCGGCGCGGTGCAGGCCTTCGGCCGCGGCCGGGCGCGCCGCTGGACCACCCCGCCGCTGCCGGGATTCACGACGGCCTTGTTACTCCCCGCCCCGCTGCCCTAGCGGCTAGGGTCGGCCCATCGACACAGCCGAGACATGGAAGGTGGAGCATGGTTGAAGCAGCGGCCGAGATCCTGCGCGAGTACGGGCCCTTTCCCGACGTCGACCAGGTGCACGGGGTCACCTTCGACGGCCGGCACGTCTGGATCGCCACGGGCGACCGGCTGAACGCCGTCGATCCCGACAGCGGCCGGACGGTGCGCACCCTGGCCGTCGCCGCCGACGCGGGCACGGCCTTCGACGGCCGGCACCTGTTCCAGATCGCCGCGGACCGCATCCAGAAGATCGACCCGGAGACCGGCCGCGTGCTGGCGACGATCCCCTCGCCCGGCGGCGGCGGCGATTCCGGGATGGCCTGGGCCGAAGGGTCGCTGTGGGTCGGACAGTACCGCGAGCGCAAGATCCACCAGGTCGATCCCGAGACGGGGGCGGTCCTGCGCACCATCGCGTCCAACCGCTTCGTCACCGGCGTCACCTTCGTCGACGGCGAGCTGTGGCACGGCACCTGGGAGGACGACGGCAGCGACGTGCGGCGCATCGACCGCGACACCGGCGCGGTGCTGGACCGCCTGGAGATGCCGCCGGGAACCGGGGTGTCGGGCCTCGAATCCGACGGCGCCGACCGCTTCTTCTGCGGCGGCGGCCGCAGCGGCACCGTCCGCGCCGTCCGCCGCCCCCGCCGCGGCGCCTGAGCGCAGCGCCCCCTCTCCCTCCGGGGCTAGCGGATTCACACATTTCGGCGGCGTGCCTTCCCCTCCCCCGGCGGCGCCGGGGGAGGGGCAAGCCGCGCGAATGCACGCACCCGCCCGGGGCGGGAGAGGGGGCGTTCAGCCGCCGGGCGGGCGGGCGGGTTCCAGGCGCTCGACGGCGTCGCCGGCGCCCATGGCGCGGGCGGCGTCGAGGGCGGTGTTGCCGGCGGCGTCGCGGGCGCCGGGGTCGGCGCCGCGGGCCAGCAGGAGGTCGATGATGTCGGTGCGCCCGAACATGGCGGCGGTCATCAGCGCCGTGCGGCCGTCAGGCCCGCAGCCGTCGACCGCGGCGCCGGCGTCGAGCAGGAGCCGCACCACGTCCGCGGCCCCCTTGAAGGCGGCCCCCGCCAGCGGCGTCTGGCCGCGGTCGTTCGCCAGCGCCGGGTCGGCACCGTGCGCCAGCAACACGCGCACCGCCGCCTCGTGGCCGTGGTAGGCGGCCAGCATGAGCAGGCTGTCGCCGCGCTCGTTGCGCAGGTTGGCCGGCAGCCCCTGCTCCAGCAGCTCGGCCAGCTCCGCCGCGTGGCCGCCGCGGGCGAAGCCGAACACGCGCGCCGCGAACGCCAGCGTCGCGTCGTCCAGCTCCGGCAACGGCTTGTCGGATTCCGATGGCATCCTGTCCCCCTTGCGAACCGTCGGTGGCCGCGGCACCGCTGCGCCGCGGACCACACGACGTAGGTGGGCGGCCGCCGCGGCCGTGTCACCGGCGCCGGCCGCGCAATTCGCACGCGACTGTCGGCGGCTGGTCGTCGGCACGCCGCGCGCCACATCACTGTCCGCCGCCGACGGCAAGGAGGACGAGGATGGACATCAAGCGCAGCGGCTCGCAGCCTTCCCGCAAGGGCCCCGAGGAGTACTTCACCGGCACCGTGCGGATCGACGCGCCGTTCAGCGGCAGCGGCAACCTGAGCGGCGCCACCGTCACCTTCGAGCCGGGCGCGCGCACCGCCTGGCACACGCACCCGCTCGGCCAGACCCTGCTCGTCACCGCCGGGCTCGGCCGCGTGCAGCGCGACGGCGGGCCGGTCGAGGAGATCCGTCCCGGCGACATCGTCTGGTTCGCACCCGGCGAGAAGCACTGGCACGGCGCCGCGCCCGACTGCGCGATGACGCACATCGCCATCGCCGAGATGAAGGACGGCACGGCGGTCGACTGGCTGGAGACGGTGAGCGACGCGCAGTACCGCGGCTGACCGCGGCCGGCCTCGCGCGCGCCGGCGTCACAGGCCGGTGGCGGCCATCAGATGCTCCGGATAGCGCTGGCCCTCGACCGGGATCGCGGCGGCGGCGCGCCGGATCTCGGCGAGGTCGTCGGCGCTCAGCCGGACGTCCGTGGCGGCGAGGTTCTCCTCCAGCCGGTGGACCTTGGTGGTGCCGGGGATCGGCACGATCCACGGCTTCTGCGCCAGCAGCCAGGCCAGCGCGATCTGCGCGGGGGTCGCCGCCTTGTCGCCGGCGATGCGCTTCAGCAAATCGACCAGCGCCTGGTTCTTCTCCATCGCCTCCGGCGTGAAGCGCGGCAGGGCCCTGCGGAAGTCGTTCTCGGCGAGCTTGGTGTCCCGGGTCAGCGCGCCGGCCAGGAAGCCCCGGCCGAGCGGGCTGTAGGGGACGAGGCCGATGCCGAGCTCCTCGCACACGCCGAGGATGCCGTTGCTCTCGGGCTCGCGCGTCCACAGCGAGTACTCGTTCTGCAAGGTCGTGACCGGCTGCACCGCGTGGGCGCGGCGGACGGTCTCCACACCGGGCTCGGACAGGCCGAAATGCCGGACCTTGCCCGCCGCGATGAGGTCCCCGACCGTACCGGCGACATCCTCGATCGGCACGGCGCGGTCGACGCGGTGCTGATAGAACAGGTCGATGACCTCGACGCCGAGCCGCTTCAGGGAGGCGTCCGCCACCGCGCGGATGTGCTCGGGCCGGCTGTCCGTGCCGGTCTGCCGGCCCGTCGCGGGGTCGATGGCAAAGCCGAACTTGGTGGCGATCACCACCCGGTCGCGCACCGGCCGCAGCGCCTCGCCGACGATCTCCTCGTTGGTGAAGGGGCCGTAGACCTCGGCGGTGTCGAAGAAGGTGACGCCGCGCTCCACCGCCCGGCGGATCAGCGCGACGCTCTCCTGCCGGCTCGGCGCGTTGCCATAGGCGAAGTTCAGGCCCATGCAGCCGAGGCCGATGGCCGACACCTCCAGGCCGCTCTTCCCAAGGACACGCCTCTCCATGACTCCTCCTCCGGCCCGCCGTCGTGGGCCCTCAGCCGTTGCGGTGAGGGGAAGATGGAGCGGATCGGCCGCGCCGAACAGTCGGCGCGGCCGGCATGAGGCCATGTCCGGAATTCATGAACGGCGGCGCCGGCCCTCCCGGGCGGAGGGAGGACGGGCGCCCTACAGCTCGAACCGGATGCCCTGGGCCAGCGGCAGGGCGTCGGAGTAGTTCACCGTCGCGGTCTGCCGGCGCATGTAGGCCTTCCAGGCGTCGGAGCCGGACTCGCGGCCGCCGCCGGTCTCCTTCTCGCCGCCGAAGGCGCCGCCGATCTCCGCCCCGCTCGGGCCGATGTTGACGTTGGCGATGCCGCAGTCGGAGCCGCTGGCGCACAGGAAGCGCTCGGTCTCCCGCAGGTCGGTGGAGAAGATGCACGACGACAGGCCCTGCGGCACCGCGTTCTGCAGGGCGATGGCCTCGTCGAGGGTCTCGTACTCCAGCACGTAGAGGATCGGCGCGAACGTCTCGTGGCGCACGATCGCGGTCTGCGCCGGCATCGCGACGATCGCCGGACGCACGTAATAGGCCTCCGCGCCGCGCTCGGCCAGCACGCGCTCGCCGCCGGTGACGGTGCCGCCGTCGGCGCGGGCCGCGTCGAGCGCCCGCTGCATGGCCTCGAACGCGCCGGCGTCGATCAGCGGCCCGACCAGCGTGCCCGCCCGCAGCGGGTCGCCGATCGGCACCGAGGCGTAGGCCGCCTTGAGGCGCGCCAGCAGCCCCGCGCGCACGTCCTTGTGGACGATCAGCCGGCGCAGCGAGGTGCAGCGCTGGCCGCAGGTGCCGACGGCGGCGAACAGGATGGCTCGCACCGCCATGTCGAGGTCGGCGCTGGGCGCCACGACCATCGCGTTGTTGCCGCCGAGCTCGAGGATGGCGCGGCCGAACCGCCCGGCCACGGCGACCGCCACCTCGCGCCCCATGCGGGTCGAGCCGGTGGCGGAGACGACGGGGAAGTCCGGGCTGGCGACCAGCGCCTCGCCGAGGTCCCGCCCGCCGACGGCCACCTGCACCAGGTGCTCCGGCGCGTCGCCGAAGCGGGCGGCGGCGCGGGCGAAGATGCGCGCGCAGGCGAGTGCGGTCAGCGGCGTCTTCTCCGACGGCTTCCACACCACCGGGTCGCCGCACACCAGCGCCAGCGCGGCGTTCCACGACCACACCGCGACCGGGAAGTTGAAGGCGCTGATGACCAGGCACGGGCCCATGGGGTGCCAGGTCTCGCGCATGGTGTGGCCCGGCCGCTCCGAGGCGATGGTCAGGCCGTAGAGCTGGCGCGACAGACCGACCGCGAAGTCGCAGATGTCGATCATCTCCTGCACCTCGCCGAGGCCCTCCTGGAGGATCTTGCCGGCCTCCAGGCTGACCAGGCGGCCGAGGTCCTCCTTGGCGGCGCGCAGCTCCTCGCCGAGCAGCCGCACCAGCTCGCCGCGCCGCGGCGCCGGCACCGACCGCCAGGCGTCGAAGGCGCGCCGGGCGTTGGCGGCGATCTCCGGCACCGCGGCCGGGCGGGTCTCGGCGGCGTGGCCGATGACGGTGCCGTCGATGGGTGAGCGGACCGCGATGGCGTCGGCCGGATCGGCGGATTCCAGGCCGAAGCGGGCGAGGATCTCGGGGTGCGGCACGGGGGGAACTCCTGTGTGTGCGGTAACGGGGGTCAGCGCGGCCGGCCGGCGGCGCGGATCTCGGACAGGGTGCGGGTCGGCGTCAGCGCCTCGGGGTCGATCTTGAGGTGCAGGATCGCCGGCAGGCCGGAGGCGCGGGCCCGCTCGAAGGCGGGGCCGAAGTCCTCGGTGCGCTCCACCGTCTCGCCGTGGCCGCCGTAGACCCGGGCGAAGGCGGCGAAGTCGGGGTTGCGCAGCGCCGTGCCGGAGACGCGGCCGGGGTACTCGCGCTCCTGGTGCATGCGGATGGTGCCGTACATGCCGTTGTCGACGACCAGGACGACGACCGCCGCCCCCTCCTGCGCCGCCGTGCCGAACTCCAGCCCGGTCATCTGGAAGCAGCCGTCGCCGGCGACGCACACCACCGTGCGCCCGGGGTGCGCCAGCTTGGCCGAGATCGCCGCCGGCAGCCCGTAGCCCATGGAGCCCGACACCGGGGCGAGCTGCGTGCCGAAGCGGCGGAAGCGCCAGAAGCGGTGCAGCCAGGTGGCGTAGTTGCCGGCGCCGTTGGTCATGACCGCGTCGTCGGGCAAATGGTCGCGCAGCCACACCATCACCTCGCCCAGGCGCACCGCTCCCGGGGTGGCGGGCGGCACCTCGCTCCAGGCGCGGTAGTCGGCGTGGGCCGCCGCCGTCCGCTCGGCCCAGGGGGCGGCGAGGTCCGGCAGGGCGGCGGTCGCCTCCAGGAAGCCGCCGGGCGTGGCGTTGATCGCGAGATCCGGGTGGTAGACGCGGCCCAGCTCCTCCGGCCCGGGATGGACGTGCACCAAGGTCGCCGCCGGCTCCGGAATGCCCAGCAGTTCGTAGCTCTGGGACGGCACCTCGGAGAAGCGGCCGCCCAGCAGCAGCAGCAGGTCGGCCTCGCGCACGCGCGCCGCCAGCTTGGGGTTGATGCCCAGGCCGACGTCGCCGGCGTAGCAGCGGTGGGCGTGGTCGAACAGCATCTGCCGGCGGAAGGTCACCGCGACGGGCAGCGCGAAGCGTTCGGCGAAGCCGCGCAGGGCGTCCACCGCCGCGTCCGTCCAGCGCGAGCCGCCGGCCAGCACCAGCGGGCGCTCGGCGCCGTGCAGGAGGCGGCCCAGCTCGGCCATCTGGGCCGGCGTCGGGGCGCTGTCCGCGGCGACCGCGCGGGCGGCGGCGGCGGCCTCGGCGGTCTCCGTCAGCACGTCCTCGGGCAGGGCCAGGACCACCGGGCCGGGGCGGCCGGCCATGGCGGTGTGGAAGGCCCGGCTGATCATCTCCGGCACCCGCTCGGCGCTGTCGATCTCCGCCGCCCATTTCGCCATGCCGCCGAACATCTGGCGGTAGTCGACCTCCTGGAAGGCGTCGCGGCCGCGCATGCCGCGCTCGATCTGGCCGACCAGCACGACCAGCGGCGTGGAGTCCTGCTGGGCGATGTGGATGCCGGCGGCGGCGTTGGTGGCGCCGGGGCCGCGGGTCACCATGCACACGCCCGGCCGGCCGGTCAGCTTGCCCGCCGCCTCGGCCATCATGGCGGCCCCGCTCTCGTGCCGGCACACCACCGTGCGGATCGCGGAATCGTGCAGCGCGTCCAGCACCGCGAGATAGCTCTCGCCGGGAACGCAGAACACGCGCTCGACGCCCTGCGCCTCGAGCGCGGCGACGACCAGCTGGCCGCCCGTCCTCATGCCCATCCTCGTGCCCTCCCCGTTCGTTCTAGAAGCGCGCACCGGCCAGATGGGCCAGCTGCGCGCCCACTTCGTAGTAGAGCTCGCTGGCGGCGCGGTGCCGGGCCGGCACCGGGTCGCTCACCGGCAGCGGCAGCGCGCTCTCCGGCAGCGCGCCCAGCACGTGCTGCGCCAGGCACCGCCCGAACACCGTCCCCGGCGCGATGCCGCGGCCGTTGTAGCCGCTGAAGGCGACGACCCGCCGGCCCAGCCGGTGGAAGCGCGGCAGGTTGTCCGCCGTCAGGCCGATCTGGCCGTACCATTCCGTCTCGAAATCGACGCCGCGCAGCTGCGGGAACAGCTTTCCCATCGCCCGCCGCCCCCAGTCGCGGTGGATGGTGCGGCCGGGGCCGCGCAGCGCGCCGACGCTGCCGAAGACGAGACGCCCCTGCCGGTCGAAGCGGAAGGAGCTGAGCACCTCGCGGGTGTCCCAGGCCCCCTGCCGCTCCGGCAGGATGCTGCGGGCAAGATCGTCGCCGAGCGGGCGCGTCGCAAGGTTGAAATAGGGCAGATGCACGAGTTCGCGCCGCAGCTCCGGCCAGACCGCGCCGCTGTAGGCGTTGGTCGCCACGACCACCCACGAGGCGCGGACGGAGCCGCCGGGCGTGCGCAGGCGCCACGCCGTCCCCTCGTCGTCGGCCGCGACGACCGGGCTCGCGGTGTGGACGGTGGCGCCGGCGGCGATCGCCGCGGCGGCCAGGCCGCGGGCGTAGGCGAGCGGCTGGATGGTGCCGGCGCGCAGGTCGAGCAGCGAGCCGGCGTAGGCCGACGTGCCCACCCGGCGCGCCGTCTCCTCGGGACCCAGCAGATGGACCGGCGCGCCGCGCTCCTGCCACTGCCGGGCGCGCTCCTGCAGCTCCCGGAAGCCGCCGCGCCCGACGGCGCAGTGCAGGGTGCCCCGCCGCTCCGCCTCGCAGGCGATCCCGTGCCGCTCCACCAGCTCGAACACGGCGGCCGGCGCGTTGCCGAGCAGGTCGAGCAGGCGCTCGCCGTGGCTGTCGCCGAGCACGGCCGGCAGCTCCCGCGGCATCACCCACATGCCGGCGTTGACCAGGCCGACGTTGCGCCCGGACCCGCCGTAGCCGATCTCCACCCCCTCCAGGACGGCGACCGCGGCGCCGCCCTGCGCCAGATGCAGCGCCGCCGACAGGCCGGTGAAGCCGGCGCCGACGACGGCGACGTCCACGGCGTGGTCGCCGGCCAGCGGCGGCGTCGCCGGCGGCGGCGGGGCCGAGCGCTCCCACAGGCCGTGACTGCGCGGATCATTGTTCATGCGACGGTCTTTCCGCTGCGCCGGACCCTGGCGATGCCGCCTCGCCCCCGGCACGGGCGCGCGCTCACGTCATGAGCGTGCGGCATCATCCTGGCGGCCGACCGCCGTTGCTTCAAACGACATTCCCTTGTAACGTCATGACGATTCGGAATGACCAGGGGGCACAGGGCGGCCCCGCCCGGAAGACTCGCGCCATGGCCATCGTCCGCCGCTTCCTGCCCTCCATGTCGCTGCTGGCCGCCTTCGAGGCGGCCGCGCGCCACCAGAGCTTCACCGCCGCCGCGGCCGAGCTGAACCTCACGCAGAGCGCCGTGAGCCGGCAGATCCGGGCGCTGGAGGAAACCCTCGGCGCCGAGCTGTTCCGGCGCGAACGCCAGACCGTCCGCCTGACCCTGGCGGGCGAGACCTACGCCCAGCAGATCCGCGAGGCCCTGCAGCGCATCTCGGCGGCGACCCTGACCTTCCGCGCCAACCCGCGGGGCGGCAGCCTCACCCTCGCCATCCTGCCGACCTTCGGCACGCGCTGGCTGGCCCCCCGCCTGCCCGGCTTCGTCGCCGGGCACCCGGGGATCACCGTCAACCTGACCACCCGCCTCGCCCCCTTCGACTTCCAGCTCGATCCGGTGGACGCCGCCATCCATTTCGGGGCGCCGGACTGGCCCGGCGCCGAGCTCGACCCGCTGATGGGCGAGACGGTGGTTCCCGCCTGCAGCCCGGCGCTGCTCGCCCGGCACCGCTTCGCCGCGCCGGCGGACCTGCTGGACGCGCCCCTCCTCCACCTGGTGTCGCGGCCCGACGCCTGGGAGCGCTGGTTCGAGGCGATGGGGGTGCCGGCGCGGGGCGTCAGCGGCATGCTGATCGACCAGTTCGCCACCGCCGCGCAGGCGGCGACGTCCGGCCTGGGGGTGGCGCTCCTGCCCCGCTTCCTGATCGAGGGCGAGCTGGCCCGCGGCGATCTCGTGCAGGCGTTCGACGGGCCGATGGAGAGCGCCGGGCGCTACTACCTGGCCTGGCCCAGCCGGCGCGAGTCCCATCCGCCGCTCCAGGCCTTCCGCCGCTGGATCCAGACCGTGGTGCCGCGCTGACTCGCGGCGGCCCGGTCAGGCGAAATAGACGACGAACTTGTCCACGGGGAGCATCGGCGCGGCGCCGTCGAGCGTCCGCGGGCCTTGCGCCTGGCCCTTGTGGAACGGCTTGGTGTGGTAGTGGCCGGTGTTGTTGTCCCATTGGACCAGCGCGCCGCCGCTGAACGTCACCGTGCCGGCGTAGAGGACGAACGCGTCCCGCGACAGCGAGGTGTGGCCGATGTTGGCGTCCCTGTTCTCCCGGGCGACCAGGACGACGTCGCGCATGTCCGTGCGGATCACGAACAGGAACGTCCCGTCGGCGACCTCGGCGTGGCTGAGATCGCCCGTCCGCGCCTCCGCCGCCGGGCACACCAGGTAGGGCGTGCTGCCGCCGTCGTCGGGCCGGCACAGGCACAGCCGGTCGGTGATCTCCGTCTGCAACTCGGCACCGGACATCATCTTGTAGACCCCCGGATCGGTCTTGCGCACCCGGCCCGTGGTCTTCATCTCCTGCCATGCCGTCAGGATTCTCTCGAGCTGCGGCGTCGTTTGCGACAACGCCATGAAGCCCTCGTGCTGACGCAGGGCCGTCAGCTTGGGGTTTTCGACGATGCCGCGCACGCCTTCGTCTTCGGGCAGGAACCTCTTCTCGAACACGCCGCTGACGAACTTCTTCAAAGCCCTCTTCTTGGATTCGTAGAACTGCCGGGTCACGTAGTTCGAGGGATTGCTCTGCTCCATCCGCTGGATGGCGCCGGGGCGCCCCCATGCGGGATGCGTGGCCGCCCGCTGGACGGTCGCCCGCTGGACGGTCGCCCGCTGGACGGTCGCCCGCTGGACGGTCGCCCGCTGGACGGTCGGCCTCTGGACGGTCGGCCTCTGGACGGTTGCTGCGGGCGGCGCCCGGTGCAGCGCCGCGCGCAGGCCCAGCCGGTCGGCCTCGGCCTCCAGCACGGGGTCCTGCACGACGCTCACGCCGCCGTCCGGCGCGCGCACCCGGCCCTGGCGCTGCTGCACGACGTGCGCCAGCTCATGGCCCAGCAGGTGCTGGCCGTGGCTGGAGTCCGGCCGGTACTGGCCCGGCGCGAAGTAGATGTCGGTGCCGACGGTGAAGGCGAGCGCGCCGAGCTGCGCCGCCTGCGGCCCCACATGCACGCGCACCGCCGAGAAATCGGCGCCGAAGGCGGTTTCCATCTTCGCCAGGAGCGTCCGCGGCAGGGGCGTGCCACCGGCGCGCGCCAGGCCGAGACGCACCGGATCGACCGGGAAGGAGCGCCGCGCGCCGTGCCCCGGCGCCGCCGGCCCGGCGCCGCCCGGCGCCGCCGGAAGGGGCCGCCCGCCGGGGAAGCACCCCTGAATCACCCGTCCAGCCATGGCATGGGCCCCCGACCACCGTCGCCCGCCGGCCGGCGCGCCACCCGTCGCCCATCGACAGGGGGAACGTCCGGCCCGGATGCACAACCGCACTATGGCCCGGCATCCGCGTCCTGTCGAGCGCGCGCACGTCCGCCCGCGAGGCCGCTCAGGCGCCGACGGGCAGCGCGCCGTGGATGGCGTCGGCCAGCTGGTCGACCGTGAAGGGCTTGCGCAGATAATGCACGTCTCCCAGCGCCAGCGCGCGCTGGCGGGTGTGCGGGTCGTTCTGCCCGGTGACGAAGACGATGGCGCAGCCGAACCGCTCGCGCAGCGCCCGCGCCGTGTCGATGCCGTCGACGGCGCCGCGGATGCGGATGTCGACCAGCGCCAGCGCCGGCCGCGCCCGCTCCGCCATCGCCAGGGCCTCGGCGCAGCTCTCGGCCGGCCCGACGACGTCATAGCCCATCGCGACGATCATCTCGGCGTTGGCCAGGGCGACGATCGCTTCGTCCTCGACGATCAGGATGCTGCGCGTCATAGCCGTCCCTAACCAATAAGTGGGATTTCCTTCAACAACGAAGACGCTTACCGTCCGGCAACGGGCGGAGGCTGATGTGATGAGCGATTTCGCGAACTCGGGTATCCCGGCGGTCGGCAGCATACCGTGGGGCAGTCATTTCTGCCAATTCTACGATACGGCCGAAGACCTCGTGGACACCCTCGTGCCTTACTTCAAGGCCGGGCTGGACGCCAACGAGCGCTGCATGTGGGTGACGTCGCGTCCGCTGCGCGCCGACGAGGCGCGCAGCGTGCTGGGCCAGGCCGTGCCCGATCTGGAGGCGCGGGAGCGCCGCGGCCAGATCGAGATCATCGACCACGGCGACTGGTACACCCGCACCGGCAAGCTGGGCGCCGACGCGATCATCGCCGGCTGGCTGCAGCGCAAGGACGAGGCGCTGGCCGGCGGCTACGACGGCTTCCGCCTCACCGGCAACACCTTCTTCCTCGAGGCCGAGGACTGGGATTCCTTCGCCGAGTACGAGGCCAAGGTCAACGAGTGCTTCTGCGACCACCGGGTGCTGGCGCTGTGCAGCTACTGCCTGGCGAAGAGCTCCGCCGGCGACGTCATGGACGTGGTGAAGAACCACCAGTTCGCCCTGGCCCGCCGGCACGGCGACTGGACCCTCATCGAGCACGGCGCGCTCAAGCGCGCCAAGGAGGAGCTCCGCCGCGCCAACGAGGAGCTGGAGCGGCGGGTCGAGACGCGCACCGCCGACCTCAGCGCCGCCCTGGCCCAGCTCCAGGACACCGCGGAGACGCTGCAGCGGGCGCTGGCCGACAAGGACGTTCTGCTGCGCGAGGTGCACCACCGGGTCAAGAACAACCTGCAGATCATCAACAGCCTGCTGACCCTGAAGGCGATGCGCTCGGCCGACGCGTCGATCCGCGACGCGTTCAACGACACGATGCGGCGGATCACGGCGATGAGCCTCGTCCACGAGGCGCTCTACGAATACGAGGAGACCAGCGAGATCGACTTCGGCGCCTACCTGCGCGCCCTGTCCGACGCCCTCCTGGCGAGCTTCGGCGTCGCCGACCGGGTCGCCGTGCAGGTCGTCGCCGAGGCCCCGCGCGTCCATCTGGACACCGCCATCCCGCTGGGCCTGATCGCCACCGAAGCGCTCAGCAACGCCCTGAAGCACGCCTTCCCCGACGGCCGGCCGGGCTGCGTCGCCGTCGCCTTCCGCGGGGCGCAGGGCGACGGGACCGGCACCTTGGTGGTGTCCGACGACGGCGTCGGCCCGGCGCCGTCCGGACCCAAGGGCACCGGCCTCGGCCTGGTGCGGGCCATCGCCAAGCAGGTCGGCGGCAACGTCGAGATCGCCGGCGACCGGGGCACGACCTTCGCCCTGACCTTCGCCGCCTGAGCCGCCGCCGCGCCCGCGGCATCATGCCCCACAGCCCCGTCTAGGACGCCGCAATCGCCCTCTTCCGCCTTCGAAGCGGGCGATTGCGCGTGTCGGCGGCCCTGGAGCGCCATGGGTCGCGGATGCGCCCTGTCCTCCGCCGGGTCCCGGCCGGCGCGCCGCCGATTGACCCGAATAAAATTGCGGATTAGCATTCGACACCCTCGAACAACGAAGCTCCCCCGCGATCCCGTCAGCGGGAGGAGCGGAGCATGACGGACACCGCCGTTCCCATTCCTTCGCCCCGCCCCCCGGCGCCGGACCACCCGCTCTGACCCGGCCCGCCCCGCCACCGCCGGCCCGGCCGGCCCGGTTTCCCCTGCCCGCGCGCATTCGCGAGACCATGCCATGAGCGGACGGACATCCCCCATCGCCGCAGCCATTCCCGGGCGCATCCGCGTGCGCCATCCGCGGCTGCGGCAGGCCGAGCGGAACCGGGAGCTGGCTTCCCGGCTGGATGGGGCGGACGGCCTGCGCGTCGCCGAGCGCAACCCGGCGACGGGCAGCCTCCTGCTGCTCTACGATCCGGCGTACCTCGTGCCGTCGCAGGCCGAGGCGCGGGTGGCGGCCGCCGCGGCGGCCGTGCTCGACGCCGAGGGGACGGCGCCGCCCCGCCCCGGCGGCGCCGTCCGCCGGCGGTCCCGCCGGCGCGACCTCAACCGCGCCAGCAAGATCGCCATGCTGGCCAGCCTGGCGGTGGCGCTGGGCGCGCTCGGCACGAGCAAGCGGCTGCACGCGGCGGCCGGGGCGTTCTTCCTCGCCCTGCTGGCGGTCCACACGGCGATCCACCGCAGACGCCTGCTCCACTGACGACGGAGAAAGCCCGTGACGCCCATCGATCTCCTGGAGCGGCTGTCCGCCTCGGTGCGCATCGTCCACCACATCCCCGGCCGGGTGCGGCTGAAGCTGACCGCCGCGCCGGGCCCGGAGCTGGCCGCCGCCGCGGACGCGGTCAAGGAGTTCCACCGGGCGCTCGCCGGCTGCCGCGGCATCCGCTCGGTCCACCTCAACCCGCTCGCCGTCTCCTGCACGATCGAATACGACCCCGCGCTGATCCCCCCCACCGCCTGGCCCGATCTGCTGAAGGGCGAGCGGTCGCCCGGCGCCGAGGCGCTGCTGCGCGTCGTCGCCACCGCCGCTGTAACAACCGCCGGCCCGACGGCGGCGTGAGTCCCGCCCACCCGCCGCCGGAGCCGGACGGTTTCGTCATGAAGGAAAGGAGTGCTCCATGCTTCCGTTGCTCATGTTCGCTTCGGGCGTGGTCGCCGGCGTCGTCGGGGTGCGCGTGCTGAAGAGCGCGGCGTCCTCCGGCGACCTGCCGGCCGCCGCCCGGTCGGGTGTCGGGGCGATCGGCGCCAAGGCGCAGTCCGGAGTCGACCACGCCCAGGCCGCGGTGCGCGGCGCCACCATCTCCGGCCTCTCGGCGATCGAGCGGACCTCGGCCAACCTGCGCGCCAAGCTGGAGAGCCAGCCGGCCCCGGAGGCCGAAAGGGCGGCGGAAAGGGAGGCCGAAAGGGAGGCCGAAAGGGTGGCGGAGCCGGCCGCGGAAGCGGTCGAGCCGCCGCCGGCGGCCACGGCCGCCCCGGGCGCGCCATGACGCGCAAGCGGCGCCGGGCACCGGCCCTGACGGCCGGCGAGATCGCCGCGACCTTCACCCGCGGCATGGTGGCGGGCGGCCTGATCGCCGCCATCCAGGACCGGGCGACGGCCGGCGCGGCGCCGCCCGGCCGCACGGTGCTGCGCCACGCCCTGCAGGGCGGCGCGGCCCTGGCGGCCGGCGCCGCCGCCGCCGAGGCGCTGCGCGGCCGCGACGTCGCCGGCGCGGTGCTGGCGGTGGCGGCCGGCGCCGCCGGGGTGGTCGTCGTCGAACATCTGCTGAACCCGGCGCCGAGCCCGACGCCCGTTACGCACGAGGAGAACGACCGTGGCTAAGAAGAACAAGAAGGCGTGGAAGAAGCAGCAGCGCCTCTACCGGCAGATGATGGCCGCGGCCGGCGGCGGCGGCGGCGGCGTCGCCGCGACGCCGGGGCCCGGCCTGCTCGGCGGGCTCGGGCAGCTCCTGCCGTCGCGCCGGTCCGAGCAGTTCCTGGCCGGCCTGCTGGTCGGCGCGGCCGCCGCCTACGTCCTGTCCGACGAGGAGTTGCGCGGCAAGCTGATCCGGTCGGGCCTGAAGCTGTACGGCAGCCTGGCCGGCGGGCTCGCCGAGATGAAGGAGCAGGTCGCCGACCTCCAGGCCGAGCTGCAGGCCGAGCAGGCCGAGGGGCTATGAACGGCGGGGCGACCTGGCTCCTCGCCCTCGATCCCGTCCACCAGGTGCCGGGACGGGCGCGCCTGCGCTACGCCTTCCGCCCCGGCGCCCCGTCCGACCCGGCCGCCCTCGGCCGCGCGGTGGAAGCGCTCGACGGGGTGGCGGCGGTGCGGGTCTGCCCCGCCGCCCGGTCGCTGGTCGTCCGCTTCGACGGCGCGGCGACCGACGCCGCGAGCCTCCGCCGCGCCATCGCCGCCCTGCCCGTCCCAGCATCGGCCGTCCCAGCATCGGCCGTCCCCGCCAAGGCCGCGCCCGGCCCCCACGCCGGCCCCCACACCGGCGCCGTCGCCGGGCGCATCGCCGCGCTGGTGGCGGCGGCCCTGCTGCCGATGCCGCTGCGCCTGCCGGTCTCGCTCGCCGCGGCGCTGCCGCTGCTGCGCCAGGCGGTGGGCATCTACGCCCGCGAAGGCGTCACGTCGCACGTCCTCGAAGCCATGGCGGTGTCCATCTCCCTGGCGCGCCGCGACTTCACCGCCGCCAACACCACCACCGTCATGCTGGCGCTCGGCGAGGCCATGGAGGAGTCCGTCGCCCGCCGCTCCGACGCGCTGCTGAAGCATCTGCTGCGCCCGGCCAGCGACGAGGTGTGGGTGCTGCGCGACGGCGCCGAGGTGCTGGTGCCCGCCGCCGCCGTCGCCGTCGGCGAGTCCGTGGTGGTCGGGGCCGGCGCCGTGGTCCCCGTCGACGGCACGGTGCTGAGCGGCACCGCGACCGTCAACCAGGCCGCCATGACCGGCGAGAGCGTCTCGGTGGTCAAGGAGCGCGGCGACGGCGTGCTGTCCGGCACGCTGCTGGAGGACGGCCGGCTGGTGGTCTACGCCGAGCAGGTGGGCGGACGCACCGCCGCCGCCCGCATCGCCGACTATGTCGAGCAGTCCCTCTCGGCCAAGAGCGAGGCGCAGCTCGAGGCGGCGCGCCTCGCCGACCGGCTGGTGCCGACGGTGCTCCGGCTGGCCGGCGCCTCCTCCCTGCTGTCGGGCAGCTGGCGCAGCGCCGCCTCGGTGCTGCAGGCCGACTATTCCTGCGCGCTCAAGCTGGCCACCCCGGTCGCCTTCAAGGCGGCCATGTACGGCGCCGGCAGGGCGGGCATCCTGGTCAAGGGAGCCAACGCGCTGGAACGGCTGGCCCAGGCCGACACGGTGATCTTCGACAAGACCGGCACGCTCACCACCGGCATGCTGGAGGTGACCGATTCCATCGCCTTCGACCCCAGCTACAGCCCCGACGACCTGATCTGCCTCGCGGCGTCCGTGGAGGAGCACTATTTCCACCCCCTGGCGATGGCGGTGGTGGCGGCGGCCCGGGAGACCCACAACCGCCATTTCGACCACCAGGAGGTGCAGTTCATCGTCGCCCACGGGGTGGCCAGCGTCGTCGACGGCAAGCGCATCGTCGTCGGCTCGCGCCACTTCGTCGAGGAGGACGAGGGGATCGACACCGCCCCCCACCGCCGGGTGATCGACGACCTCTACCGCGACGGCAAGACCCTGCTGTTCATCGGCCTGGGCGGCACCCTGGCCGGCGTCCTGGCGCTCAAGGACAGCGTCCGCACGGCGAGCGCGGCCACCATCGCCCGCCTGCGCCGGGCCGGGGTGAAGCGCATCCTGCTGCTGACCGGCGACCACCGCGACCGCGCCGCCGAGCTGGCCGGGGAGCTGGCGCTGGACGGCTTCCACGCCGAGCTGCTGCCCACCGACAAGGCCCGCATCGTCGAGGAGCTGGGCCGCGGCGGCGCCCGCATCGCCTTCGTCGGCGACGGCATCAACGACGCCCCCGCGCTGGCCGGCGCCCATGTCGGCATCGCCATGCAGAAGGGGGCCGACATCGCCCGCCTGACCGCCGACGTGGCGCTGCTGGAGGACCGCATCGAACGGGTCGCCGACGCCAAGGAGGCGGCCGACGCGGCGATGGCCCTGATCGCCGCCAACTACCGCCTGACCGTCGGCCTCAACACGGCGATCCTCGGCGCCGCCGCGCTCGGCCTGCTGTCGCCGGTCGGCACCGCCGTGCTGCACAACGGCACCACCATCGCCATCCTGCTCAACGCCCTGCGGCGCGGCCGCGCCGGACCGGCGTCCACCACGGCGTAGACAGACCGATGCCGAGGAAGCGCACCACGTGGTGGGTGCCGACGAAGGCGACGTCATAGCCCAGCGCGAAGGTGACCACGGTCAACGCCTCCACCCCGCCCGGCGCGTAGGCGAGCCAGAGCTGGCCGAACGGCAGACCGAGCAGCGCCGAGCCGGCGCCGGCGAACGCCGCCGACAGGACGAGCGCAAGGACGACGCACTCCAGCCCCGGGCGCAGCGCTCCGGCGAGCTGGCGCGGCGACACCCCGCGGAAGCGCGCGCCGATCACCGCCCCGGTCGTCACGAACCCGGCCGCCAGCAACGGCGCCGGCGGCCGTCCCTCCACCAGGCCGGTGACGTGCAGGACGGCGCTGACCAGCATCGCCCCGACCAGGGCGTCGCCGGGCAGCCGGAGGCGGTGGAACAGCGCCGCACCGGCCGCGCTGGCCGCGACCAGGAGCGCCAGACCAAGCGATCCGCCGGTGACGCCGGCCCCGCCGGCGACCGTGCCCGGTACCCCGGGCACCGCGGCGACGGCCTGCAGAATCCACGGCATGACCGCCACCAGGACGACCAGGCGCACGGTCTGCACCAGCGCCACCCGCGGGATGTCGGCCGAGGTGCCGGTGGCGGTCGCCAGCACGGCCGACAGCGCACCGGGCACGGCGCAGAAGCGCGCCGTCGCCCGGTCCCAGCCGTGCACCCGCTGCAGGTGCGCCGTCCCGGCGATCATGATGACCGCGACGGACACCCCGAGCAGCAGCAGGCTGACCGGCCAAGCGGCCATGCGGTGCACCGTCTCCGGCGTCACCCCGGCCCCCATGGTGAGCCCGAGCAGCGTGAAGGCGGCCAGCCGCAGCGGCGTCGGCACCTGCACCGGCAGCCCGGCGAGCCCGCCGGCGGCCACCGCCAACATCGCTCCGGCCAGCCAGGACGCGGGCAGGTCGAGCCAAGTGAACAGGCCTCCGCCGGCGGCGGCGAGCAGCAGGGTCAGGACAAGGGTCGGCAGGGCGGTCATGGCGGGGTCGTACAGGGAGGAGTGGCGGCGCATCCCCACGGGATGCGCCGCCGCGGTCGCGCGGACACGCGCGGGCGGATCAGGCGACCTCTTCGCGGGATCGGACGGCCCCCCCGGCCGGCCGCTGCCGCTTGCGCAGCAGCCAGGGCGCCACCAGGATCAGCGCCGCCATCGCCCACAACACCAGCGAGATCGTGCTCTCGAAGAGGATCGACACCTCGCCACCGCTGATCGCCAGCGCGTTGCGCAGGTTGGTCTCGGCCACATGGCCGAGCACGAAGCCCAGCACGATGGGGGCGAGGTCGATATCGAGCTTGCGCGCCAGATAGCCCAGCACGCCGACCCCCAGCATCAGATAGATCGACAGCACGCTGCCGTACATGCTGAACACGCCGAGGAACGAAAGCACCAGAATTCCGGGGATCAGCACCCAGTTCGGCACCGTCAGCAGCCGCACGAACAGATGCACCATCGGCAGGTTCAGGAGCAGCAGCAGGACGTTGCCGATGTACATGGAGGCGATCAGGCCACCGGCGATCTCCGGCCGTTCGACGAAAAGCTGCGGCCCCGGCGTGATGTTGTAGAGCATCAGCGCTCCCAGCATGACCGCCGTGGTGCCGCTGCCCGGCACGCCCAGGGTCAGCATCGGCACGAAGGCGCCGCCGGCGGCCGCGTTGTTGGCCGCTTCCGGCGCCGCCAAGCCGCGGGCGTCGCCCTTGCCGAAGGTGCCGTGGTCGAGCAGGCGCTTCTCCGTCGTGTAGGCGATGGCGCTCGAGACCGAAGCCCCGGTGCCCGGCAGCACGCCGATGACGAAGCCGATGCCCGACGAGCGCAGCACCGTCACGATGCAGGACCGCAGCGTCGCCCAGCTCGGGAAGCCGTGGCCCACGTCGATCGGTTGGAGGCGGCCGTGAAACTGGTGCTCCAGCATGAACAGCACCTCGCTGATCGAGAAGAGGCCGATCACCAGGATGATGAACTCGATGCCGTCCGAAAGCTCCGGCTCGCCGAAGGTGAAGCGATAGGCCCCCGACGTCGGGTCGAGGCCGACGGTGGTGAGCGCCAGCCCGACGGCGCAGCCGATCATCGTCTTCACCGGCGCGTGCCCGACCATGGAGCTCAGCGTGGCGAAGGCGAACACCATCAGCACGAAATATTCGGCCGGGCCGAAGCCGATGGCGAGCCGGCCGAGCAGCGGCGCGAAGAAGGTCAGCCCGACCACCGCCAGCATGCCGCCGACGAAGGAGCTGATGCCGCTGATCGCCAGCGCCTCCGACGCCCGGCCCTGGCGGGCCAGGGGATAGCCGTCCAGCGCGGTCATCACCGCACCGGCGTCGCCCGGCACGTTCAGCAGGATCGACGAGATGCGCCCGCCGTACTCGGCCCCGTAATAGATTCCGGCCAGCAGGATCATCGTGCTGTCGGCCGGTACGCCCATGGAGTAGAGCAGCGGCAGCAGCAGCGCGATGCCATTGATCGGGCCGATGGCGGGCAGCGCTCCCACCAGCGTGCCGAGAAAGCAGCCGGCCAGCCCGAACAGCAGGTTGTGCCACTGGAGGGCGACCGCGAAGCCGGTCCACAGATAGTCGAGCGACATGGGCTCAGCCTCCGAACAGGGAGCCGAGGGGCAGCGGCACCCCCAGCAGCCGGGTGAAGACGACGTACCACAACACCGCGTTGCCGGCGCCGCAGGCCAGCGCCTGCCACGGTCTGGCGTCGAACAGCAGGGCGGTGCCGGTGCACAGCAGCACGGTCGCCACCGGGAACCCCAGTGGCGCGTACAGCGACGCGCTCAGCACGCACAGCAGCAGCAGGCCGGCGATCCGCGCCAACAGAGCCCCCCTCGGCCACGGCTCGGCGGCGCCGGGACGCCACGCGTACCAGAACGCCAGGCCCGCCAGCAGCACGGCGAGCAGCACCGGGAAGGTGCGCGGTCCCAGCGGATCCGAGGAGAAGCTGTATTCGATCTGCGTCCCGGCGATGCCGTAGGCGACGGCGAGGCCGAACAGCGCCACGCCGGGCAGCCGGGCGGCGAGGCCCACCCGCCCGGATGCGTTGGGGGAGGTCATGGAAGGTCTCCGCTGTGGAAGATCTGCGCCCCTCCCCCGGCTCCGCCGGGGAAGGGTCAGGGTGGGGGCAGGGTTCCGCAACGGAGCCGAAGCCCGGTGTCGGAGAGCCCGCGCCGTTCAACCTTGCCCTCACCCTCCCGCGTCGCGGGCCCCTCCTTCCCCCGCCGGAGGCGGGGGAAGGAGCCAAGGCAACTAGAGCCCGGCCTCCTTGGCCAGCTCCTTGAAGCGGACGACGTCCTTCCGCACCTGGTCGTCGAAAGCCTTGCCGACCACCGTGTGGGGGAACAGGCCGCGGGCGGCCCGCTCTTCGGCGAACTCGGGCGTCTTCGACAGCGCGGTGAAGGTGTCGACCCACCAGTCGTAATCGGCGTCGCTGACCTGCGGGCCGACGTAGTAGCCGCGCCACACCGTCCAGGTGAACTCGTAGCCTTGCTCCTTGGCGGTGGGGACGTCGGCCAGCTCGCCCGGCAGCCGCTCGTCGGACATGACGGCGAGGATGCGGATCTTGCCGGCCTTGTGATGCGGCATCATCTCGCCGGCGTCGCCCGAGGCGATCTTGATGTGGCCGCCCTGAAGCGCCGTGGCCACGGCACCGCCGCCTTCCAGGGCGGCGTAGCGCATCTTCTTGGGCTCGATTCCGGCGCCCTTGGCGACGATCGCCGCCTTCATCCAGTCCTGGCTGCCGACGGCACCGCCGCCGCCGACCGCGAAGGACTTCGGGTCCTCCTTGTACGCCTTCACCAGATCGGCCAGCGTCCTGTAGGGGCTGTCGGCGGCCACCGCGATGACGCCGTAGTCGGCGCCGAGCGAGCCCAGCCAGCGCACGGCGCTCTCGTCGTACTTGCCGAACTTGCCCTGGGCCAGCAGCAGCGCCGAGCCGGAGGACGCCGCGACGATCAGGCCGGGATCGTTGGGGCGGGTGCCGACCACGTGGTTGTAGGCGGTGGCACCGACGCCGCCTTCCATGTAGGTCACCGCCATCGGCGTCTCGATCAGCTTGCTCGCCAGCAGGGCGTTGGCCGCCAGCCGGCAGGTCAGGTCGAAACCGCCGCCCGGCTTGGCACCGGCCAGGCACTCGGTCTTCTCCGGCGCGGCCAGGGCGGCGCCGGCGCCGAGGATCATGGCGGCCGCCGCCGCGGAGGTCAGGAAACGCTTCATGGGCTCCACTCCCTGGTTCACCTTTTGGCCCGCCCGTCCTACCGTCGGGGGCGGCATGGGTGCGACCCTAGCGCCCGTACCTGTCGCCAGCCTTTCATTGGTTGGTGCGACCAACATAATTTCCGGGGAGGACGGGGATGCGCATGCTGCTGGTGGAGGACGATGGCGATCTCGCCGACGGCCTGCTGCGGGCCCTGCGGGCACCCGGGCATGCGGTCGACCACGTCGCCGACGGGGAGGAGGCGGACTCGCTGCTGCGGCACGAGCCGTACGACCTCGTCGTCCTCGACCTCGGCCTGCCCAACCGCGACGGGCTGGACGTGCTGAAGGCCCTGCGCGGGCGCGGCACCCCGGTGCCGGTCCTGATCCTCACGGCGCGCGACGCGCTGGACCACCGGATCGCCGGCCTCGACCTCGGCGCCGACGACTACCTGGCCAAGCCCTTCGCCCTGCCGGAGCTGGAGGCGCGGGTGCGCGCCCTGCTGCGCCGCGCCGCCGGGCGGGCGAGCTGCCGCATCGTCCACGGCCGGATCGCGCTCGACACCCGGGCCCGCCGGGTGACCGTCGACGACCAGCCGATCGAGCTGCCGCGGCGCGAGCTGTGCGTGCTGGAGGTGCTGCTGAGCCGCGCCGGCGAGGTGCTGAGCAAGGAGCAGATCGCCAACCAGCTCTTCAGCTTCGACGACGAGGCCGGGCTGTCCTCGATCGAGCTGTACGTGCACCGCCTGCGCAAGCGCCTCGCTCCGGCCGGGCTGGAGATCCGCACCGTGCGCGGCCTTGGCTACTACGTGGAGCGGCCGTGAGGCCCCGGCGATGAGCGAGCGTGCCTGGTCGCTGCGCCGCCGCCTGCTGCTGTGGCTGCTGGCGCCGATGCTGGTGCTGTGCGGCGCCATGCTGGTCGACTCCCACATCGGCGCCCTGGAGGCGGCCGACCGCGCGTACGACCGCCTGCTCGCGGCCTCCGCCCTGGCAATCGCCGAACGGATCATCATCGGCGACGAGGGACCGGAGGTCGACCTGCCGTACGTCGCGCTGGAGATGCTCGGTTCCACCGCCCAGGACCGGGTCTACTACCGCATCACCGGGCCGGACGGCCGGGTCGTCACCGGGTATCCCGACCTGCCCGAGCCGACGGCGGCGCGGACAGCCCTGGAACCCACCTTCTTCGACGAGACCTACCGCGGCGAGACCGTGCGCATGGCCGTCCTGGAGCAACCGGTTCTGTCCAACGGGGCCGGCGGCCGCTTCGTCGTCGCGGTGGCCCAGACACGTGGCGAACGCAACCGTCTGGCCGAGGCGCTGGTGCTGCGCAGCGCCGAGCGTTATGGCCTGCTGATCGCGGTCACCGGAATCGTCGCGTGGGTCGCCGTGACCCGCGGCCTGGCACCGCTGCACCGCCTGCGCGACGCCATCCGCGCCCGCGCGCCCGACGATCTGGCGCCGCTGCGCAGCGACGTGCCGGGCGAGGTGAGCGACCTGGTCGGCGCCATCAACCAGTTCATGGCCCGCCTCGGTGCCAGCCTGGCCGCCATGGAACGCTTCATCGCCGACGCCTCGCACCAGCTTCGCACGCCCCTCGCCAGCCTGCGCACCCAGGCGGAGCTCGCCCTGCGCGCCGGCGGCGAGGCGGAGCTGCGCGACGCCGTCGGGCGGATGCTCGTCAGCACCCGGCGCACCAGCCGACTGGCCGCGCAGTTGCTGACCCACGCCCGCGCGACCGGTGGTGGCAGCGAGGACAGTTGGCAGACCCTCGACCTCGCCGCCGTGGTGGCCGACGTGGCGCGCGGCTGTGTGCCGGCCGCCGCCGCCCGCGATGTCGACCTCGGCGTCGAGCGCGCCGACACCGGTGCCACCGTCGCCGGCGACGAGGTGCTTTTGCGCGAGATGACCAAGAACCTGATCGACAATGCGGTGCGCCACGGCCGCGCCGGCGGCGTGGTGAACCTGCGCACCGAACGCGCCGACGGCGGCTGGGTCCGCCTGGAGGTGGAGGACGACGGTCCCGGCATCGCCGAAGCCGAAAGGGCGCGCGTGTTCGAGCGTTTCTACCGCATCCCCGGCAGCGGCGAGGGAAGCGGCCTCGGACTCGCCATCGTCCGTCAGATCGCGGCGCGCCACGGCGGCCGGGTCACCCTCGGCACCGGCCGCGGCGGCCATGGGCTTCTGGTGCGGGTCGACCTGCCCCACGCCGCCGGCACGCCGGAGTTCGCGCGATGATCGCCCGCCGCCGGCTGCTCGCCCTCGCGCTGTCCTGTCTTGTGCCGGCCCCCCGGCCGGCGGCGGCGGCCACCGCCTATTACCCCGCGGCCGGCCCGGAGCCGGGGCGGGCGCTGGAGATCCACGGCGCCACCGACATCGAGGCCATGGATCCGGTGATCCGCAGCTTCCGCGAGGCTCATCCCGACGTCGCCGTCACCTACGAGGATCTCAACACCTACGAGCTGCACGAGGCGTTCCTGGCCGATGCGGCGGCCGGGCGGCGCGGTCCCGACCTGGTGCTCAGCTCGGCCATGGACCTGCAGATCAAGCTGGTCAACGACGGCCACGCCCAGCCCTACGAATCGCCCGAGACCGCCGCCCTGCCGGGCTGGGCCACCTGGCGCAACGAGGCCTTCGGCTTCACGTCGGAGCCGGTGGTGTTCGTCTACAACCGGGAGAAGCTCGCCCCGGCCGAGATCCCCCGCTCGCGCTGGGAGCTGGCCGAGCTGCTGCGTCGCCAGCCCGAGCGCTTCCGCGGCCGGGTCGGCACCTACGACGTGCTGCGCAGTGGCGTCGGCTACCTCTTCGTAACCCAGGACAGCAAACAGTCGCCGGCCATCTGGGACCTGGCGCGGGAGTTCGGCGGTGTCGACGTCCGGCTCTACGACCGCACGGCCGACGTGGTCGAGGCCGTCGCGCGCGGCGACCTGCTGATCGGCTATAACATGCTGGGCGCTTACGCCCGCGCCATCGCCGACCGCGACGACCGGGTCGGCATCGTCCTGCCCGAGGACTACACGCTGGTGATGTCGCGCACCGCCTTCATTCCGCGCGGCGCGCCTCATCCCGACACCGCACGCCTGTTCCTCGACCATCTGCTCTCCGAGCGCGGCCAGCGCATCATCGCCGGCCCCTCGCACCTCTACGCCATCCACCCCGCCGTCGACGGTCCGACCACCCTGCGCGCCGTCGAGGCCACGGCGCCGGGACCGTTGCGGCCGATCCGCATGGGGCCGGGCCTGCTCGTCTATCTCGACGACAGCAAGCGGCGCCTGTTCCTGCGCCAGTTCCTCGGCGCGATCGAACGGCCCTGAGGAACCGCGTATCGGTCGCCCGCCCCGGAAGGGAGGGTTCAGGGTGCCTCGGTCGGCGGCGGACGGGCCCGGTCGACGTGACCCAGCGGCTTGTCCGGGGCGATGCGGTCGCGCACGCGCTGCTTCAGCTCGGTGATCTCGGGGAAGCGTCCCTCGCCCTTGCGCGACCACAGGACCGCCCCGCCCTCGCGCACCTCGAAGACGCCGCCGCTGCCCGGCACCAGGGTGACGCCGCCGAGCTCCTCCTCGAAGGTGGACAGCAGCTCCTGCGCCATCCAGGCGGCGCGCAGCAGCCAGCGGCATTGGCGGCAATATTCGATCTCGAGGCGGGGGCGGTCGGCCATCTCCCGGGCTCCCTCAGAGGGCCGCCGCCGCGACCGGCGGCAGCGCCTCGAAGGCCGGCCGGGCGAAGTGGTATCCCTGCATGAGGGTGACGCCGAGGTCGCCGAGCGCCGTCGCCTCGTCGCGCGTCTCCACCCCTTCGGCCACGGGCACGATGCCGAGGTCGCGGCAGACGCTGAGCACGCCCTTGACGATGGCGCGCCGCACCGGGTCGGCGTCGATGCCGCGCGTCAGCTCCATGTCGAGCTTGATGATGTCGGGGCGGAACTCGGCCAGCAGGTTCAGGCCGGAATAGCCGGAGCCGAAATCGTCGATGGCGGTGAGGAAGCCCTGCCGGCCGTATTCGGCAAAGATCGCCTGCAGGTGCGCCCGGTCGAGGACGCGCTCGCCCTCGGTGACCTCGAAGATGATGCGGTCGGTGGGCAGGGCGAAGCGCTCGGCCGCCGCCAGGGTGGCGCGCAGGCACGCCGCCGGCTCGTAGACGGCGTTGGGCAGGAAATTGATGCTGAGGTGGGAGGTCATGCCGAGCCGGGCGGCCAGCTCGATGGCCTTGGTGCGGCAGGCCTGGTCGAAGGCGTAGCGGTTGGCGTCGGTGACGGCGCCCAGCACCACGCCCGCCCCCTGCCCCTGGCGCCCGCGCACCAGCGCCTCGTGGGCCCACACCGTGCCGCTGCCGACGTCGACGATCGGCTGGAAGGCCATGGAGAAGTCGAGGTCGAGCGCCTCGGCGCAGCGGCCGCCGCAGCCGGCCGCCGGCCGGCCCCCCCGTTCATCGTGCCCCATGCCACCTCCGAGAAATGAGGGGCTGCATATGGGGACACCGTCCGGGGAGGACCAGGGGCGATCCGCCGGCCGCGGCGGGCGGCGGTCACGCCTCGGCGAACAGCCGCTTCAGCTTGGGCAGGATGCCGGCGCGGTAGCGCGAGCCGCTGAAGGTGCCGTAGTGGCCGACGCCCTCCTGCAGGTGGTGGTCCTTCATCGACGCCGGCAGGTTGCGCAGCAGGGCGTGCGCGGCGACCGTCTGGCCGGGGGCGCAGATGTCGTCCTTCTGGCCCTCCACCGTCAGCAGCCGCACGCCGTCGATGGCCGCCGGATCGACCGTGCGGCCGCGCCAGGCGAAGCGGCCGTGGGCGAGGTCGCGGCGCTGGAACACGCGGTCGATGGTCTCCAGGTAGAACTCGGCCGTGAGGTCGAGCACCGCCAGGTACTCGTCGTAGAAATCGGTGATCCGCTCCGCCGCGTCGCCGTCCATCATCGACAGGTGCTGGAACAGGTCGAGGTGCTGCTTCACGTGGCGGTCGATCTGCGTCGACATGAAGCCGGCGAGTTGCACCATGCCGGGATAGACGCGGCGGAAGCGGCCGGGGTAGCGCGACGGCACGCGGTGGATCAGCTTGCGCTCGAACGACTGCAGGCTGTGCTTCAGGGCGAAGCGCGTCACCTCGGTCTCGGCGGCGCCCGGATCGATCGGGCCGGACATCAGCGCCAGGCTGTGCGGCAGGCCGGGCGAGCCGTCCTCGCTCATCAGCGCCACCGCCGCCAGCACCGGCACGCAGGGCTGGCACACCGCCAGCGCCGCGTACGGACCGCCGGAACCGACGAAGTCGAGGATCGCCAGGGTATAGTCGATGTACTCGTCGAGGCCGAAGCGCCCCTCGGCCAGCGGCACCCGCTTGGCGTCGGTCCAGTCGGTGATGAACACCTCGTGCTCGCCCAGCAGGGATTCCACCGTGCCGCGCAGCAGGGTCGCGTGGTGTCCCGACAGCGGCGCGAAGATCAGCACCCGCGGCGCGTCCGGCCGCTCGGCGGGAAAGCGCAGCAGGTTGCAGAAGGGGCGCCGCCAGACGACCTCCTCCGCCACCGCCAGCCCGAAGGCGGGCTTGTCGTAGGTGCGCGTCACCCGTTCCAGCAGGCCGAACCCGGCGGCGTAGAGCCGCGCCGCCTCGCCCAGGGGCGCCAGATGGGGCGGCAGGTGGCGGACCGGCTGCAGCATCGTCTGTCCCAGCTGCCCCGCCCAGTTCATGGGCGCGAAGAGTGCCTGCCGGGTGAGGTCGTGGAGTTCGTACAGCATTCTTGTCGCGTCGGGTTGTGGAAGGGGGGAGGGAGGGGAACGTTTCGGTAGGGCCTCAAACAGTTTGTTGATCCAACATATAGGCTGCCATACCAGAGAGTAAAGGGTCGGATCCCGCTTTCGGCGTATGCCTGTGTTGCGCTGCACGCTGGTTTCCGCGCCGCCGCAATGACCCAGCGCATGGCCCCGACTCCGGTGCGGGTTCATGGTCAACGCCGTTTGCGCCGCACCGTTCCCCCCTGGACCGGAGACACTGCCATGCGTGCCGCCCCCCTCCTCGGCTGCCTCGCCGCGCTCGGCGTCGGCGTCGGCGGCTACGCCTACTGGAGCGACCAGCAGGCCCGCCAGGTTCCGGCCGGACTCGCCGCCGCCAACGGCCGCATCGAGGTCGAGCGGGTCGACATCGCCACCAAGCTGGCCGGACGGGTCGCCGGCATCGCCGTGCGCGAGGGCGATGCGGTGGCCGCCGGCGCGGTGGTGGCACGCATGGACACGGTGGAGCTGGAGGCCGGCCTGCTGGCGGCGCGGGCGGCGGTGCGCCGGGCCGCCGCCGCCATCGGCAAGGCGGAGGCGGAGGTCGCCATCCGCGAGGCCGAGGCGACGCTCGCCGAGGTCGAGCTGAAGCGGGCGGTCGAGCTGGAACGCCGCGCCGCCGGCCCGGCCGCCGACGTCGACCGCCGGCGCGCCCAGGCGGCGGTGGCCGAGGCCAACATCCAGGGCGCGCGCGCCGACGTCGTCGACGCCCGCGCCGCCCGCGAGGCCGCCGAGGCCGAGGTGGCGCAGCTCGAGGCGACCATCGCCGACATGACCCTGACCGCCCCGGTGGCGGGCCGCGTCGAGTACCGCCTCGCCCAGCCCGGCGAGGTCCTCGCCGCCGGCGGCCGGGTGGTCACGCTCCTCGACCTGCACGACGTCCACATGACCGTCTTCCTGCCGACCGGCGAGGCCGGGCGGGTGGCGCTGGGCTCGCAGGCCCGCATCGTCCTCGACGCCGCGCCGTCCTACGTGGTGCCCGCCGCCGTGTCGTTCGTCGCCGCCGAGGCCCAGTTCACGCCGAAGGCGGTGGAGACCGCCAACGAGCGGGAGAAGCTGATGTACCGGGTCAAGCTCGCCATCGACCCCGCGCTCCTGGAGACCTACCGCGCCTACGTGAAGGCGGGGCTCACCGGCATGGCCTATGTGCGGACCGACCCCGACGCGCCCTGGCCGGACCGCCTGCAGACCCGCCTGCCGCCGGCGCCGGGCGAGGCCGCCGGGCGGGAGGCCGGCGATGCCCGCTGAATCCGCCGCCGTCACCTTGGACGGCGTGAGCCACCGCTACGGCCGGATCACGGCGCTCGACGGCGTGACGCTGGCGCTCCCGGCCGGCGCGGCGCTGGCGGTGGTCGGCCCCGACGGGGTCGGCAAGTCGACCCTGCTCGGCCTGATGGCGGGGGTGCGGCGGGTGCAGGCGGGCACCGTGCGGGTGCTGGACGGCGACATGGCGTCGGCCCGCCACCGCGACCGGGTGGCGCCGCGCATCGCCTACATGCCGCAGGGGCTGGGGCGCAACCTCTACCCCACCCTGTCGGTCACCGAGAACGTCGACTTCTTCGCCCGCCTCTACGGCCAGCCGGCGGCGGAGCGGCGGGCCCGCATCGCCCGGCTGCTCGACGCCACCGGGCTGGCCGCCTTCCCCGACCGGCCCGCCGGCAAGCTGTCGGGCGGCATGAAGCAGAAGCTGGCCCTGTGCTGCGCCCTGGTCCACGACCCCGACCTGCTGGTGCTGGACGAGCCGACCACCGGCGTCGACCCGCTGTCGCGCCGCCGCTTCTGGCAGCTCATCGACACGATCCGCGGCGAGCGGCCCGGCATGACCGTCGTCGTCGCCACCGCCTACATGGAGGAGGCCGAGCGCTTCGAGCGCCTGGTCGCCGTCGACGCCGGGCGCATCCTCGCCGCCGGCACGACGGCCGAGGTGCTGGCGGCGACCGGCGCCGCCACCCTGGAGGCCGCCTTCGCCGCCCTGCAGGACCCCGCGGGCGCCGCCGCGGCCGGGCCGCCGGTGCTGCCGCCGCGCCGCCCGGCGGCGGGGCCGCCGGCCATCGTCGCCGAGGGGCTGACCCGCCGCTTCGGCGCCTTCACCGCCGTCGACCGCGTCAGCTTCCGCATCGAGCGGGGGGAGATCTTCGGCTTCCTCGGCTCCAACGGCTGCGGCAAGACCACCACCATGAAGATGCTGACCGGGCTGCTGCCGGCCAGCGAGGGCCGGGCCGAGCTGCTGGGCCGGCCGGTGGCGGCCGGCGACCTGGCGACGCGCCTGCGCGTCGGCTACGTCTCGCAGTCCTTCTCCCTCTACGAGGAGCTGTCGGTGCGGGCGAACCTGGACCTGCACGCCCGCCTCTACCGCGTCCCGGCGCCGCAGGTCGCGGCGCGCACCGCCGAGGCGCTGGAGCGCTTCGGCCTGGCGTCCGTCGCCGACGCCCGCCCGGCGGCGCTGCCGCTCGGCATGCGCCAGCGCCTCCAGCTCGCCGCCGCCTGCCTGCACCGGCCCGAGGTGCTGATCCTCGACGAACCGACATCGGGCGTCGACCCGGCGGCGCGCGACATGTTCTGGCGCCACCTCGGCGCCCTGTCGCGCCAGGACGGGGTGACGATCTTCGTCTCCACCCATTTCATGAACGAGGCCGAGCGCTGCGACCGCATCTCGCTGATGCACGCCGGGCGCACCCTGGCCGTCGGCACCCCCGCCGAGATCCGCGCCGGCGCCGGCGCGGCGACCTTGGAGGACGCCTTCGTCGCCCACCTCCGCGACGCGACCGGGGAGGCGCCGGCGCCGACCGCCGTCACGGCGGCCGTGCCGGCGACCGATGGGCCGGCGGCCGGTGGGCCGGCGATCGGGCGGACCGGCCTCGGCGCCTCGCTCGGCCGCCTGCTGGCCTTCGCCCACCGCGAGGCGCTGGAGATCCTGCGCGACCCGGTGCGGGTCGCCTTCGCCCTGCTCAGTCCGCTGCTCCTCCTGGTCACCTTCGGCTACGGCATCAGCTTCGACGTCGAGGACCTGCCGTTCGCCGTGTTCGACCGCGACCGCAGCCCGGAAAGCCGCCAGTTCGTCGAGAGCTTCGCCGGCTCCCGCTACTTCGACCAGCGCGCGCCGGCCGCCACCGAGGCCGAGGTCGACCGCCGGCTGCGGTCGGGCGAGCTCCGCCTCGTCATCGCCATCCCCCCCGGCTTCGGCCGCGACCTGCTGCGCGGCCACCGGCCCGAGGTGGGAATCCTCCTCGACGGCGCCATGCCGTTCCGCGCCGAGACGACGCGCGGCTACGTCGACGGCATCGTGCTGTCCTACCTGCAGGACCTGTCGCGGCGGACCACCGGCGAGGAGACCGCCCTCACCCCGGTCCGGGTCGAGCCGCGCTACCGCTACAACCAGGACTTCCGCAGCGCCGTGGCGATCACGCCGGGCGTCATCATGGTGCTGCTGATCATGATCCCGCCCATGCTGACCGCGCTCGGCGTGGTGCGCGAGCGCGAGATCGGCTCCATCGCCAACCTGCAGTCCTCCCCCGCCACGGTGGGCGAGTTCCTGGTGGGCAAGCAGATGCCCTACCTCGCCATCGGCTTCCTCAGCTTCCTGTCGCTGACCGGGCTGGCGGGCGTGCTGTTCGGGGTCACCGTGACCGGCTCCTTCGCGGCGCTGGCCCTCGGCGCGGCGCTCTACGTCTTCGCCGGGACGGCGTTCGGCCTGCTGGTGTCGACCCTGGTGCGCACCCAGGTGGCGGCGATCCTCGTCACCGCCATCCTGTGCACGGTGCCGGCCGTCAACTTCTCCGGCTTCCTCTATCCCGCGGCGACCCTGGAGGGAGCCGGGCGGGTGATCGGCCGCGGCTTTCCCGCGCTGTGGTTCCAGGACGTGGCGCTCGGCGCCTTCGCCAAGGCCCGGCCGTTCGCCGACCTCTCCCTCGATTTCCTGGTCCTCGCCGCCTTCGGCCTCGTCTTCCTGGCGGCGGCCAGCCGGCTCCTCAAGAAGCAGGAGGCGTGAGTCATGGGCCGGTCGCTCGCCACCGTCTTCCGCCTCGGCCTCAAGGAGCTGGCCAGCCTCGCCGCCGACCGCGCGCTGGTGGTGCTGATCCTCTACGTCTTCACCGTGTCGGTCTACACCATCTCCACCGGCGTCAAGACCGACGTCAGCGACGCCACCGTCGCCGTCGTCGACGGCGACCGCTCGGTGCTCTCGGGACGCCTGCGCGACGCCCTGCTCGCGCCCTACTTCCGCACCCCCGTGGTGGTCGACCGCGCCGCCGTGGACGGGCTGATGGACCGCGGCGCCTTCACCTTCGTCCTCGACATCCCGCCGGGGTTCGAGGCCGACACGCTGCGCGGCCGCCGGCCGGCGCTCCAGCTCGCCATCGACGCCACGGCGATGACCCAGGCCGGCGTCGGCGGCGCCTACATCCAGTCCATCGTGCAGGACGAGGCCGCCGCCTTCCTCCAGGAGCGCGGCGCCGCCGCCCTGCCGGTGGCGCCGGTGGCGCGGGCCTACTTCAACCCGAACCTCGAGCGGGTGTGGTTCCAGTCGATCATGGCGGTGATGGACCACATCACCATCCTGTCGGTGCTGCTGGTGGGCGCCGCCGTCATCCGCGAGCGCGAGCACGGCACCATCGAGCATCTGCTGGTCATGCCGGTGCGCCCCGCCGAGATCGCCGCCGCCAAGATCTGGGCGAACGGCCTGGTCATCCTGGCGGCGGCGGGCCTGTCGGTGCGGGTGATGGTGCAGGGCGTGCTGGGGGTGCCCATCGAGGGGTCGCTCGCCCTGTTCCTGGCCGGGGCCGCGGTCTATCTGTTCGCCACCACGTCGCTTGGCATCCTGCTGGCGACGGTCGCCCGCTCCATGCCGCAGTTCGCGCTGCTGGCGATCCCGGTGTTCCTCGTCCTCAACCTGCTCTCCGGCGCCTCGACGCCGCTCGAGAGCATGCCGGGGGTCCTGCAGGCGGCGATCCAGGCCTCGCCCACCGTGCACTTCGTGAAGCTCGCCCAGGCCGTCCTCTACCGCGCCGCCGGACTCGACGTGGTGTGGCCCCAGCTCCTCGTCCTCGCCGCCCTCGGCGGCGTCTTCCTGGCGGCGGCCCTGGCGCGCTTCCGGACGATGCTCGCCAGCGCGCAGGGATGAGGCCGCCCAAGAAGAACACGCTTCGCTGAGGCGTTGTCCTTTTCCTGCAACTTGCACTGCAAAATGCGAATTATTCAGTATTCGATGGGTTGATTTATGTCATAACAAATTCAGCGGATGAGTGCTATTCACCAACACCCATACCGGATTTTCAAAGGGCCGCACACGCGGCAAAGAACGGAACGGACGGGGGCCGTCATGCGAAGCGATCGACTGAAGGTGGCGCAGCGGGTGGTGCTGGGCCAGGGCTTGCTGCTGCTGCTGCTGCTCGCCCTCGCCGGCAGCGGGATGCTTGCGCTGATGACCGTGGGCGACCAGTTCACGAGCTACCGCGCCACCGCCCGCGACTCGAACCTCGCCAGCAGCGTCGACATCGAGATCGCCGCGGCGCGGCTGGCGGCGAAGGACTTCCTCCTCACCGGACAAAAGACCGACGCCGACCGGGTGGCCGAGCGGATCGCCGCGGTGCGCGGACTGCTGGACACCGCCGACCGGGAATTCCACGACGCCGACCGGCGCCGCCTGCTCGCCGAGACGAGCCAGACCCTGGCGACCTACGCCGACACCTTCGGCCGGGTCGTCGCCGCCAACGACCGCGCCCGGGCCGTCGCCGCCGACCGTCTCGACATCAACGGGCCGTGGCTCGAGCAGGCCCTCACGCGGATCATGGACGCGGCCAACCGCGACGGCGACGCGACGGTCGCCTACCGCGCCGGCCTCGGTCTGCGGGCGCTGATGCTCGCCCGGATGTACTCCTTGCGCTTCGACACCCGGCGCGACGACGCGACGGCCGCGCGGGTGGAGAGCGAGTTCACCGCCTTCGCCATGGTGCTGGACCAGCTCCGCCAGGCGTTGACCGACCCCGAGCGGGGCAAGGCGCTGGCCGAGATCGCCGACACCTTCGCCACCTACCGCGCCGGTTTCGCCGAGAAGGCCGACGCCCTCAAGGCGATGGAGACCCTGGTGTCGAAGACCCTCGGTCCGGCCGGTGCCCGCATCACCGAACTGGCGCGCACGATCCGCACCGACCTGAAGGCGACGCAGGACACCATCGGCCCGGCGGCGACCGCGGCGATCGGCCGGGCCGAGGCCGTCCAGCTGGCGCTCGGGGTGCTGGCTCTGCTCATCGGCATCGGCGCGTCGCTCATGGTGGCGCGGTCCATCACCCGCCCCCTGACGGCCATCACCACGGCGATGCGCACCCTGGCCGACGGCGACCTGGACGCCACGGTGCCCCATCTCGACCACCGGGACGAGATCGGCGCCATGGCCCGCACCGTCGAGGTGTTCAAGGCCAACGCCCTGGAGCGGCAGCGCCTGGAGGCGGAGCAGGCGGCCGAGCGGACCGCCCGCGAGCGCCGCGCCGCCGCCCTGGAGCGGCTGATGGCCGACTTCGAGGCCGAGGTGCAGGGCATGGTGGCGCAGCTCGGCTCCGCCAGCGTGCAGATGAAGGGGGCGGCGCAATCCATGTCGGCGCTCTCGGCGCAGACCAACCAGCAGGCGGTCGCCGTCGCCGGCGCCGCCGAGGAGGCCTCGGCCAACGTGCAGACCGTGGCGACGGCGGCCGAAGAGCTGTCGAGCTCGATCGCCGAGATCTCCCGCCGGGTGGCCGAGAGCGCGCGCATCTCCGGCGAGGCCGAGGCCGAGGCGGAGCGCACCAACGCCATCGTCGAATCCCTGTCCGGCGCCACCGCGCGCATCGGCGACGTCGTCAGCCTGATCAACGACATCGCCAGCCAGACCAACCTGCTGGCGCTCAACGCCACCATCGAGGCGGCGCGCGCCGGCGAGGCCGGCAAGGGCTTCGCCGTGGTGGCCAGCGAGGTCAAGGCTCTGGCCACCCAGACCGGCCGCGCCACCGAGGAGATCTCCGGCCAGATCCAGCAGGTGCAGGAAGCGGCGGGGCAGGCGGTGACGGCGATCCGCACCATCGCCCACACCATCGCCCGGATCAACGACATCGCCACCGCCATCGCCTCGGCGGTGGAGGAGCAGGGGGCGGCCACCCAGGAGATCGCCCGCAACGTCCAGCAGGCGGCCCACGGCACCCAGGAGGTCAGCACCACCATCGTCGGCGTCCGTCAGGCGGCGGCGGAAACCGGCGCCGCCGCCGGCCAGGTGCTGGCCGCCGCCGGCGGGGTCGAGAGCCAGTCGGCCTCGCTGACCGCCGAGGTCGGCCGCTTCCTCGAGGCGGTGAAGGCCGCCTGAACCCGGGCGCCGGGCGGCCGAGGGGCTTGCCACGGCGCCCGCGCCGGGCGAAAACCCGGCAACCGGGGGCCGCGCACCGCGGCCCCCACGGGCATGGAGGGAGGAAGGCCCTGGCGACCATCGCGGAAGCCTTGAGCCTGGCGCTGGAGCATCATCTGGCCGGCCGGCTGGCGGAGGCCGAGATCCTCTACGGCCGGATCCTCGACGCGGAGCCGCGCCAGCCCGACGCGCTGCACCTGCTGGGCGTGCTGGCCGGCCAGACCGGCCGGCCGGACCGGGCGGCGGCGCTGATCGGCGAGGCGATGGCGTTGCGGCCGGACACCGCCGACTACCCGTCCAACCTCGGCAACGCGCTGGCCGCCGCCGGCCGGCCGGCGCCGGCCGCCGCCGCCTACCGCCGCGCCCTGGCGCTCGCGCCGGCCGGCGCGGCGTGCTGGGGCGGGCTGGGCATCGTCCTGCACCAGCACGGCGACGACGGCGCCGCGGTCGCCGCCCTGGAGCGGGCGGCGCGGCTCGACCCGGACGACGCGGCGAGCGCCGGCCGCGCGGCGCTGCTGCTGCACCGGCGCGGCCTCGCGGAGCGGGACGCGGGACGGCGGGCCGCGGCGGCGGCGGTGCTGCGGCGCGCGGTGGGCCTGCGCCCCGACGAGGCCGACCTGCGGTTCGACGCCGCCCACGCCGCCCACGCCGCCGGCGACCGGGCGGCGGCGGAGGGGCACCTGCAGCGCGCGCTGGCGCTGCGTCCCGACCACGCGGACGCCTGGGTCAACCTCGGCGGGCTGCGGCAGGACACCGGCCGGCCGGGCGAGGGCGTGCGCGCCTGCCGGCGGGCGCTGGCCCTGCAGCCCGAGGACGTCGCCGCCCGGGTGAACGCCGCCGCCGCCTACGACCGGCTCGGCCAGCACGGGATGGCGGCGGCGGCCTGCCGCCGCGCCCTCGCCCTCGACCCGGCGCACGCCGGCGCCCTCAGCAACCTGGCCGGCGCCGCCGCGGCCGGCGGCCGGGTGGAGGCGGCCGTCGCGCTGCTGCGCCGCGCCCTGGCGCTGCGGCCGGACGACCGGGAGCTCCACAGCCGCTATCTCTGCACCCTGCTCTACCGCACCGGTCAGGACGGCGCCGGGCTGCTGGCGGAGTCGCGGCGGTGGGCGGCTCGCTTCGCCACGCCGGAGCCGCTGCCGCCGCCGGACACGCCGGCGGACACGCTGGAGGACCCGGGGCGGCGGCTGCGCGTCGGCTTCGTGTCCGGCGACTTCCGCAACCACGCCTTCGCGTTCTACCTGGAGCCGCTGTTCGGCGCCTTCGACCGTACGGTGCTGGAGCTGGTCCTCTATTCGACCGTCACCGCGCCGGACGCGACGACCCTGCGGTTCCGCGCCCTGGCCGACCGCTGGCGCGACGCCGCCGGGCTGGACGACGAGGAGCTGGCCCGCCAGGTGCGCCACGACGGCGTCGACGTCCTCGTCGACCTCGGCTCCCACACCGCGGGCAACCGGCTGGGCGTTTTCGCGCGGCGTCCGGCCCCGGTGCAGGCGACCACCGCGGTCAACGTCGTCACCACCGGACTCGACCGCTTCGACGCCTGCATCACCGACCGCTTCCTCGCCCCGCCGGGGGAGGAGGCGCATTACGCCGAACCGCTCCTGCGGCTGCCGCGCTTCTCCTGGGCGTACCGGGGCCCGCCCGAAGCGCCGGAGGTGGCACCGCCGCCGGCGCTGCGCAACGGCTTCGTCACCTTCGGCTCCTTCAACAACCTGAGCAAGCTGACCGAGGAGACGGCGGCCCTGTGGGCGCGGGTGCTGCACGCGGTGCCGGGGGCGCGCCTCCTCATGAAGTACATGGCGATGCGCGATCCCGACACGCGGGCCCGGGTCGCCGGCCTGTTCGGGCGGCTCGGCGTCGCCGACCGGCTGGAGCTGCGCCCGCCGCCCGCCGGCCTGCGCGCCCATCTCGCCGACTACGGCGACGTCGACATCGCGCTGGATTCCTTTCCCTACAACGGCCACACCACGACCTGCGAGGCCCTGTGGATGGGCGTTCCCGTGCTCGTGCTGGCCGCCCGCCCGCACGAGCTGGGCGTCGCCCGGGTCGGCGAGGCGATGCTGGCCAACGCCGGCCTGGCCGACCTGATCGCCGGCGACGCCGACGCCTTCGTCGCCAAGGCGGTGGCGCTGGCCGGGGACGCCGCGGCGCTGGCCGTCCGGCGCGCCGGGCTGCGGGCGCAGGTCGCCGCCTCGCCGCTCGGCGACGTGCCGGCCCTCGCCCGCGCCTACGAGGGCGCCTTCCGGGCGTTGTGGCGCCGCCGGCGCCGGTCCGCTTAAGCAGAGGTCCGCTTAGGCAGAGATCACCGTCCCGGCCGCCCAAGCGGCGCGACATGTTGCGTCGCAGCGCCGTAACATTGTTTCCCGTCTTAACCCACGCTTTACACTTAAAAGTGATTCCTATGACGAAAGGTCCAATCTCTTTGGTTGGGCTTTGCGGGGAATCCATAGACAGTGGGAAAGGACGATGGCGGGGATCGATCGATTCAAGGTTGCACATCGGGTGTTTCTGAGTCAGGGCGTGCTGGTTCTGCTCCTGCTCGCCATGCTGGGCGGCGGCCTCGCCGCGCTGACGACGGCCGCCGGCAACTTCGACGGGTACCGGGACACGGCGCGCGACAGCAGTCTCGCCGGCACCATCCAGATCGAGATCGCCGGGGCACGCATGGCCGCCAAGGACTTCCTGCTGAGCGCCGACCGCACGGACGCCGAGCGGGTCGGCGCGGCGCTCGCCGCCATCCGCACCAGCCTCGCCAGCGCCGACCGCCAGTTCGGCGATGCCGGCCGGCGGGCCCGCCTGGCGGAGATGGAGCGCACGGTCGCCGTCTTCGCCGACGCCTTCGAACGGATCGGCGCGCTCACCGCCGCCTCGGAGGCGATCGCCGCCGAGAAGCTGCGTCCCAGCGCGCCGGTCGTCGAGCGCGCCCTCGCCACGGTCAAGGACGCCGCCGGCCGCGACGAGGCCGCCCATCGCGCCGGCGAGGCCCTGCGGTCGCTGCTGTCGGCGCGCATGGGCGTCTTCCGCTACCAGATCCGCCGCGACGACGCCTCCGCCGCGGCGGTGGAAAAAGACCTCGACGCGGTCGCCGCGGCGCTGGCCGACCTGCGCGCTGTGGTCGCCGATCCGCCGCGCCGCGCCGCCGTCGCCGACGCGGAGGCCGCGCTGGCCCGCTACCGCGCCGGCTTCGCCGAGCGGGTGCGTGCGCTGCGCGAGGTGCAGTCCCTGGTCTCCGGCACGCTCGAGCCGAGCGGCGCGCGCGTCGGCGCGCTCGGCGAGGAGATCCGCGAGTCCCTGCGCGAGGAGCAGAGGACGCTGGGCCCCGCCGCCGAACAGGCCAACCGCCGCGCCCAGGTCACCCTGACCGCCCTCGGCTTGGCCGCGCTGCTGCTGGGCGGCGGCGCGGCGTTCATCGTCGCCCGCTCGCTCACCCGGCCGATCCAGGGCGTCACCGGGGCGATGGACGCCCTCGCCGCCGGCACCCTCGACGTCGCCGTCCCCCACACCGGCCGTCGCGACGAGATCGGCGCCATGGCCCGCGCCGTCGAGGTGTTCAAGGCCAACGGCCTGGAACGGCGGCGCCTGGAGGCGGAGCAGGCGGCCGAGCGGACCGCCCGCGAGCGCCGCGCCGCCGCCCTGGAGCGGCTGATGGCCGACTTCCAGGGCAGCGTCCACGGGCTGGTGGCGCAGCTCGGCTCGGCCAGCGCGCAGATGAAGGGGGCGGCGCAGTCCATGTCGGCGCTGTCCGACCGCACCAGCGGTCAGGCGGTCACCGTCGCCGGCGCCGCCGAGCAGGCCTCGGCCAACGTGCAGACCGTGGCGACGGCGGCCGAGGAGCTGTCGAGCTCGATCGCCGAGATCTCCCGCCGGGTGGCCGAGAGCGCGCGCATCTCCGGCGAGGCCGAGGCCGAGGCGGAGCGCACCAACGCCATCGTCGAATCCCTGTCCGGCGCCACCGCGCGCATCGGCGACGTCGTCAGCCTGATCAACGACATCGCCAGCCAGACCAACCTGCTGGCGCTCAACGCCACCATCGAGGCGGCGCGCGCCGGCGAGGCCGGCAAGGGCTTCGCCGTGGTGGCCAGCGAGGTCAAGGCCCTGGCCACCCAGACCGGCCGCGCCACCGAGGAGATCTCCGGCCAGATCCAGCAGGTGCAGACGGCCTCCGGCAACGCCGTCGCGGCGATCCGCGGGATCACCGGCACCATCGCCCGGATCAACGACATCGCCGCCGCCATCGCCGCGGCGGTGGAGGAGCAGGGGGCCGCCACCCAGGAGATCGCCCGCAACATCCAGCAGGCGGCCCACGGCACCCAGCAGGTCACCGACACCATCGGCGAGGTCCGCCGGGCGGCCGCCGAGACGGGGACGTCGGCCGGCCAGGTGCTGGCCGCCGCCGGCGGGGTCGAGAGCCAGTCGGCCTCGCTGACCGCCGAGGTCGGCCGCTTCCTCGCGGCGGTGAAAGCGGCGTAGACCGAAAGGGCCGCCGCGGCGGCGCGGCGGCGCGGGCACAAACGGGTGGCTGCCGCGTTCTTCATGGCAGTGGAAACAACATAGAGCCCGACCCATGACCCAGCGCACCCGTGCCCTCACCCTCGCCTGCCTGCTGTTCGCTCTCCCCGTCGTCGCCGCCTGCGACAACGAGGGCCCCGCCGAGCAGGCGGGCGAGGAGATCGGCCGCAGCATCGACAACGCGGGGGAGAACGTCGGCGACGCCACCGACAACGCCGCCGATGGCCTCGGCGACGCCATGCAGGACGCCGGCGAGGCCATCGAGGACGCGGCGAACGACGCGCGGCGCTAGAGCAAGATCGCTTTTGGCCGATCCGGCCAAAAGCGTGAATCTTGCTCTAAAGGTTTGAATTTAGAGCGGGATTCACACTCCAGGGGATTCCACCTGGAGTGATCCCGCTCCAAGCGGCCGGACGCTCAGCCCTCGCCCGCCGCGCGGGCGAGGATGGCCTCGGTGTCGACGTGCGGGGGCAGCGTGCCGAACGCGTGCCCCCAGTCGCCGCCGAGGCGGGACGCGCAGAACGCCTCGGCCACCGCGGCCGGGGCGTGGCGCAGCAGCAGCCCGGCCTGCAGGGCGAGCGCCAGCCGCTCCACCAGGCGGCGGGCCCGCACCTCCAGGAACGTGGGGTCGTCCAGCAGCGCCCGCGTCGCCGCCACCCAGGCGTCGAGCCGGCCGTCGAGGCCGCGGGCGGCCGCCAGCTCCGCCTCGAGCGCGGCCAGCGCCGTCGGCTCCTTCTGCAGCGTGCGCAGGACGTCGAGGCAGATGACGTTGCCCGACCCCTCCCAGATCGCGTTCAGGGGCGCCTCGCGGTAGAGCCGCGGCATCCCGCCATCCTCCACGTAGCCGTTGCCGCCGTGGCACTCCAGCGCCTCGCAGACCAGCGGCGGGCAGCGCTTGGTGACCCAGTACTTGGCGGCCGCCACGGCGAGGCGGGCGAAGGCGCGGTCATGCGCGCCGTCGGCGTCGAAGGCGCGCGCCACCCGCAGCACCAGGGCGACGGCCGCCTCGCTCTCCAGCGCCAGGTCGGCCAGCACGGCGCGCATCAGCGGCTGGGCGATCAGCGGCCGGCCGAAGGCGGCGCGGTGCGCCGCGTGGTGCAGCGCGCGCGACAGCGCGGCGCGCATCAGCCCGGCGGCGGCGAAGCCGCAGTCCAGCCGGGTGTGGTGGACCATGTCGATGATGGTGGGCACACCGCGCCCCTCCTCCCCCACCAGGACCGCCAGGGCGCCGTCGTACTCGATCTCGGCCGACGCGTTGGAACGGTTGCCCAGCTTGTCCTTGAGGCGCTGCAGGCGCAGCGCGTTGCGCGTGCCGTCGGGGCGCCAGCGCGGCACCAGGAAGCAGGACAGGCCGCCCGGCGCCCGGGCCAGGGTCAGGAAGGCGTCGGACATCGGCGCCGAGCAGAACCATTTGTGGCCGCGCAGGGCGTACTCGCGCCCCGGGCCGGCGGCGCCGAGCGGCCGAGCCTCGGTGGCGTTGGCGCGCACGTCGGAGCCGCCCTGCTTCTCCGTCATCGCCATGCCGACGGTCGCGCCCGCCTTCTCCGGGGCCGGCACGGCGCGCGGGTCGTAGCGCTCCGACAGGATGCGCGGCAGCCATTCCGCCGCCACCTCCGGCTGGTGGCGCAGCGCCGGCACGGCGGCGTAGGTCATGGCGACCGGGCACAGCACCCCGGCCTCCGCCTGGGTCAGCAGATAGCCCAGGGCGGCGTGCGCCACATGGCCGCCCGGCCGATCCGCGGTCCAGGCGACGGAATGGATGCCGCGGCCGATCGCCAGCCCCATCAGCTCGTGGTAGGCGGGGTGGAACTCCACCTCGTCGACGCGGCGGCCGACGCGGTCGAAGGCCGTCAGCACCGGGGGGTGGCGGTTGGCCAGCTCGCCCAGCTGCATCGCCCGCTCGCCGCCGGCTTCGACGCCGAGCGCCGCCAGAGCCGGCTCGGCCCACGCCGCCCCCTCGCGGCGCACCGCCTCGGCCAGCGCCGGGTCGCCGCTCCAGAGGTCGCGCGGCGCGTACTCCGGCGGCTGGTTGGTCACGGCATGGGTGGGCAGATCCGTGGTCGGCGCGCGGTGGGCCATGCTCGTCCTCCCCGTGATCGCCGGCCGAGGATAGCACCCTGCGGGCGGCGCGTCAGGTCAGCTCCTCGGCCAGCCAGGCGCGGAACGCCGCCAGCGGGCGCCCGGTTCCACGCCCGGGCGGCCACGCCAGCCAGTACCCCGTCGGCAGCGGCACCGCCGGGCCGAAGGGCAGCACGAGCTGCCCGGCCGCCAGCTCCGCCGCGATGAAGCGGGGATCCACGACGGCGACGCCCATCTGGCCGATGGCCGCCTGGATCACCAGGTTGCGCGTGTCGAACACCGGCCCCGCCTCGGTGTCGACCCCCTCCACCCCGGCCGCCGCCAGCCAGCGCCGCCAGTCGTCGCGCCGGCTGCGGGCGTGCAGCATGCGGGCGCCGGCGAGTTCGGCCGGCCGGCGCAGGCCGCCGCGCGCGGTCAGCGCCGGGCTGCACGCCGGCACCAGCTCCTCGTCGTAGAGCCGCGCGCACGCCACCCCCGGCCAGCCGCCCTCGCCCCAGCGGATGGCGCAGTCGAAGGATTCCCGCGCGAAGTCGACCACCCGCGTCGAGGTCGACACCAGCAGCTCGACGTCGGGATGGCGCTCCTGGAAGCGCGCCAGGCGGGGGATCAGCCAGCGCGTGGCGAAGGTCGAGAGGGTGCTGATCCGCAGCTCGACGCGGCGGCGGACGAAGGCGGCCAGCGCCTCCTCCACCGTCGCCATGGCCGGGCCGACCGCCGCCAGCAGGGTCCGGCCGTCCTCGTTGAGGGCCATGCCGCGCCCGGCCCGCTCGAACAGCGGCACGCCCAGCCGCGCCTCCAGCCCGCGCACGAGGTGCGACAGGGCCGACGGCGTGACGCCCAGCGCCACCGCCGCCTCGACCATGGAGCCGCAGCGCGCGACGGCGCAGAACGCCTGGACCGCGCGCAGCGACGCCGTCATGCCCGGCTCTCCCATCGATGAGACATCCTCAGCAGTGTTCCGCCTCGACCCGGCCTACAGTCGCCCGGACGAGCGAAGTGGGAAAGGACAATCATGAGAAAAGCTGCTTTCATCCTGGTCCTGGCGGCGGCCGTCGCCGGCCCGGCCGCGGCGGGCTCCTTCCGGGTCGCCGCGCCCGGCCTCGCGCCGGACGGCACCCTGCCCGACGCCCAGGTCCTCGACGGGTTCGGCTGCCGCGGCGGCAACCGGTCGCCGGCGCTCACCTGGAGCGAGCCGCCGGCGGGCACGCGCAGCCTGGCGGTGACCGTCTACGATCCCGACGCCCCGACCGGCAGCGGCTGGTGGCACTGGACTCTGTTCAACCTGCCGCCCGGCCTGCGCGGCCTGCCCGAGGGCGGCGGCCCGCTGCCCGAGGGCGCCGTGCAGGGCCGCACCGACTTCGGCACGGCCGGCTACGGCGGCGCCTGCCCGCCGCCGGGCGATCCGCCGCACCGCTACGTCGTCACCGTCTGGGCCCTCGACACGCCGGCCCTGCCGCTGGACGGCGGGGCCGCAGGCGCCATGGTCGGCTTCTTCCTGAACCGGCACGCCCTGGCCAAGGCGGAGGTGACGGCGCGCCACCGGCGCTGACCGACGCCGGGCGTGCCGGTTGCGGTCGCGCGGCTGTTGGGGAGGAGCGACACCCGCCCCCACGGCATGGAGCCTTTCCATGGACCTTCTCCCCGGCAAGCCCCTGTCCCTCTGGGTCGACCGCCTGGCGGCCCGCCGCTTCCCGGCCCTGCGCGGCGACCGCGAGTTCGACGTCGTCGTGGTCGGCGCCGGCATCGCCGGGCTGAGCGCCGCGCTGCGGCTGAAGCGCGCGGGCCGGCGCGTGGCGGTGATCGAGATGCTGCGGGTCGGCGGCCAGGTGACCGGCCGCTCCACCGCCAAGGTGACGGCCCAGCACGGGCTGATCTACCACGACCTGGAGCGGCGGCTGGGCCGTCACGCCGCCCGCCTCTACGCCGACGCCCAGGCCGCCGGCCTCGCCGAGATCGCCGACCACGTGCACAGGCACCGCATCGCCTGCGGCTTCGAGCGCAAGGCCGCCCATCTCTTCACCGCCCGCGCGGAGACGGTGGAGCGGCTGGCGGCGGAGGCCGACGCGGCGCGGCGCGCCGGCCTGCCGGCGGAGCTGGTGCGCGACGTCCCCCTGCCCGTCCCCGCGGTCGCCGCCCTGCGCTTCGCCGACCAGGCGCAGTTCGACCCCTGTCCCTACCTCGCCCATCTCGCCGCGGAGGTGGACGGCGGCGGCAGCGCCGTCTTCGAGGACACCCGCGTCACCGCGGTGCTGGACGGCGAGCCCTGCGCGGTGACGGCCGGCGGCTTCACGGTGAAGGCGGCCGACGTCGTCGTCGCCTCGCATCTGCCGGTGGTGCCCGACGGCGCGTTCCACAAGAAGACCACCCCGCGCGCCCATCTGGTGATCGCCGCCCCGCTGGAGCGGGGCCGGGCGCCGGACGGCATGTTCCTCGGCCTCGACGCGCCGACCCATTCCATCCGCGGCGCCGACGGCGGCCGCACCCTGGTGGTCGCCGGCCCCAGCTACGCCACCGGCCACGGCGGCAACACCATCGCCCGGGTGCGCGAGATCGAGAGCTTCGCCCGCGCCCATTTCCCGATCGGCCCGGTCAGCCACCACTGGGGCAACGAGGACTACGACAGCCAGGACCGCCTGCCCTTCGTCGGCCGGGCAGCGAAGGACAGCCGCCACCTGTGGGTGGCCACCGGCTTCGGCGCCTGGGGCTTCACCAACGGCGCCGCCGCCGGGCGCATCCTGGGCGACGCCCTCACCGGGCGCGCCAATCCCTGGGCCGAGCTGTTCGACGCCACCCGCGAACCGGCCGAGGTCGCCGGCGGCGGGCACGCCCATCACGACGACGCCGGCCGCCCCCCGCGCTCCCCCGCCGACCTGGCGCCGGGCGACGGGGCGGTGTTCGACGCGGGCGAGGAGAAGGTGGCGGTGTGGAAGGACGAGGCCGGCGTGTCCCACGCCCTGTCGGCCACGTGCACGCATCTCGGCTGCCCCGTCGCCTGGAACCCGGCCGAGCGCACCTGGGACTGCCACTGCCACGGCTCCGTCTTCGCCGCCGACGGGCGGGTGCTGCACGGCCCGGCGGTCGGCGACCTGAAGGCCCACAAGCTGCCGTGACCGGCCGGCCGACGCCACCCACTTCGGGGTATAGCCGATGCGCGGCGCGAGCCGGACGCGCTCGCCCTGTTGCCCGCATCGGGTCCCGAACGGGATCCGCCCATCAACGCCCCATCGACGACGCGGGAGGGAGAGCGACGATGACCGCCTTGCACCACGAGGCACACCGAACGGGGAACGGGCACGACGGCGCGTCGGGCCGCGCGTCGCTGGCGTCGTTCCTCGGCTGGTTCAGCATCGGCCTGGGCGCGTCGCAGGTCGCCGCACCACGGGCGATGGCGCGGCTGGTCGGCATGGCCGACGACGAGCTGAGCGAGCGGGCCATGCGCACCTTCGGCCTGCGCGAGATCGCCTGCGGCGTCGGCGTGCTGATGCAGGACCGGCCGGCGGGCTGGCTGTGGGCGCGCGTCGCCGGCGACGCGATGGACTTGGCCGCCCTCGCCGGGGCGTCGCGGGCCAGCGGGGCGCAGCCCGAGCGGCTGGCGGCCGCCGGGGCGGCGGTGCTCGGCGTGATGGCCCTCGACGTGCTGTGCGCCCGCCAGGAGAGCGACGCCGCCGATGGACGCGCCGGCGGGTGGGCCGGCCACGGCACCGTGCACGCGGCCGCCTCGGTCACGGTGAACCGCCCGCGCGAGGAGGTCTACGCCTTCTGGCGCGACCTGAAGAACCTGTCGCGCTTCATGAGCCACCTCGTCGCGGTCGAGCCGACCGGCGACGACCGCTCGCGCTGGTGCGCCGAGGGTCCCCTGGGGATGCGCGTGGAATGGGAGGCGGAAGTCACCGAAGACCGGCCGAACGAGCGCATCGCCTGGCGGTCCCTGCCCGGCGCCGATGTGGACAGCCACGGCGAGGTGCGCTTCGCGCCGGCGACCGGCGGGCGCGGCACGGTGGTGCGGGTCGCCCTGTCGTACGAGCCGCCGGGCGGGATGATCGGCGCCGCCGTGGCCCGCCTGTTCGGCCGCGAGCCCGGCCAGGAGATCCGCGACGACCTGCGGGTCCTGAAGCAGATCCTGGAGACCGGCGAGGTCACCATGTCCGAGGCCATGACCGGCCGCATCCGCCACCCCGCCCGGCCTGCCGGCCACCTGCCGCCGCCGCAGCCCGTCCGCGGCCTGTAACGCCCTGACCGAGGAGATTCCGATGAAAGCCACCTGCTGGATGGGCAAGCGTGACGTGCGGGTCGAGCGCGTCCCCGACCCGCAGATCATGAACCCGCACGACGCCATCGTCCGCATCACCTCGACGGCGATCTGCGGTTCCGACCTGCACCTCTACAACGGCTTCATCCCGACCATGGAGCGGGGCGACATCCTCGGCCACGAGTTCATGGGCGAGGTCGTCGAGGTCGGCCGCGAGGTGAGGACGCTCAAGGTGGGCGACCGCGTGGTGGTGCCCTTCCCGATCGCCTGCGGCCACTGCATGAGCTGCGAGAGCCATCTCTATTCGGTGTGCGAGAACTCCAACCCCAACGCCTGGATGGCGGAGGAGCTGTGGGGCCACTCGCCGGCCGGCATCTTCGGCTATTCGCACCTGCTGGGCGGCTACGCCGGCGGGCAGGCGGAATACGCCCGCGTCCCCTACGCCGACGTCGGTCCGCTCAAGGTGCCGGACGGGCTGGCGGACGAGCAGGTGCTGTTCCTCTCCGACATCTTGCCCACCGGCTACATGGGCGCCGAGAACTGCAACATCAAAGGCGGCGACACCATCGCCGTGTGGGGCTGCGGTCCGGTCGGCCAGTTCGCCATCCGCAGCGCCTTCCTCCTGGGTGCCGAGCGGGTCATCGCCATCGACCGCTTCGCCTACCGCCTGCGCATGGCCGAGCAGGCGGGTGCGGAGACCCTGGACTACGAGGACGTCGACAGCGTGCTGGAGGCGCTGCGGGAGATGACCGGCGGGCGCGGCCCCGACGCCTGCATCGACGCCGTCGGCATGGAGGCGCACGGGCTCGGCTACGCCTACGACCGCACCAAGCAGGCGCTGATGATGGAGACCGACCGGCCGATCGCGCTGCGCGAGGCGATCCAGTCCTGCCGCAACGGCGGCACCGTGTCGGTGGTCGGCGTCTACGGCGGCTTCATCGACAAGTTCCCGATGGGCTCGCTGCTGAACCGCAGCCTGACCCTGCGGGGCGGCCAGGCGCACGTCCAGCACTACATGAAGCCGCTGCTGGAGCGCATCCAAAAGGGCGAGATCGACCCCGGCGTCATCATCACCCATTCCCTGTCGCTCGACGACGCGCCGCGCGGCTACGAGCTGTTCCTCGGCAAGCAGGACGAGTGCATGAAGGTGGTGCTGAAGTGCTGAGCGCGCCGCCGGCGGCCCCGCGGACGACCGCGGGGCCGCTCGGCCGCCGCGACGCTCACGCCGGCATGCCGCCGCCGCCGCCCTCCCGGCCCGGTTCGATCCCCAGGCGCAGGAGCACGGCCTGCCCCTTGCGGGTGATCTGCAGCAGCCTGGCCCGCCCGTCCGCGCTGTGCGGCTTGCGATCGACGTAGCCGCGCGTCTGCAGCTTCTTGAGCGGATAGGCCAGCGTCTTGTTGTTGCTGAACAGCAGGCTGGTGATCTTGCTCGGCTGCAGCGGCTGCCGGCTGAGGGCGTAGATGAGGAGCAGCTGCAGCGGGCTGATGTCGCCGATCCCCGCCCGGTCGAGCAGCATCACGACGCCCTTGTTGAGGCGCTCGAAACGGGCGTTCGCCTCCGAGAACTCTTCCAGCAGGAGAGCGGCGTCCCGGCCGCACCGCTGTCGCTCGGCGGCCGCTGCGTGGATCGTTGGCGCGGTGTCCCTCATGACCATCATGCCCGACGGGGGATCTTCCCTTCCAATATAGAGGCTTGTTCGACGCCGGGTGCGGTTTCGTTCGGACATTGGCCGCGATGACGGCCTCTCCTTCGGTCGCCGCCCCGCCCCTTCCTTCGAGGGCCCGGTCGCCGCGCGACGCCCCGACCGTCGCCGCGAACGCTGACGGGGGCGGAACGATCGCTCCACGCCGCGACGTCGGCCAACAATAAAACCAGCCATTCATAGAGTTCGTGCACATATCGATAATTATACTTCCGGATGGCGGGCTCCATTCCTATGGGCAGAATTCCCAATGCGACACCTTTATATACCATCATCCAAGACCGGCCCGGCGCATATACCTGCCTCTGATACCTTGACCGGTGTAAATTTCTCATTCATTTTATCGGACGTTACACCAATCGAGCGAAATAGATCGCCCGCTTCCTGCCTCCTGGAGGTTGATATGCCGGAGATTAGAATTGGCCTGATCGCAGAGAGCAAGCTTCTTCGGGAAGGTATCAAGTCGCTTTTGGGCAGCACGTTTCTTATTTGTGCGGAAGCGGAAACGACGAAAGGCATCGATCGCTGGCGCGATGCTCCCGATCTGATCCTCGTCGACATCCACGACACCGAGGACGACGCCGCGGTCGCGCCGATCAAGGCCCGCTTCCCGACGGCGTACGTCGTGTTCCTGCTGGATCGGCCGTCCCGGCAGGCGGTGGTCCACCTGCTCCAGACCGGGGCGGACGGGGCCCTCGGCTCCGACCTTTCGACGGAGGCGCTGGTCCAGTCGCTGCGCCTGGTCCTGACCGGACAGGTCGTGGTGCCCAGCCTGGTGATCGATCTGCTGGCCGAGGCCCAGCTGCCCCCCCGCCCGGTGCCGGCCGAACTGCACGGCTCGATCAGCGCCCGCGAGCAGCAGATCCTCGACCTGATCGTGATGGGCGCGAGCAACAAGGCGATCGCCCTGGCCCTCAACATCCGCGAGCCGACCGTCAAGTTCTACGTGAAGACGCTGATGCGCAAGATCGGCGCGGCCAACCGGACGCAGATCGCGGTGTGGGCGATGAATCTGGGGTACGGGGCGGACGACGCCGGCGCGACCCAGCGCCGGATGCCGGACGCACCGGCGGACGCCCCGGCCCGCCGCGCCGACTCCCGCGCCATGGACGGCCAGGCCCTGTCCTATGCGTCCGGCCCGGCCGAGCCGGAGTTGCAGCGCCCCGGCGAGCCGCTCTGCGCGTCGTGACGGAACGCCCGGGACGGGCGTGCGCAAAGGACGGCCCGGTCGCGCGACGGCGCGCCGGGCCGTCGGCGTTCCGCCGCCAGGCCGCGACCCGCCTGGTTCACCGGCCGGAGCGGTCCGCTCCGACCGGGCCGCGCTGCGGGGCGCCCGCCTCGGGCGTTTCCGCGGCAGGACCGCCATCGCGCCCGTCCGCGCCCGGCAGCGGCAGCGCCACCGAGGACACGGCCTGCTCGAAGAAACGGCAAGCGGTGCCGCTGCCGAGCCGGCAGCCGAACGCCGCCTGCGACAGCGAGCTGGGACCGTCGTCCGCGGCGTCCGGCGCCACCCGCAGGACCGACACGATGGGTTCGCGGGGCAGGACGAGACGCAGGGTGACGACGCCGGGGTCGATCGTGTCGGCGAACACGTCGGCCCCGAGATCCTCCAGGGTGAGCGGCGCGACCTGGTGCAGGATCGACGGCACGGCCACCGCGGCGGCGTCGCCATCCGGCGTCCGCGTGGCCTCGTGGTGGAGGATCATGGCGTCCGTCGGCGCGGCCGCTCCGGGGTCCGCCGCCGCCGGACTCGCCAGGGCCAGAGCGCACGCGGCGAAAGCCAGAGTCCATGAAGTGCTCGGCATGTCGACCTCCGATGTGACGGCGCAAACGGTGCCCTTCGGACACAAGGAGGCCGGGGCTTTCACCCCGGCCAAGGACAAGCGGAACCAAGTTGCCCGGCGGCGCGGGCGTGCGGCCCATGCCGCCGGGAGCCTCGCGTCTCGGCTTACTCGCAAGAGCCGCACGCGTCCTTGATGGAGATGCTGTTGGCGATGTTGGCGGCGGAGATGGCACCGCCCACCATGCTGCCGACCGTCGGCGTGGCGATCGCCGTCTGCACGTTGTTGGCGGCATACTGGCCGCTGACGTACAGGTCGCCGGCTTCGCCGCGATAGCCCGACGACAGGTCGTCGATGGAGATCGCGTTGCCCATGTTCGCCGCGGTCATGGACACGTTCTCGAGGAACGAGGTGCCGCCGCAGTTGGCGCACGCCACCGCCGCCATCTCCGCATACTGCGTGTTGCCGGTGGCGATCTGGCCGTTCAGGTAGATGTCGCCCTTCACGAACTCCAGGGCCCCCTCCTGGGTGACCGTCGAGGTGCCGGAGAAGGAGCCGGTCACGCCGGACAGGTCGGCGACGCCGGACACGCTCTGGCCGGCCGGAACGAACAGGTCGTAGCTGACGCCGACGGCCGACGGGTTGTACGGGCCGGAGCTGACCGGGAAGCCGAGGGCGGTCACGTTCGCCCACACGTCACCGTTCGAGGTGGTCGCGCCGCTCACCGGAGCGGTGGTCCCGGGCGCGAAGGTCACGGTGCCCGAGGTCGTGGTGGTCGTGGTGCTGGTGATGCTCTTGGGATCCGGCGTCGTGTCTTCGATGGACACCGAGTTGCCGATGTTGGCCGCCGACACCGAGCCGAACACGTACTTGCCGGTGTTGGGATCGAGGTACTTCTCGAGCTTGCCCAGGCTGGCGGTGTTCTTCGCCGTCTGCTCGTTGCCCACGGCGCCCTGGATGTTGGTGTAGAGTTCGCCCATCTGGTCCGCGCCGGCGACGAGGCCGTTGTCGAGCAGTTCGCGGACGATGTCGTTGGCCGACGCCGGCACGGAGAGCGCAACGAGGCCGGCGACGGCGGCGGAGGTGAGAAGGATCGTACGCATTACCGCAAACTCCCTTAAGGGTTGATACATCAGGCTGCATATGCAACTTGGATCGTGCCCGGCCCGATCACTGCGGGCGGGGCGTCTCGTCGCGATGCAGGGCGGTCGGAGGCTCCTGGGCCGCCGGCGGTGGAGCCGGCGGCGGTTCCGGAGCGCCCTGGTTCGTCGTTTCGGAGACCTGCCCGGACCGTTCCAGGGCATCGATCCCCTCACGGCATCCTTGGATGCCGTAGAGGTCCGTGATGAGGTTGAACGTCGCGAGCTGCAACATCGACCTCAAAGCCATCTGCAGGGGTTCGTTGCGCTTCTCGCCGATATCGACCTCGACGAGCGTGTCGCCGAAGAAGCGGCCGACGCCGAACCCCACTTCCGTTCCGATGATCTGCTTCTGGAGAGACGTGTTGGCGACGACTCTCGAGGATTCCGTGTGGACCAGGCGGAGGTCGAGCCCGACCACGGCGCGGAACTGCCGCGCCCGCGGACCGATGCCGGCGACGATCGCCTCGGCGCCGTTGCTCACCACGCCGAAGTCCAGGCTGTTGATGGAGCCCAGGATGTAGAAGTCCGATCCGCGGACGGCGCCCGGCCGGATGCCGCGGTAGGGCACCTCCTGGTGCTGGCCGTTGGGAAGCTGGATGACGCGGTTCATGCCGTCGCCGAGCAGCTTGTCCATCGCCTGCTTCTGCTCGAACAGCAGCACCCGCGTGTCGAGGCGCTCGACGACGTTCACCACGCCCGACTTCATCAGGGCGGAGGTGACGATGTCGCCGGCCCCCTGGGTGACGAAGTTGCCGGTGCCGCCCTCGTCCAGGGACATCTTGCCCGTGCGGTCGGCGACGTCTCCCACCGCCAGCGTGAAGCGGCGCGGCATCGCGCCGGACAGCGGCCGCAGGCACTGCAGGGCGTCGTCGTAGGGCGTCTTGATCGCCTGGACGGGCGGTCCGGAGAGGAGGGCGGCCGGGGTGGAAAGGGGGGTGTCCGCCGTGCAGCCGGCGACAAGCAGGGCCGTACCGGCCACCAGGAGAGCCTTGTACCGCATGACACGGGCTCCAGTTCAAGAAGGGATCGGGCATCCTCGACGAGCCGCTGCCCGATGGCAGCCCTGGTGGGGCGCCCCTATTGGGACGACAGCGCCCGCGAGCCCAGGGGATCGTTGATCATTCCGCCGATCGCCGAGTTGCTGGTGTTGCCCTCCGACGTCTGCGTCGTCGAGAGACTGTTGTTGGAGCCGCTGATCGAGAACTCGTTCATGCTGTCGACGTTGGTGGTCGAGTAGGCGGTCGACCAGTTGTTGACTTGCGTCTCCAAGCCGCCGTTCTTCTGCTTCTCGATGAGGTTGGCCCGGGTGAGGCGGTTCACCGTGGCCGACGCGCCGGGAAAATCGTAGTTGCTGTTCCAGTCGTTCGTCGCGGAGCTGCGGCTGCCTTCTGCGTGGGCCGCCCCGGCAAGACTGAAGGCGAAAACGACCGTCAGGAACAGGTTCCGCATTGTTCCCTCCATATATTCTGAGAATGGATTGTTCTTGCAGGCCGTTACTGCCTACACTCCGCCGCTTTCTCGTCAACGTCGGTAGATGTATTTATAATTTGGAAAACGAGAAAAGTAATCATATCTTGCGAATAGAGCGCGTTCGAAGACGTCCGCCGCCGCTCCCCATACCGATGGCCAGGCAATCGCGCGGGCGTCCGATCTTTGGCGAGAGCGGCCCGTTCGGGCGGCGGCGGTGCCGAAAGAAGAAGACGCCGCCCCCGTCGGAAGGGGGGAGGAGGGCGGGCCGCCGGCCCGCCCTGCGCCGGCGCGCCGTCAGCGGCAGCGGACGACGGCGTGGCGCTTGCGCCCGGCGGCGAGCCGCAGGCGGCCGTCGGCGTCGAGGTCGGCCGGGGTGACCGCCGCCGCCGCGTCGGCGACGACGGTGCCGTTCACGCGCGCCCCCGCGTCGCGGATGAGGCGCCGCGCGGCACCCTTGGACGCGGCGAGGCCGGCCGCCACCAGCAGGTCGACCAGCGGCATCCCGGCGTCGAGCGCGGTCCGCTCCACCTCCACGGCGGGCAGGCCGTCGGCCGTTCCGCCGGTCTCGAAGGTGCGGCGGGCGGTGTCCGCCGCCTGCCGCGCCGCCGCGTCGCCGTGGCACAGCCGCGTCGCCTCGTCGGCCAGGACCTTCTTCGCCTCGTTGATGTCGGCGCCGCGCAGGGCGGCGAGCCGGGCGATCTCCGCCAGGGGCAGCTCGGTGAAGAGGCGCAGGAACCGGCCGACGTCGGCATCCTCGGTGTTGCGCCAGAACTGCCAGAAGTCCCAGGGGCTCAGGCGGTCCGCGTTGAGCCAGACGGCGCCGGAGGCGGTCTTGCCCATCTTGGCGCCCGCCGCGGTGGTCAGCAGCGGCGTCGTCAGCCCGAACAGCTCGCGGCCGTCCATCCGACGGCCCAGCTCGATGCCGTTGACGATGTTGCCCCACTGGTCGGAGCCGCCCATCTGCAGCCGGCAGCCGCAGCGGCGCGCCAGCTCGACGAAGTCGAACGCCTGGAGGATCATGTAGTTGAACTCCAGGAAGGTGAGCGGCTGCTCGCGCTCCAGCCGCAGCCGGACGGAGTCGAAGCTCAGCATGCGGTTGACGGTGAAGTGCCGTCCGACGTCGCGCAGCAGGGGGATGAAGCGCAGCCCGTCCAGCCAGTCCGCGTTGTCGACCATGACGGCGTCGGTCGGGCCGTCGCCGAACGTCAGGTAGCGGGCGAAGACCTTGCGGATGCCCGCCATGTTCGCGGCGATCCGGTCGTCGTCGAGCATCGGCCGGCTGCTGTCGCGGAAGCTCGGATCGCCGATCCGCGTCGTCCCGCCGCCGATCAGGACGATGGGCTTGTGCCCGGTGCGCTGCAGCCAGCGCAGGGCCATGATGGACATGAGGTGGCCGACGTGCAGGCTGTCGGCCGTGGCGTCGAAGCCGACGTAGGCGCTCACCACGCCGTCGCGCATCGCCGCGTCGAGGGCATCCAGGTCGCTGCACTGGTTGAGGAAGCCGCGCCCGGCCAGCGCCTGGAGGAAGGCGGACCGCGGCGGGTTGGAAGCCGTGGAGGGGGACGTCATCGCAAGAACTCCGGGGGGGTGAGCCACACGTCCGGAGGTCTGCCGATGATGCGCGCCGCCGGACTGCGGCGGCACGTTCATCTGGTCACGATCGAACGACGCCGCCCTATGGGGACAGCGGGTAATAGCGGCCGGTCTGGACAGCGCGTGCGATCATGGCCGGGACCCTACGCAGGCTCGCCGCGACCGTCAAGGGCGCGGTCCCGCGGAGCCCCGGGCCGGCGGAGAACCCCACCCCTGCGAAGCGGTCCCTTGTCTCGGTCCTCGAAGGTCCTTTTCATCCCGGCCGGCGAAGATGCGCGTCGGCGGCGAGGGAGTGGAGCGATCCCGGCACGGCCAAGGCGATGTTCGCGTGTTCCGAGCAGGCGGCGGCGAGCGCCGCCCGCTGGTCGGCCCGGACGTGGTAGAGCCGCAACGCCCCGACGCCGAGCCGCTCCGGCAGGTCCGCCATCATGGGAAAGGCGGCGTGGAACGCCTGCGCCGGGTCCGGCGCCACGGTGTAGCACTCGTGGAACAGCAGGTCGGCGCCGCGGAACAGCGCCTCTGACTCCGCGGTCGGCCGGCCGTCGCCGGAATAGGCGAAGACGGCGCCGCCGTGGGCGAAGCGCAGCGCCCGGTTGGGCAGGGCGTGGCGGGTCGGCGCCGTCGCCAGGGCGAAGGGGCCGAGCCGGCCGGTCTCCAGCACGTCGTGCCAGCGCAGGGGGAAGGAGAGGCCGCGGTCGGGATCGACCGACCCCGCCTCCAGGAGCTGCAGGAGCTGGCGGCGCCCCGGCCGGGTGGTGACGACGTCGAGCGGCCCGGTGCGGCCCTGGTCGGTCCAGCGGATCAGCACCGGCACCAGGCCGAAGCAATGGTCGGGATGGTGGTGGGTGAACACCACGGCGTCGACCGCGTCCGGCCCGGGATGGGCGCGCCACAGGACGGGCGGCACGGAGTGGCCGCAGTCGACCAGGACGCGGAAGCCGTCGGCGGCCACCGTGACGGAGGAATTGGGAAGGTCGGGGTCGGCGGCCTCGCCGACGCCCAGCACGCGGATGTCCATGGGGGTTCCGTTCAGTGGCCGACCTTCGCCAGCACGTCGGCCTTGAGGAAGCGCTCGATCACCAGCATGAAGCCGACGGAGGGCACCAGCAGGATGAGCGCGGTGATGGAGGCGATCTGGTAGTTGCCGCCCATGCCGGCGTTGAACATGAGGAGCGGCAGGGTGGTGACGTCGGGCACGCCGACGAAGTAGGTGCCGGTGAACTCGTCCAGCGATTCCAGGAAGACGAAGACGGCGCTCGCCATGACGCCGGGGGCGGCGAGCGGCAGCGTGACGTCGCGGAAGGTCCGCAGCGGCCCGGCGCCGATGTTGCGCGCCGCCTCCTCCAGGGAGCGGTCGACCGCGGCGAAGGCGGCGGTGGTGATCCACACGGAGAAGACCAGCCCGTGCACCGCGTGCACCAGGACGACGCCGAGCACCGTGCCGTTCAGCCCGACCGTGTAGAAGATGCGCGCGACGTTGATGTAGACGGCGACGCTGGGGAACGCCTGGGGCAGCAGGAAGGCCAGCAGGATCAGGCTGCGCAGCGGCAGCCGGAGGCGCGCCAGCGCGTAGCCCGCCGGCACCGACACGGCCAGGCACGCGGCCACCGTGAAGAGCGCGATGGTGACGCTGGTCGCCAGCGATTCCATGGCGTTGGAGCGCGGCGCGAAGACCCGCTCCCAGAACGCGAAGCCGTACTCCAGCGGCAGGGCGTGCGGGAAGTACCACTTCTCGGCCACCGCCCACAGCAGCAGGTTGGCGATCGGCCCGAACACGGCGAAGGCGAGCAGCCCGAGGACCAGGCCGCGCGTCGCCCATGCGGCGGCGGCGCCGGTCATCGCCCGCCCCCCTGGCGCACGCCGTGGCGCAGATAGATCCACGCCACCATCCCGGCCATGGCGTAGGAGAGGAAGCCCAGCGCGTTGGCGACGCCGTAGTCGCCGTGGGCGTTGATGCGGTAGGCCATGTCGACGGTGATCATGGTGGGGTTGTTGGGGTTGATCATCATCGGCACCGACATCACCGACAGCATGGTGACGAAGCTGAGGATCAGGCCGACCACCAGGGTCGGGCGGACCTGCGGCACGACGATGTCGACGAGGATGCGCAGCCGCCCCGCGCCGAGGTCGCGCGCCGCCTCGATGCCGGCGCGGTCGAGCGAGGCCATGGCGCCCGCCACCATCAGGGCGACGAAGGGGGTCTGCTTCCACACGAAGGTGACGACGATGCCGCGCCAGTCCAGCAGGCTGACCGCCTGCAGCGGCTCGATCACCCCGCCGCCCACCAGCATGGCGTTCATCAGCCCGTTCTTGGCGAGGAACGACCGCATCATCTGGCTGGCGACGATGAAGGGGATGAACAGCGGCCAGCGGTAGAGCCAGCGCAGGGCCGCCACCGCGGCCCGGTTCTCGCCGAGCGTGAGATAGCCGCCGATCGCCACCGCCGCCACGGCGACCAGCGCCGACGACAGGGCGACGATGAGCAGGGTGAACAGCACGTCGCGGCCGTAGAAGTCGAGCGCCTTGGCGAAATGGGCGAGCGTCCAGCCCTGGTCGCCGCGCAGCGCGCTGACCGCCGAGAAGCCCAGCGGGTAGAGGAAGAACAGCGCCACCATGGCGAGCGCCGGCAGGACGAGGAGGACGCCCCACAGGGAGGTGCCCATCCTCTCTTCCCGCTGCGTGGTCGCGTCGGTCCCCCCTCCTGACCTCCCCCCATCTGCGACGGGGGGAGGAAGGGGGCCCTCCCCCGCGCCAGTGGGGGAGGGTTGGGTGGGGGGCCGACGAAACCACGCCGTCATCGGCGCATCGGTCCGATCAGTTGGCAACGGTGCGCTCGTAGGCTTCGAGGATGTCGGTGAAGTACTGGGCCAGCGGGAAGGGCTTGCCCTTGCTCGCCAGGTCGTCCGGCGTCACGTCGGTGAACAGCTTGCCCCAGGTGGCCTCGTCGAGCTTGGCCTTGACGTGCTGGGCGTCGATGCCGGGGTACCAGTTGAAGCGCTTGACGATGCCTTCGGCCTGCACCTCGGGGCCGGTCGCCAGCTCGATGAACCTCTTCGCCAGGTCGGGATGCCCGGCCTTGGCGGGGATGACGTAGTACATGGGCTGGCCGGGCAGGCCCGGCTCGATCAGGGTCAGCTTGAGGTTCGGGTTGAGGCGGCCGTCGGCCTGCCAGGTGTAGAACATGTCGACCCACACCGGCCCCATGGCGATCTCGCCGCGGTTCAGCATGTCGAGCGTGCCGGCGTTGCCCGGCGTCAGGGTGACGTTCCGGTTGAAGTCCTTGAGGCCCGACAGCGCCGTCTCGATGGCCGGGACCGCCGCCTTGTCGTAGGGGCCCTTCTCCAGCCTGGCCGGATCGGCGATGTGCGCGGCGGCCCAGGCGGTGACGAAGCCGACGCCCGACATGCCGCCCTTGATGCCGTTGTAGCCGAAGGCCTTGGGGTGCTCCTCGGCCCACGAGGCCAGCTCGTCGAAGGACTTGGGCGGCGCCTTCACCAGCTCGGGGTTGTAGGCCAGGGCGATCTGGCTGTGGAACATCGGCAGGACGTAGCCGCCGACGTCGGCGCCGAGCGCGTTGCTGGCGCTGTCGCGGGTCGCCAGCTTGCCCGTCGCCACCGCGTCGACGTAGGCCGCCAGCAGCTTCTCCTGCACCATCTGACCGGCCATCTTCTGGTGGACCACGGCGACGTCGATGTCCCAGCTCTTGGCGCCGGCCTTCGCCTGGGCGTCCAGCTTCTCGTAGATCTTCTGCGAGCCGGCGTCGCCCGGGCCGGTGCCGGCGGCCCGCACGGTCACGCCCGGCACGATCTTCTCGAAGCGCGGGGCGAGGAACTCGTTGACGTAGTCGACCATGTTCTGGTCGCCGGCGCTGACGACGTTCAGAACGGTCTCGGCCTGCAGCGGCGCCGCCGCCAGGCCCGCGGCCAGGGCGAGGCCGGCGGCGCTCGCCGCCAGGGTGCTCAGCTTCATCGGTCTTCCCCTCTTGGTGACTGCGGACGGTTCGGTGGAACGGCCGGCCTCACGCCGCCCCGGCGGGGTAGCAGTGGAGGGCCGACGGCGGGATGGCGACGGCGACGGCGTCGCCGGCGGCGCGGCGCACGGGGTCGTCGACCAGGAAGCGGCGCTCGCCGACGGCGACGCCGTAGCGCCAGGTGCCGCCGGGATAGGCGGCCTGGACGATGCGCCCGTGCAGGCGCAGGCTGCCGTCGGGTGCCGCGCCGGGATCGGCGAGGGACGCCGCCTCGCTGCGGAAATGGGCGTGCAGCCGGCCGCCGGCGCCGCCCGGCAGGTGCACGCCGCCCGGGCCGACGGGCAGGCGCGCGGCGTCGTGGTCGGGACCGGCGGCGACCTCCAGCCCGGCGCCACCGCGCGCGGCGTCGAGGACGATGACGTTGTCGGCGCCCATGAAGCTGGCGACGAAGGCGGAGGCCGGGCGGTGGTAGACCTCCTCCGGCGTGCCGACCTGGGCGATGGCGCCGGCGTCCAGCACGACGATGCGGTCGGCCATCACCATGGCCTCCTCGCGGTCGTGGGTGACGTGGACGGCGGTGATGCCGAGGCGCTGCTGCAGCGCCCGGATCTCGTGGCGCAGCTCCAGCCGGATGCGGGCGTCCAGGTTGGACAGCGGCTCGTCCAGCAGCAGGATCTCCGGGTCGACCGCCAGCGCCCGTCCCAGCGCCACGCGCTGGCGCTGGCCGCCCGACAGCCGGGTGACGTTGCGCTGGCCGAGCCCGCCCAGCTTCAAGAGGTCCAGCAGCTCGGCCACCTTGGCGGCGATGCGCGCCCGGCTCCAGCCGCGCAGCCTGAGGCCGTAGCCGATGTTCTGCGCCGTCGTCATGTGCGGCCACAGGGCGTAGGACTGGAACACCATGGCGGTGTTGCGCCGCTCCGGCGGGGCGGCGGTGACGTCGCGCCCGTCGACGGCGATGCGCCCGCCCTGCACCGGCACGAAGCCGGACACGGCGCGCAGGAGCGTGGTCTTGCCGCAGCCCGACGAGCCCAGCAGCGCCACGAACTCGCCCCGCGCCACCCCCAGGGACACGCCGTTCAGCACCGGCGTGCCGCCATAGGCGACGGTCAGGCGATCGACGGTCAGGAAGGACATGGCGCGCCCCCGCGGCTTCGGAAGAAGCTTTGCATACGCATGCAAAGCCGCTGCGCCCTCCTTTAGGCCGCTCGCGTGACGCGGCGATGTGGGATCTGTGACGTTTGCGTGAATGCCGGCGCCGGCCGCCGGCGACGGCGTCTTCCGGCCGGCCGCCCGCTGGTCTATCGTGGCGTCGGCGACGCCGTGAACCACGCGCCCGCTTCGGACGCCCCACCGGAGGTCCACCGCACAATGCCTCCCCCTCCGCCGCCGCCGACGCGGTTCGCGCCGCAGCCCGCCGGCCGGATCGGACCGGCGCCCCGCCCCGCCGCGTCGCCGCCGCCCCGGTCCGGCGCCCCGCCGAACGCCCGGACGTGCGCCCAGCCGGCGCGGCGGGCGGCCGCGGCACCGCCGCACGCTCCGGGGCCGGCGCGGCCGGCGCCCTCCCCTGCGGTCGGCACCGTGCCGCGGCCGGCCGTCGTCCAGCCGTGGCAGGCCCTTGCCGGCGCGGTCGCCGCCCATCCCGTGATCGCCACCCTCGCCGTCGGCGCTGTCGCCCTCGGCGTCTGGGGCGTCGCCGAGTACCGCTACGGCCGGCGCCTGGCGAACCGGGCGAACGCGCTGTTCACGCAGGCGACGAGCGGCTACGACCGGGAGGAGATGGGCGACTACAACTACACCGTGCTGATCGGCAAGCAGCGCGGCATGAGCGTCCTCACGACGGCCAAGGAGGAGGTGGTCGAGCGCTACCGCCGCAACGCCACCAACCACGCCGCCGTGATGCGCGACTTCGTCGCGGTCTGCCGCCGGCTGGGGTTCCGCTACGACACCAACGTCGCCGATTGCGAGAAGGTGGCGAAGGTGCTGGGGCAGGCCTACACGGCGCTCGGCACGACGCTGAGCATGGTGACCATCGGCGGCGACGGCGGCGAGCGCATCCTCGTCCGCTGTCCCGATCCCATCGACCGGGCGTGGAACGGCGGCGCGGTGTTCGCCAGCGACGGCCAGCGCCTCACCGGCTGGGTCGGCTTCAAGAACCATTGGGGCGTACGGATCGGGACGACGATCTACGACCCGACCGGCGGCTACGTCGGCGGCGAGACCGGCTGGTACGTCCCGCTGTCCCCGGCGGGGGGCGGCCTGTACACGCTGGACCGGCCGCTGCCGGGCCGTCGCGAGGGGTGGGCGCGGATGGAGGAGACGGACGAGGTGAAGGTGACGCGGCTGATCGCCGACAAGCCCAAGACCGAGTGATCGCCGCCGGCGCGGCGGCGCTCGCGGCTCACGTGGCGGCTCAGCCGGCCGGCCGTGGCCGCAGCGCCCGCCACGCCCGCCCGTCGATGGCCGCCAGCCCCAGCCCGATCAGCGCCATGCCGGCGAACTGCCGGGGCGCCACCGCCTCACCCAGCACGGCGGCGCCGAGCGCCACGGCGGTGACCGGGATCAGGAAGGTCACCAGCAGGATGTTGGTCGCCCCGGCCGTCGCCAGGATGCGGAAGAAGAGGATGTAGGCGAGCGCCGTCGACACCAGCGCCAGCGCCAACAGCGCCGCCACGGCGGCGGCCGACGGCACGGACAGGGTCCACGGCCGGTCCACCGCCAGCATCAGCGGCAGCAGCATCAGGGTCGACGCCGTCACCTGGCCGGTGGCGGTCTCCAGGGGCGACACCCCCATGGCCCTGAACCGCCGCCCGTACACCCCGGCCAGCGCGTAGGACAGCGCCGCCCCGAGCACCGCCAGCTGGGCGGCGACGTCGGCGCCGCCGAGATCGGCCAGGGCGGTGCCGCCCATCATCACCACGACGCCGGCGAAGCCGACGAGGACGCCGGCCAGCCGGCCGCCGGTCATCGTCTCGTCGCGGGTCAGCAGGTGGGCCACCACCACGCCGAACAGCGGCGTCGTGGCGTTGAGGATCGACGCCAGGCCGCTGGCGATGTGGTGCTGGCCCCAGGCGATGAGCACGAAGGGGACGGCGTTGTTGAGCAGGCCCATGCCGACGAACGCACGCCACGCGGCGGGGTCGCCCGTCATCCGCCGGCCGGCGGCGAGCACCGCCAGGTGCAGCGCCAGCGCCGCCAGGGCGACCCGGGCCACGACGACCGTCAGGGTCGGCAGCTCCCGCACGGCGACGCCGACGAACAGGAAGGAGCCGCCCCACAGCACCGACAGGACGAGCAGCCGGGCCCAGTCGTGCGGGCCCATCGAACGGTGGATCGGCGGCGGCGTCATGGAGGTCTCCGGGATCGCTGGTCCACGGGTCTAAGCAGGTTTTCCGAACTCCGCCCACCCTTGGGCGGGCTCGGAAAACCTGCAAAACCAGAGAGTCCGCAGGTTTGCCCAGGCCGGGCCATCTGTGGCCCGATCTGGGCGAACCTGCTTAGGACGGCGCGCGGCGCGGGCACAGCCCGATTCTTGCTCCGGCGACTCACTCCGGCGCCAGCCCGAACAGCGCCGCGTAGGCGCGCCGCCCCGCGTCGGTCACCACGACGGCGCGGCTGTCGGGCCGCCGCGCGATCCACCCCAGCGCCAGCGAGCGCTCCAGCAGCGCCGCGCCGAGCCGGCCGGCGAGGTGGGGCCGGCGTTCGCTCCAGTCCAGGCAGGTGCGGCACAGGGGGCGCCGGCCGGTGCCGGCGGCGGCGAGGTCGATGGCGAGGGAGTCGCGCAGGAAGCGCCGCCCCGCCTCGGTCACCACGGCGGCGCCGTCGGCCAGCGCCACGTGGCCCGCCGCGCACAGCGAATCGGCGATCCCCGTGCCCAGCCGCCCGGCGAGGTGGTCGTAGCAGGTGCGGGCGCGCCGCAGCGCCTCGTCGCGCGGTCCGGCCGGCCGGTGGCGTTGCGGGCCGGCGGCGGCCAACGCCATCAGCGCCTCTACCGCCTGCGCCACCTCCGGCCCGGCGAGCCGGTGGTAGCGGTGGCGGCCCTGGCGCGCCTCGGCGATCAGGCCGGCGTCGCGCAGCCGGGCGAGATGGCCGCTGGTGGTCTGCGGGCTGACCCCGGCGTGCCAGGCCAGCTCGCCGGCGGTGAGGGCGCGGCCGTCCATCAGGGCGGCCAGGATGTTGGCGCGCGCCACGTCGCCGATCAGGGCGGCGACCGCCGCCAGGGTGTTGCCGGAGACCATCGTCATGGCGCCCAGCATAGCCGCGGCGCGGCACCGCCGCAGCCCCCGACGCTTCGGCCGCGGCCGAAGGGTTCGCCGGTGACGGCGGCGGCGGACCCGTGCCATCGTCGCGCCATCCCATCCGGCGCCGCCCATCCGGCGCCGTCCCCTCCAACGGACGAGGACGATGACCACACGGCCCACCGAGCCGCCGCCCGGCCTCGCCGGCGAGTTGGCGCTGCTCGCCCTGCTCGCCACCCTGTGGGGCGGCTCCTACACCTTCATCAAGCTGGGCGTGGCGACGATCCCGCCGGTCACCCTGATCGCCGGGCGCACCCTGCTGGCCGGCCTGCTCCTGTTCGCCCTGCTGCGCTGGCGCGGGGTGGCGCTGCCGCGCGACGGCGCCACCTGGCGGGCCTTCCTGGTGCAGGCCGTGCTCAACAGCGCCCTGCCCTTCACCCTGATCGCCTGGGCCGAGCAGCGGATCGACGCCGGGCTGGCGGCGATCCTCAATTCGACCACGCCGGTCTTCGCCTTCCTCATCACCCTCGGCCTGTCGGGAACCGCCGCGGCGACGCCGCGCAAGCTCGCCGGGGTCGCCGCCGGGCTGGCCGGCATCGTCCTGGTGGTCGGCGCCGCGGCGCTCGACGGGCTGGGCGACGACCTCGCGGCGCAGCTCGCCGTGGTGGCGGCGACCGTCGCCTACGGCGGCGCCGCGGTGTACGGCGGGCGCTTCAAGGGCCTCGATTCGATGGTGCCGGCGGCCGGCTCCCTGCTGTGCGGGGCGGCGCTGCTGGTCCCCGCCAGCCTCGCCGTCGACCGGCCGTGGACGCTCCAGCCGTCCGCCACCTCGCTGCTGGCCCTGGCGGCGCTGTCGGTCGCCTGCACGGCGCTCGCCTTCGTCATCTATTTCCGGCTGTTCCGGACCCTGGGCCCGGTCGGGGCGACGGCGCAGGCCTATCTGCGCGTCCCCGTCGGCGTCGCCATCGGCGCCCTGGCGCTGGGCGAGACCGTCAGCGCCACGGCGGGGCTCGGCCTCGTCCTGGTGGTCGGCGGAGTCGCCGCCATGACCGTTCCCGCCCACATCCTTGCCATCCGTCCCGTCCCCCGCAGGAGAGCCGCCCCATGATCGCCGTCATCTTCGAGGTCCGCCCCGCTCCCGGCGCCCGCGCCGGCTACCTCGACATGGCCGCGCGCCTGCGGCCGGAGCTGGAGGCCATGGACGGCTTCATCTCGGTCGAACGCTTCCAGAGCCTCACCGACCCGGACAAGCTGCTCTCCCTGTCCATCTGGCGGGACGAGGCGGCGGTCGCCGCCTGGCGGGCCCACGAGGGGCACCGCCGCGCCCAGACGGTGGGCCGCGGCGGCGTCTTCGCCGACTACCGCCTGCGGGTCGCCGCGGTGATCCGCGACTACGGCCTGGACGACCGCACGCAAGCGCCGGTGTGAGCCGTCACGGCGCCAGCCGGGCCGACCCGCGCACCACCAGCTCGGGCGCCGGGCGTTCGCGCACCGGCGCCGCCGCCGGGTCGGCGAGGCGCCGGCCCAGCATCGCCAGCAGGGTGCGCACCGTCTCGTCGACGGGGTTGCGCACGGTGGTGAGGTCGTAGCCGGGCCAGGCGGCCATCGGCACATCGTCGAAGCCGACGATGGAGACGTCGTCCGGCACCCGCAACCCCAGCGCCATGCGCGCCGCGTCGAGCGCGCCGAAGGCCATGGCGTCGTTGCCGCAGAACAGCGCGTCGGGCCGCGGCGCGGCGCCCAGCAGCTCCAGCGCCGCGCGGTGGCCGCTGGCGTAGCCGTAGTCGCCGCGCGCCTCGGCGACCAGCGGCACGCCGAGCTCCGCCAGCGCCTCGCGGAAGGCGGCGCTGCGCTCCTGCTCGGAGAAGGCGGCGGCGCGGCCGGCCACGTAGGCGATGCGGCGGTGCCCGGCGGCGACCAGCGCCTCGGCGGCGAGGCGGGCGCCCAGGCGGTTGTCGCAGCACACGGCGTCCACCCCGTCCTCGGCGACCACCCGGCCGTAGAGCAGGAGCGGCGTGCCGAGCTCCATCACCGAGCGGACGGTCTCGGCCGCCACGCTGCCGGCGGTGACGACGACGGCGTCGACCTGGTAGTCCAGCGCCGCCATCGCCGCCCCGCCGAGGTCGGCGGCGGGGTCGCCGCGGATCAGCAGCGACTGCTTGCCGAGCGTCGCCAGGCCGCGGGTCAGCCGTTCGAAGAGGTAGGGCTGGAACGGACCGTCGAGGTCACCCATGACGACGCCGACCAGATCGGTGCGCGCCGTGGTCAGGCCGCGCGCCAGGGCGTTGGGGCGGTAGTTCAGGCGGTCCGCCACCTCCAGCACGCGCGCGCGCATCGCCGGCGACACGCTGGCGCCGGGCGTGAAGCAGCGCGACACCGCCGACTGCGACACCCCCGCCAGACGCGCCACCTCGGCCGCCGTCGCCCGCCTCGCCGGTTGTCTGTCCACCCGCCCCGCTCCTGGCGAATACCACCGATGGCATGCCGGGGCGGCCCGCCGGTGACGGCCACGCCCCCGCCCTGTTGAAACAGCCGTGGTTCATACCCTTGCGGAGAGGACGATGTCACCCCTTCACCGTGCAACACTCGCCACGGTCGCGGTCCTGGCACTCGGGGCCTGCGCCGGCGGTTCTTCCGCCCCCGATCTCGTCCCGCCGGCGGGCGCCTCCGGCGCCACGTCCGCGGCGCCGTCCGGCTCGGGCTCGGCGATGGCCGGCCTCACCGTGGCCGACCAGGCGTTCCTGACGCAGGCCGCCTACGGCGGGCTCGGCGAGGTGGCGATGGGCCGGCTCGCCATGGAACAGGCCGCCAGCGCGAGCGTGCGCGCCCTCGGCCAGCGCATGGTGACCGAGCACGGGCAGGCCAACCAGGAACTGGTGGCGCTGGCCCGGTCCAAGGGGGTGACGCCGCCGACCGCGCCCGACATGGGCCGCCAGGCGACGGCCGCCGCGCTGGGCGAGCTCGCGGGCGCCAACTTCGACCGCCAGTACCTGCAGGAGCAGCTGGCCGAGCACGCGGTCGCCATCGCCCTTTACGACGCCGAGGCGCGCGGCGGCAGCGATCCCGACGTCCGGGCGTTCGCGTCGAAGTGGCTCCCGGCCCTGCGCGATCACGAGCGGGAGATCCGCGCGCTGGCCGCGCCGACCGCCAGCCTGATGCCCAGCCTGATGCGTTGACCGGGCGGGCCACGGCGGAGCGCGCCGCGGCCCGTCCCCTCCCGTCACTGCGACCCGGGCCCTGCCATGAACCGCTTCGTCGCCGGCGCCATCGCCGGGACCACCGCCACCGTCGCCATGACGGCGGCCATGCGCCTGCTGTACCGCAGGCTGCCGGACCGCGAGCGCTATCCCTTACCGCCCCGGCTCATCACCGAGCGGGTCGCTCCGGCCGCGCTCCTATCGGCGACCGCCGAGCGGGAACGCCGCGACCTCGCGCTGGGCGCGCACTACGCGTACGGCGCCGCCACCGGGGCGCTGTACCCGACCTTGGCGCGGCGCATCGGCGGACCGCCGCTGCTCACCGGCGTCGGCTACGGGCTCGGCGTCTGGGCGGCGAGCTACCTCGGCTGGATACCCGCCGCCGGCATCCTCACCCCCGCCACCCGGCACCCGCGCCGCCGCACCGCCCTCATGCTGGCGGCCCACGTCGTGTGGGGCGCGGTGACCGGCCTCGTCGCCGACGGGCTGGACGGCCGACCGCGGGCGGCCTCCCCGGCGCGCCGCCCCGGCGGGTAGGACGGCAACCTTCCGCCGGCCCGGGACGCTCCCGCGCCGCGGCGGCCACCGCCGTGCGCAGCGCCTCCAACGCCTTCGTCTCGATCTGGCCGACGCGCTGGCGGGTCAGGCGGAAGCGCCGCCCCAGCTCCTCGGTGGTGACCGGCGGCTCGCGCAGGCGCCGCTCCACGAGGATCTGGCGATCGCGCTCGGTCAGCGCGGCGAGCCCGAGGGCCAGCAGATGCGCGTTCAGGCGGTGCTCCTCGGCCTCGGCGAGGCGGGCTTCCGGGTCCGCACGCTCGTCGGCGAGACGGTCCCGCCATGCGCCCCCTTCGCCGTCGGCGTCGACGTCCAGCGACCGGTCGGCGGCGAGACGGCGGTTCATCTCCACCACCTCGGCATCGGTCACGCCCAACGTCCGGGCGACCGCCGTCACCGACGCCGGCGTGAGGTCGCCGTTCTCCAGCTCCTGCAAGCGCGCCTTCAGGTGCCGCAGGTTGAAGAACAGCTTCCGCTGCGCGTCGGTCGTGCCGACCTTCACCACCGACCAGTTGCGCAGCACGTACTCCTTCAGCGCCGCCCGCATCCACCACAGCGCCACGGTCGCGAACCGCAGGCCACGGTGGGGATCGAACTTGCGCGCAGCGACCACCAGGCCGAGATTCGCCTCGGCCACCAGGTCTGCCAGCGGCAGGCCGTAGCGCCGGTAGGCCTTGGCGACCTTCACCGCGTAGCCCAGGTGGCTGCGGACCAGCCGGTCGAAAGCCGCCGCGTCGCCGCCTTCGCGCCAGCGCCGGGCCAGTTCCTGCTCCTCATGGACGTTCAGCGCCCGGCACCGCCGAACCTCGAGGAGGTAGCGGTCCAGGGCGTCCTCGGACGTGTGTCGGGACATCATGGGTCTCCCGTCCCGACACCCATGCAACGCTCTGCGAGACCCCCTGCGCCGCCGCGGCCAGCCGCTGGACCGGAGAACGGCGCACGGTCGGCCGTGGCTCAGAGCCAGCCGTCCGGAAACGGATCCGTGCGATGTCGGGAACGGCCCCTCATGTGGGACACCGGCCGGCCGGTTCAAGCGTCCACGGCGCGGTCACTTCTCCTCGGCGTCGCTCCAGGACTTCTCGACGTCCTCGCCGGCCCGGCGGATCGGCGTGCGGCCGCCGGGATCGACCCGGTTGGCGGTGCCGTCGCCGGGACCCTGCTGCGCGCTCTCCGGACGCTCGCGCCCGCCGCCGAGCAGGTCCTCGGCCGGCTTGGAGCTGGTCGCGGCGGTGTCGTCGTCGTTGGCGGACGGCGGCCGCGTCCCGCCGGGCTCGGCGGGGCGGGCCAGCGCGTCGCCGGGCGGGGTCGCGTGCTGCTCGCCCACGCCCTTCTCGGCCGGGCTGTAGGAGCGGCCGTTGCCGTGGGTGTCCTCGGGCGCGGCGCGCTCGACCGGCGCCTGCTGCGCCTCCAGCTGCCCCTGGCTCTGCGCCAGCGCCGGGACGGACGCGGTCAGCACCAGGGCGCCGGCCAGAATCGCGGTCTTGGTCATGGGTGTCTCCGATCGGGTGGCGTTGGCGAGCCGAAGCGGCAACGCCGCCGGCCCGCGACGGGCCGGCGGTCCGGGCGGGCGGCCGTCAGGCGGCCTTGGCGGCCTTCTTATTGATGTCGCCGCAGGCCAGCTTGTTGAGGCGCTCGTCGGTGGCCTTCTCCTCCTTGAGCGTCTCCTCGAGGAGCTGCGCCACCTCCTTCTCGCCCAGCGCCTGGGCGTAAGCCTGGAGGGTGCCGTAGCTGGCGATCTCGTAGTGCTCCACCTTCTGGGCGGCGGCGATCAGCGCGGCGTCGAGGACGTCGGGCTCCAGCCCCTCCTCCATGATGTCCTTGGCCTCTTCCACCAGGCCCTGCATGGCGTGGCACAGCTTGCCGCGGGCGCGGGTGTCGAGCTTCTCGAAGACCTGCTCCAGGCGCTCGATCTGGCCCTGGGTCTCCTCCAGGTGCTCCTTGAACGCGGTCTTCAGGTCCTCGCTGCTGGCGGCGCGCGCCATCTTCGGCAGCGCCTTGGTGAGCTGCTTCTCGGCGTTGTAGACGTCGCGCAGCTCCTCGATGAGCAGTTCGCGCATGGATTTCTTGGCAGCCATCGGTTGCTCCTCACGTGGCGAAATGGGGACTCGTTCACGGCCAGCGGGCCGTCGGCGGAGGCAATAACAGGGGGGCCGGGCAGATGATCCCGCGCGCCTGCACCGATCGGACAGGCGCGACATTCTCCGGATCATCCTGTTGCCGCGACGTTGGCGATCCTTGCGTCCGCCATCCGCGTCCGCACCAACAGGGCTTTCCCCATGACGTCCCATTCCGATCCGACCGGCCCCGGCAGAGGACCGGACCTCCACCGCCGCGGCTTCCTCGGCGCCACCGCCTCCGGCGCGGCACTGCCGCTGGTCGGCGGCCTCGCCGGCGCCGCCGCGGCGCCGGCCGCCGCCGCCGATCCCCGCGCACCGCTGCCGGTGGTCCTGCGCGTCAACGGCCAGGACCACCGGCTGGCGCTCGACGCCCGCACCTCGCTGCTCGACGCCCTGCGCGACCACATCGGCCTGACCGGCGCCAAGAAGGGCTGCGACCACGGCCAGTGCGGCGCCTGCACGGTGCTGGTCGGCGGCCGCCGGGTGCTCTCCTGCATGAGCTTCGCGGCGATGAACGAGGGCCGGCCGATCACCACCATCGAAGGGCTGGCCGCCGCCGACGGCGCCCTGCACCCGATGCAGCAGGCCTTCGTCGACCACGACGCCTTCCAGTGCGGCTACTGCACCCCCGGCCAGATCCTCTCGGCCGTCGGCTGCGTCAACGAGGGGCACGCCGACAGCGACGATGCCATCCGCGAGTACATGAGCGGCAACCTCTGCCGCTGCGCCGCCTATCCCAACATCGTCGCCGCGGTCCGCCAGGCGAAGGCGAAGATGCAGGAGGCCTGAGATGCGCCCCTTCCTCTACGAACGCGCCGACCGCCCGGAGCGGGCGGTGCAGGCGGCGGCCGGCGGCGGCGCCGTCCCGGCGGTGCGGGCGCCGGCCCACTTCATCGCCGGCGGCACCACCATGACCGACCTGATGAAGCTGGACGTCCTGCGGCCCGAGCGGCTGGTCGACGTGAACGCCCTGGAGCGCGGCGACGCCGGGCGGATCGCCGCCTCGGCCGACGGGCTGCGCTTCGGCGCCCTGGTGCGCATGGCCGAGGCGGCGGCCCACCCCGCGGTGCGCCGCGACTATCCCGTCATCGCCGACGCGCTCACGCTCGCCGCCAGCCAGCAGATCCGCAACATGGCGAGCCTCGCCGGCAACCTGCTGCAGCGCACCCGCTGCGAATATTTCCGGGAGACGAGCTGGCCCTGCAACAAGCGGGAGCCCGGCTCCGGCTGCGGCGCCATGGAGGGCGTCAACCGCCAGCACGCCGTGCTCGGCACCAGCGACGCCTGCATCGCCACCTATCCCGGCGACCTCGCCCAGGCGCTGATCGCCCTCGACGCGGCGGTCGAGACGCTCGGCCCCGACGGCGCGCGCACCCTGCGCCTGGCCGAGCTGCACCGGCCGCCCGGGCGCACGCCGGAGGTCGAGACGGTGCTGCGGCCGGGCGAGCTGATCACCGCCGTCACCGTGCCGGCCGGCCCGTGGACCCGGCGGTCGCGCTACGTCAAGGTGCGCGACCGCGACTCCTACGCCTTCGCCCTGGCCTCGGCGGCGGTGGCGCTCGACCTCGACGGCGACACCGTGCGCGAGGCGCGGATCGCCTTGGGCGGCATCGCCACCGTGCCGTGGCGCGCCCACGCCGCCGAGGCGGCGCTGCGCGGCCGGCGCCTCGACGAGGCGAGTGCCGCGGCGGCGGCCGAGACGGCCCTGGAGGGGGCCCGCCCGCGCGAGCACAACGCCTTCAAGGTGCCGCTCGCCAAGCGGACCCTGGTGCGCGCGCTGATGGAAACCAAGGGGATGGAGGCCTGAGATGACCGACCAGAACGCCGCCGCTCCGGCCCCGAAGCGCAACATGGGCGCGCCGGTGCCGCGCATCGACGCCCGCCTCAAGGTCACCGGCGCGGCGCGCTACCCCGCCGACCATCCCGTCGCCAACCTCGCCCACGGCGTGCTGGTGACCAGCGCCGTCGCCCGCGGCCGCATCACCCGCATCGACGTCGCCGACGCCGCGGCCGTGCCCGGCGTCATCGAGGTGCTGACCCACGAGAACGTCCGCGGCCTGAAGCCGCTGGAGTTCGGCCTCAACGGCGCCACCTCCATCGCCCCGTTGCAGGACGCGCGGATCTGGCACGACGGCCAGATCATCGCGCTGGTGCTGGCGGAGACTTACGAGGCGGCGCGCGAGGCGGCCTACCGGGTCCGGGCCGAGTGCACGGTCGAGCGGCCGAGCGCCACCTTCGACTCGCCCGGCACCGAGACCGTGCGGGCCAGCGAGGCGGCGCCGCGGCACAAGGAGGACCCCGCCGTCGGCGACGCCGAGGCGGCGCTGGCCGCCGCCCCGGTGACCATCGACGTGGCGTACTCGACGCCGATCCAGCACCACAACCCGATCGAGCTGTTCTCCACCACCTGCGAATGGACCGGCGACCAGCTCACGGTCTACGAGCCGAGCCAGTTCGTCTACGGCTTCCGCCACGCGGTCGCCCAGCAGCTCGGCATCGCCGACGACCAGGTGCGGGTGGTCAGCCGCTTCGTCGGCGGCGGCTTCGGCTCCAAGGGGCCGATGACGCCGCGCACCGGGCTGGTCGCCCTGGCGGCGCGGCGCATCCGCCGCCCGGTGCGCTGCGTGGTGACCCGCGGCCAGGGCTTCACCACCACCACCTACCGCGCCGAGACACGCCACCGCATCCGCATGGGCGCCACCCCGGACGGCCGCATCACCGCCTTCAGCCACGAGGGCCAGGAGGTCACCTCGCGCCCCGACCCCTACGTGGTGGCCGGCACCGAGACGACGACCCGCCTCTACGGCTACGGCACGGTCGCCTCGCGGGTGGACATGGTCAAGGCCGACCGCAACACGCCGGGCTACATGCGCTCGCCGCCCGAGACGCCCTACGTCTACGCGCTGGAAAGCGCCATGAACGAGCTGGCGGCGGCGCTGGACATGGACCCGGTGGAGCTGCGCCGCGTCAACGACACCATGCGCGAGCCGATCCACGGCCGGCCCTACACCAGCCGCTCCCTGATGCAGTGCTTCGACGAGGCGGCGGCGGCCTTCGGCTGGGCCGAGCGCTCGCCGCAGCCGGGCTCGATGCGCGACGGCGACTGGTTGATCGGCATGGGCTGCGCCACCGCCTGCTACCCCACCCACACCGCCGCCGCCGCGGCGCGGGTGCGGCTGACCCCCGACGGCACCGCCCGGGTGGAGAGCGCCGCCCACGACCTCGGCACCGGCGCCTACACCGTGATCGCGCAGATCGCGGCGGAGCGGCTGGGCCTGCCGGTGGAGGCCGTCGACGTGGCGCTGGGCGACACGGCGCTGCCGCCGGCCCCCGTCGCCGGCGGCTCCAACACCACGGCCAGCCTGTGCTCGACGGTGATGGCGGCGTGCGACGCCGTGCGCGCCAAGCTGTTCCGCGCCGCCGCGGCCGGCGGCGGCCCGCTCGCCGGCCGCGCGCCGGACGGGCTCGACCTCGCCGACGGCGCCGTGGTCGCCGCGGACGGCGCGCGGATGGCGCTGGGCGACGTGTTCGCCGCCATGGGCGCGGCGGCGCTCGAGGAGTACGTCGAGTGGTCGCCGCCGGGCGCCGGGCCGGACGCGGTGCGCAAGCTCTACCAGGGCCAGCCCACCTTCCGCGGCGGCACGTCCGGCGACCGCATGATGATGGCCTTCGGCGCCGAGTTCGTCGAGGTGCGGGTGCACGCGCTGACCCGCGAGATCCGCGTGCCGCGCATCGTCGGCGCCTTCGCCGGCGGGCGCATCATGAACACCCGGACGGCGCGCAGCCAGCTCATGGGCGGCATGATCTGGGGCATCGGCTCGGCCCTGCACGAGAAGACCGAGATCGACCGGCGCGCCGCCCGCTACGTCAACCGCGACCTCGCCGAGTACCTGGTGCCGGTGAACGCCGACATCCGCCAACTCGAGGTGATCCTCGTGCCGGAGGAGGACCGCGAGGTCAACCCCGCCGGCGTCAAGGGCCTGGGCGAGCTCGGCAACGTCGGCACCGCGGCGGCCATCGCCGCCGCGGTCCACCACGCCACCGGCCATTGGGTGCGCGACCTGCCGATCCGCCTGGACGAGCTGCTGGCGGTGTGACGGCGCCGAGCGCGTTGGCGCAGGGTCCGCCCCCGACCCTCCCCCGCTTCGGGAGGGGAGGGCTTCAAGAGCCCCCTCCCCCGCGAAGCGGGGGAGGGTCGGGGTAGGCGTCCGCCTCCACCGCCGGCAGGACGATGCGCACCGTGGTTCCGGCCCCGGGCGCGCTGGTCACGGCGACGCGGCCGCCCCAGTCGGCGACGGTGCCGTGCACCATCGGCAGGCCGAGGCCCGTCCCCTTGCCGACCGCCTTGGTGGTGAAGAAGGGGTCGAAGATGCGCTCCAGCGTCGCCGCGTCCATGCCGCTGCCCTGGTCGGCGACGGCGAGCACCGCATAGCGGCCTTCCGGGAACACGCGGTCGCCCTCGGCCAGCGGCGGACAGTGTTCGGCGGCGAGGCTGATCGTCACCGCGCCGCCCTGCGCCATGGCGTCGACGGCGTTGCGCACGAGGTTGATCAGCACCTGGACCAGTTGCGTCTCGTCGGCGCGGACCACCACGTCGTCCGCGGCGATCCGCCAGTGGACGGCGACGCCGTGCCGGGCCAGCAGGTCGACGATGCCGACGGCGCCGCGCACCGCCGCGGCCAGCGCCAGCGGCGCCGCGGTGGCGTGGTCGGCGCGGCTGAAGCGCAGCACCTGCGCGGTGATGCCGTGCGCCCGCTGCGCCGCCTCGATGACGCGGGCGAGGTTGCGGTGGGCGGGGCCGTCCGCCGGCACCTCGTCCATCGCCAGCTCGGTCAGCCCCAGGATCGGCTGCAGCATGTTGTTGATCTCGTGGGCCATGCCGCCGGCCAGGCAGCTCAGCGCCTCGAGCTTCTGCGCCTTGCGGATGCGACCCTCCAGTTCGGCGCGCATCTCCGCGGCGGCGCGCCGTTCCTCGGCCAGGCGGAGCTCCGCCTCGCGGTGGCAGAGCGCCATGGCGGCGGCCTCGCTCTCGCGCCGGGCGAGGCGGACGGCGCCGAGCAGGTCGACCACCGCGGTGGCGAGGTTGCCCGGCTCCTCGGCCGCCGCCCGTTCGGCGCAGGCGGTGATCTGCTCGACCCGGCCGTAGAGCGGCGCGGCTGCCTCGCCGCGGGTCAGCAGGGTCTGGATCAGCCGCTGGCGCAGCCGGTTCAGCATGCTCAGCCGGTTCTGCCGGGCCAGCCCGAAATAGGTGCGGTAGCTGGCGTAGTGGACCGGGAAGCGGCTGACGTAGTCGTCGCCGAACCCCTCGCCGTCGCCGAACCGGAAGAAGAAGAGCGCCGACAGCGTCTGGTTGACGTTGATCCCCAGCAGCTCGCCGAAGGTCGAGAAGCCCGCCACCGGCAGGCCGTCGAACATGGACATGGAGGCGAGCCGGGCGCGGTTGTTGAGGCGCCGCAGGGCGCAGTCGTTGAGGATGCCGGCGACCGGCGGCGGCTTGCCGGCGAGGAAGGCGGCGACGTCGGCCGCGGTCTGGGCGACGAAGTCGGTGGCCTCGACGAGGAACAGCTCGTCGCCGGGATTGACGTCGCAGAAGAAGGAGACCGTGCCGTCGCCGCCGATGCGCGCGACCGAGCGCACGAACAGCTCGCCGTTCAGCTCGATGGCGAAGGTGCGGTCGACGAGTTCGGCCTCCAGGGCGCCGGGGGCGCAGCCCAGGCTGCGGCACAGGGCGTCGACGAAGCCCGTCACCTCCATGGTGTCGGGGTCGATGACGCTGTTCACCGTGCGCCGCACCGGGTCGGCGTCGAGGATGGTGAAGGAGACGCCCGACTTGCGGAAGTTCTGCGATTTCAGCACCCCATAGCGGATGCCCGCGGCCAGCTTCACGAAGACGATGACGGCGTGGTTCTGGAGGATCTGCCGGCCGTCGAAGATCCAGGTGCCGGTGAAGTCGAGCGTGCCCCCCGCCGAGCCGCCGACGAACAGGACCGGGAACCGGCCGGTGCCGTAGACGGCCTCCATGAAATGGTTCTCGCTGGCCGACAGGCCGTCGACGAAGGCGAGCGCCACCGTGTCGTGGCAGTCGAGCGCGAACGGCGGTGCGACGGCGGCCAAGTCGTCGGCGATGGCGGCGATCCGCTGGTCGTGGGTCAGCCGCACGGTGCCGGCGCGGATGTCTTCGCTGTGCAGCGGCACGGCGTGCACGCTGACGTCGCGGAACAGCCCGTCGCCGAAGGACTGGAGCACCACCGTGTCCCACGGCCCGTCGGCGGCGGCGTAGAGGCCGCCGGCGCGCCCCGGGCACAGCTCGCCGGCGGTCGAGACCAGCACCAGCGGCGTCCCGGCGGGCAGGCCGTCGCGCACGGCCCGCGCCACGTCGGCGGCATCGAGGTGCGGCGACGCGTAGCCGAGGACGAGGCGCGGTGCGCGGCCGCCGACGGCCAGCTCGGCCAGCCGGTCGCGGCCGTCCGGGCCGGCGAGCGCGGCGAACGGCAGGGCCAGCGTGGCGACCGCCGGCTCCGGGGGCTGCAGCGAGTCGGGCATGACGGCACTCCCAGGGTGGCGGTCAGCGGCGGCCGGAATCGCGCCGGAACAGGTCCTGCCAGCCGAACCGCAGCATGTGCTGCGGGATCTCCTCGACCCGGCCGATCCGGTCGCCGGCGATGAAGGTCACCCCGGCGCCGCGCGCCGCCAGCGCCAGGCTGGTCGAGGCGATGCCGACCACGCAGGTGCGCAGGTGCGCCCGCTCGGCGGCGGTGACGAAGCCGTTGAGGTCCTCCATCGTGCGCGACTCGGCGGTGCGGTCCGACGGCACGACGGCGGTGACGCCGGTCAGGCCGGTGCCGGCCAAGGTGGCGAAGCTGGCCTGCTTCAGGTCGACCCGCAGGAAGATCCAGCGGCAGAACGGCCGCATCTCGTTCACCAGCTCGGTCATGCGGCCGTTCGGGACCCCCGCCGGGAAGCGCAGGAACTCGAAGGTGATGAAGGGGCGCAGGTAGTCGGGAATGGACTGGCACAGCGCCAGGTAGTCCTGCCGGGTGCGGCGGGCCGCCAGCGTCTCGAAGCAGACGGGGACCGAGACCATCAGCCGGAATTTGTTGCGGAACAGCTCGTCCAGCGTCTCCGCGGTGTCGATCAGGGCGTCGGCGTTGAGCCGCGCCAGGCGCTGCGGATCGTCGATGGCGGCCAGGGCCGCCGCCCCCTCCAGCGCGGAACCGTCGGGGAAATGGCGCACGGGCGTGCACATGTAGGTCGAGATGACCTGGCGCTCGACGTCCCACACCGGACGGAACATGGTGTCGACGCGGTCGACGTCCCGCCCGGCCAGCCGCAACACGCGCGGCCGGCCTTCCGGATCGTCCGGCCGGTCGGCGCCGGCCTCGGCGGGACTCGCGTCGGCGTCCGGCTCCGCGGCGGCGGGATCGGCGGCGCGCCGCCCCGCCGCGGCCAGAAGGTCGGCCACCGAGGCGGTCTCGTAGAGCGTGCTGCCGTCGACCGTGCCGACGGCGGTGGCGACCCGCACCTCGGCCAGGTCGGGATCGCCGACGAACAGGCGGTGCAGCTCCTCGGCGATCTTGGCGCACACCAGCCGCGCCGCCTCCCGGTCGAGGGTGGCGAAGACGACGATGTACTCGCCGTCGCCGGCCCGGAACTGCACGTCGCGTGGGTCGAGGTGGCGGGCGATGATGCGGTCGGCCGCGGTATGGACGCGCGCGCGCTGCGCCGGCCAGGCGGGGCCGAGATGCTCCCGGACCCGGTCGAGGTTGATCATGTGGACACGGCCGGTGGACAGCAGCTGCGGCTGGCTCAGCAGTTCCTTGAGGCGGCGCTGGACCGAGCGCAGGCGTTCCGCCCCGTCCGTTTCCGGGGCGGCCGGCGGCACGGCGTGGGGCTGCGGCCGTGGCGGAGCGGAAGGCGGCGCGTCGGCGGCGAACCAGGTGCGCAGCTTCTCACCGATGGACGATGATGCGTTCATGTCTCCTCCCCCGCACGGCGTCGCTCAGGCGCCGCCCGTGGCGGCGGTGGTGCGGCCCAGCCCGCCGGGCAGGCACTGCGCCACGACATCGAGGATCTGGCTGCGCGAGAACGGCTTGCCGAGCACGTGGTCGGCCCCCATCTGCCCCGCCACCTTCAACAGTTCCAGGGCATGGCTGCGGCCGCCCCCGGAGATGGCGATGATCTTCACCGCCGGTGCGATCCGGCGGATGTCCATGATGGTGGCGATCCCGTCGGCGCGCGGCATGATGAGATCGCAGATCACGACGTCCACGTGGTTGGCCCGGAACAGGCGCAGGCCTTCCTCGCCGTCCTGTGCCTCGATCACAGTGATCCCACACTTCTCGAGGAACTGGCGCAAGACCAACCTCACCATTTCCTCGTCATCGATCACGAGCGCAGAGGTCATATCACTCTCCTTGGCTCGTTATACTTATTTATCCCTCAACGAACAGCCTAAGGATCGGCGATTACCGAAGCGTTAAGAGCGCAGTTTGGTTGTGTCAATTGGGGAACAAAACAATATAATAACTGCTGGACGACTTTTTTTGACTCCCGGGCGCATCATTCGTATCCGGCGAACGGGGCGGGACGGCCGGCGCACCGGACCGCGCGACGCTCCGGCCGGCCGGCTGTTGTCACCGGCACAACGAAGGAGATTCGCCATGACCCGCGGCATGGGCGGGCATTCGCCCGCCAACCTGACCCATCACCTGAAGGGAATCGACTTCCCCGCCGAAAAGCCGGATCTCGTCCGCCACGCCCGTGCCCAAGGCGCCGACGACGAGGTGATCGGGGCCATCGAGGCGATGCCCGACGGCCGCTACGGCTCCATGGCCGACGTCATGAAGGGCTTCGGCAAAAGCCACTGAACGGGCGATGCGGCAAACCGGGAACGGGCACGCTCCGGCGCCGCCGACGGCGCTCACGCCGGGTGCGGTCCGTCCTCGACCCGTTCCAGGAAGGTCGCCCAGTCGTCGCGGAGGCGGTCACGGGTGAGCCGGGCCTGCTCGCGCACGCGCTGGGCGCCGGCCGACGCCGTCCGGTGGCGCTGGTCGGCGTTCTGGAAGCGCAGGCGCAAGGCCTCCGAACGCGCCAGCAGATCGTCGATCTCGCCCATTCCGCCCTCCTTCCTATCCTCCCGGCATCCGTCGTCATCGTACGGCCGGGCGACGGAATGTGGGAGAACTAGTTTCGAGAAGCTACCATAAACCGTTGCGAATCGCTACCGTTGTGGCGTTCCGGGAACACCGGGGCGGCCGCGCCGGTTGTCGCTGCGCCAGGATGGGAGGCGACGATGCGGTGGCAGGGCGGACGGCGCAGCGGCAACGTGGAGGATCGGCGCGGCGGCGGCGGGTTCCGCCAGGCCGGGTTTCCCGGCGGGGGCATCCGGCTGGGACGCGGCGGCCTCGGCATCGGCGGCGTGGTGGCGCTCCTGCTGCTCGGCTACGTGCTGGGGATCGATCCCCTGGTGCTGCTGGGGGGCGGCGAGCCGTCCGGCGGCGGCTACACCCGGTCGGCGCAGCGTTCGGCCGCCGACGACGAGCTGGCCGACTTCGTCTCGGTGGTGCTGGCCGACACCGAGGACACCTGGAACGCCCAGTTCGAGCGCATGGGGCGCGACTACGAGGAGCCGCGGCTGGTGCTGTTCTCGGGCGTGGTGGACAGCGCCTGCGGCACCGCCCAGGCGGCCATGGGGCCGTTCTACTGCCCGCTCGACCGGCAGGTGTACATCGACCTCTCGTTCTACCGGGACCTGCGCGAGCGGTTCGACGCCCCCGGCGATTTCGCCCAGGCCTACGTCATCGCCCACGAGGTGGGGCACCACGTGCAGACCCTGCTGGGCACCTCCGAGCGGGTCCGCGAGGCCCAGGCCGGGCGGCCGCAGGCGGACGCCAACGCCCTGTCGGTCCGCCAGGAGCTGCAGGCCGACTGCTACGCCGGCCTGTGGGCGAACCACGCCCAGCGCCAGCGGCAGATCCTCGAGCCCGGCGACGTCGAGGAGGCGCTGACCGCCGCCAGCGCCATCGGCGACGACCGGCTGCAGCGCCAGGCGCAGGGCCGCGTCACCCCCGACAGCTTCACCCACGGCACCTCGGAGCAGCGGGTGCGCTGGTTCCGCCGCGGCTTCGAGGCGGGCACCCTGGACGCCTGCGACAGCTTCGCCGCCGACCGGCTCTAGTTCAGGCGCCGACCGGCTCTGGCTCAGGCGCGGACCAGCGCCACGCCGGCCGCCTCCAGGCGCTCGCGCAGGGGGGCCGGCGGGGCCCCGTCGCTGACGATGGCGGAGAAGGCCGACGGCGGGGCCAGACGGACGACGGCGGTGCGGCTGAACTTCGCGGCGTCGCCGACCGCCACGCCGCGCCGCGCCGCCGCCAGGATCGCCTGCTTCACCGCCACCTTCTGCATGTCGAAGTCCATCAGCGCCCCGTCCTCGTCGAAGCCGGAGAAGCCCAGCACGGCCACGTCGACCCGGAAGCGGGCGACCGCCTGCACCGCGTGGTCGCCGACCAGCGACCCGTCGGCGCCGCGCACCAGCCCGCCGGTCACGAACACCTCGACCCCGGGATCGCCGGCCAGCAGCATCGCCGCCGGCAGGCTGCAGGTGAAGACCCGCAGCCCCGCCCGTCCCCGCAGCGCGCGCGCCACCGCCTCCGCCGTCGTGCCGACGTCGAGGAACACCGAGCCGCCGTCCGGCACCAGCGCCGCCGCGGCGCGGCCGATCCGCTCCTTGGCGTCCGACGCCGCGCGCTGCTTCTGGGCGTAGCCGAGCCGCACCGCCGCCGTCTCGCGCACCCCGGCACCGCCGTGGAAGCGCTGCAGCAGCCGCACCTCGTCGAGACGGATGATGTCGCGCCGGATGCTCTGGGCCGACACGTCGAAGCGCCGGGCCAGGGCGTCGACGGTGGCGAAGCCCTGGGCCGTCACGATCTCCAGGATGCTCCGCTGGCGCGGGGTCAGGGCGCCCAGCACGGACGCCGCATCGCTCGCCGGATCTTCGCTCACGCCTGCCTCCGTGCCGTGGTGCCCGGGGGCGCCCAAGGACGCCCCGTCCATAACTTTACAATCGACGGAAGATATCTTACAGTCCCCTGGCCGCCGGATCAACGGAGCGCCCGTCATGACCGCCCGCCTGCTTCTGTCCTCGGCCCGCAACAGCCTGCATCACGACGGCCGGCGCTTCGACCGCCGGGCGCTCGACTGGGGCGCCGCCGAGGCGGTGCCCGACGACGCCGTGCCGGTGGATGCCGCCGGCGCCGTCCGCTGGGCCTACGCGCAGCCCGGCGTGCCGCGCGTCCCCATCGGCGTCATCGGCCCGCGCGAGGCGACCGCCGCCCAGCTCGCCGCCGCCGAACGGGTCGGCCGGGTGTTGGGGGAATGGGGCGTGCCGGTGGTGTGCGGCGGCCGCGGCGGCGTCATGGAGGCGGTGTGCCGCGGCTGCGCCGAGGCCGGGGGGCTGGCCATCGGCGTGCTGCCCGACGCCCGCTGGTCGACCGCCAACGAGCATGTGGCGATTCCCATCGCCACCGGCCTCGGCGAGGCGCGCAACGCCGTCATCGCCCGGGCGTCCCTCGCTCTTGTCGCCATCGGCGGCAGCTACGGCACCCTGTCGGAGATCGCCTTCGGCCTGCACTTCGGCCGCCCCGTCTTCCTGCTGGAAGGCGCCTACGCGATCCCGGGCGCCGTGCCCTGCGCCGATGCGGAGGAGGCGCTGGCCGGCGTCGCCCGGGCCATCCTGCGGCTGTCCGCGTGATTTGTCCGGGTGTGTCATCATACCATCACGCGACGCCGTTATGATCGTTTCCGGACATCATCGTTAGCGAAAGCCGACACGGCTCCTGGGGGACGGCATGGCCGTCGTGACTCTGCTCTACCTGGTCTATCTCGCCGCCCCGATGGCGCTGCTGCTGCTCGGCTCGTTCGGCGAGAGCTGGACCAACAGCCTGCTCCCCTCCGGCTTCACCGGCCGCTGGTACCTGGAGGTGGCCGAGGACCCGAGCTTCCGGCGCGCCTTCTCCACCAGCCTGCAGGTGGTCGCCTGCACCGCCCTCGCCTGCACGGTGCTGGGGGTTCCGCTGGCCTACGCGATCCACGCCGGCGCCAGCCGCGGCGTGCGGGTGGCGGCGCGGCTGGTGACCCTGATGCCGATCGCCGTGCCGGAGCTGGTGATCGCCTTCGGCTTCATCCTCGTCTTCTCCTCCGACGCCCTGCCGTGGCTCGGCAGCGTCTGGCTGCTGGTGGCGGCGCACGTGGTGGTCACCCTGCCCTACCTGCTGCACACCCTGCTCGCCGACATGGAGCGGCTCGGCCTGGCGGCGATGGAGCAGGCGGCGGATTCCCTGGGGGCGGGCTTCCGCCAGCGCTTCTTCGACATCGTCCTGCCGTCGCTGCGCCACAGCCTGACGGCCGGCCTGATCACGGTGGCCGCCATCTCCATCGGCGAGTTCCAGCTGTCCAACCTGGTCGCCGGCTTCCTCAACCGCACCTACCCGGTGGTCCTGCTCCAGGCCTTCTACGGCGCCACCGGCTTCGCCTGCGCCGCGACGGTGGTGCTGCTGACCCTGGCGGTGGCGACCGCCGCCGCCGGTGCCGTGGCCTCGCGCCTCGCCCGCCGCCGCTAGGAGCCCGCCATGCCCGTCGCGCTGCGCGCCGTCACCTTCCGCTACCCCGACGCCCAGGCCGGAGTCTTCGACCTCGATCTGGAGATCGCCGAGGGCGAGCTGCTGGCGGTCATCGGCCCGTCCGGCTCGGGCAAGAGCACCCTGCTGAAGCTGCTGGCCGGCTTCCTGATCCCGCAGCGGGGCCGCATCCTCATCGACGGGCACGACGTCACCGCGCTGCCGCCGCGGGCGCGCGATCTCGGCGTCGTCTTCCAGTCCTACGCCCTCTTCCCCCACATGACCGCCGGGCAGAACGTCGCCTATCCCCTGAAGGTGCGCGGCGTCGCCGCGGCCGAGCGGCGGCGGCGCGCCGAGGCGGCGCTGGAGCGGGTCGGGCTGGCCGGCTTCGCCGGGCGCCTGCCGGCCACCCTGTCGGGCGGCCAGCAGCAGCGGGTGGCGCTGGCCCGCGCCCTGGTGTTCGAGCCGCGGGCCCTGCTGCTCGACGAGCCGCTGTCGGCGCTCGACGCGTCCTTGCGCGCCGGCATGCGCGACGAGATCGCCCGCGTCCAGCGCGAGGCCGGCATCGCCACCCTGCACGTCACCCACGACCAGGAGGAGGCGCTGTCCATGGGGACCCGCGTCGCCGTGATGCGCGAGGGCCGCATCCTCCAGGTGGCGTCGCCGCGCGACCTCTACGACCGCCCGGCCAGCCGCGCCGTCGCCGCCTTCGTCGGCCACGCCAACCTGTGGGACGGCAGGGTGCGGGCGGACGGGCTGGTCGACACGCCGGTCGGGCCGCTCGCCTGCGCCACCGCCGGCCACCCCGCCGGCGCGCCGGTCACCGTGCTGGTGCGGCCCGAGGACGTGCGCCCGCTGGCGGCCGCCGCCGCCGCCGGGGCCGACGGGGCCGACGCGGTCAACCGCTTCGTCGGCGCGCTGGCCGCCGACCGCTTCCTCGGGCCGATCCGGCGCTACGACCTGCGGGTCGGCGCCGGCCTGGTCAAGGGGGAGACGAGTTTCCGCGGCGCCGTGGCCGGCGTCGCCATCCCGCCGGACGCGGTCCGGCTCCTGCCACCCGACACGGACTGAGGGAGATCTCGTCATGGCCAACTGGTTGCTGCGGGCCGCGCTGGCGGCCGCGATCGCGCTGCCCGCGACCGCCCAGGCGTTCGAGGGACCGGACCTCTACGAGGGCGAAACGGCGCTCTACGAGGCGGCGCAGAAGAAGGGGCTGGTGGTGTCCTTCGACACCGGCCCGACCTGGGCCAACTGGGCGGCCCAGTTCAAGGCCTTCCAGAAGCGCTACCCCGGCGTCGAGATGGTCTACAACGACCTCGGCTCGGCGGCCACGGTGGTGGCGCTGGACAAGGCGCGCAACCGGCCGCAGGCCGACACCGCCTACTATTTCGCCGGCTCCGCGCTGGACGCCGTCGCCAAGGGGGTGGTCGCCGACTTCACGCCGGTGAACTTCGAGCGGCTGCCGCAGGCCTTCCGCCACCCCGACGGCCAGTGGTTCACCATCCACACCCTCAACGTCGCCTTCCTGGTCAACACCAAGCTGGTCAAGGAGGTGCCGCAGAGCTGGGCCGACCTGCTGAAGCCGGAGTACAAGAACACCGTCGTCTACCTCGACCCGCGCTCCACCGGCCAGGGCCAGGTGGTGGTGTTCGCCGCCAACTTCGCCCAGGGCGGCACCATGGACAGCGCCCTGCCCGGCGTCGACTACCTCGCCAAGCTGCACAAGGCCGGCAACGTGCTGCGCGTGGTCGGCACCACGCCCTACGCCCAGTTCCTCAAGGGCGAGATCCCGATCTGGATCGGCTACGAGAACGACGGGCTGAAGGCCAAGCACATCGACGGCATGGGCGACGCCGTGGCGGTCGTCGTGCCCAAGGAGGCCTCGGCCGCCGCCCCCTACGCCATCAGCCTGGTGAAGAACGGGCCGAACCCCAGCGCCGGCAAGCTGTGGCTCAACTACATCATGACCGAGACCGGCCAGGCGACCTTCGCCGAAGGCTTCGTGCGCCCGTCGGTGCCCGGCGTGAAACTGCCGGAGGCGGTCGCCGCCAAGCTTCCCGAGGCGCCGCAGATCCAGCCGGTCGACGTGGTCAAGGCGACGGCCCGCAAGGCCGAGATCGACGCCGCCTGGGCCAAGGCCGTGCTGGGGCAGTAGACGCAGAGGATGAATCGGACCCCCACCCCGCCCTCCGTCGAAGATGGGGGGAGGTCGGGAGGGGGGACCGACGCGACACCCCCCGCAGAGGCGGAGCCATGCCCCCACGCAGCGTCCTGATCGCCTTCAGCCTGCCGGCGGCGGTGTTCCTGCTGCTGTTCCTGGTGTTGCCGCTCGGCGTGGTGATCGCCGAGGCCGGCTCGGACGGCGGCGCCGCCTTCGCCCGGGTGTTCGCCGACCCGGTGTTCTGGACGGGTCTGCGGGGCAGCCTGCTGCTCGGCACCACCGCCCCCCTCCTGTCGGTGGCCGTCGGCTTCCTGGTGGCGCTGTGGCTGGCCCGCCTGGGCGCGCGGCTGCGCACGGCGCTGCTGTTCGCGGTGTCGCTGCCGCTCACCTTCTCCGGACTGATCGTCGCCTACGGCTTCATCCTGGTGTTCGGCCGCTCCGGCTTCGTCACCCTGCTGCTGGCCGAACTGGGCGCCGACCCGGCGGTGGTCGGCGGCGTCATCTTCTCGCCGCTCGGCCTCGGCTTCGCCTACTGCTATTACCTGATCCCGCGGGTGGTGCTGGTGGTGCTGCCGGTCGTGCTGAACTTCGACCGCACCCAGCTCGCCGCCGCGCAGTCGCTGGGCGCCAGCAGCCGGCGCGCCCACTGGGACGTGCTGGTGCCCCAGGTGGCGCCCAGCCTGCTCGCCGCCTTCTGCCTGTGCTCGGCGGTCGCCATCGGCGCCTACGGCACGGCGCTCGCCCTGGTGGGCACCCAGGTCAACATCCTGCCGCTGGTGCTCTACAGCAAGATCTCCGAGACCGGCTCCGACTTCCCGGCGGCGGCCGCCGCCTCGGTGGTGCTGATGGCGGTGTGCTGCGTGGTGATGGCGCTGGCCGAGCTGTTCGCCGGCCGGCGCCGCCTCACGCGCGGTAGCGCTCGGCGTCCGCCGCCTTGAACGCCACCCCCAGGCCGGGCCGCGAGCGGTCCGGGGAGAGGCGGCCGTCGACGGGCCGGACGACGCCGTCGAACAGCAGGTGCTCGATCCGGGCGTGGTCGTGGAAATACTCGATGTTGACGATGTTGCGGCAGGCGGCGCCGGCCTGGGCGTGGATCAGCGGCGCCGTGTGGGCCGACACCGGGACGCCGGCCGCCTCGGCCTGCGCCGCCGCCGCCAGGAAGCCGGTGATGCCGCCGCAGCGGGTGGCGTCGACCTGCAGCACGTCGACCGCCGGCCCCTCCAGCAGGCGGCGGAAATAGACGGGGTCGTAGCCGTACTCGCCGGCGGCGATCCGCACGCCGGCCGGGCCGCGCTCGCGCAGCAGGCGCAGGCCCGCGAGGTCGTCGGAGGACACCGGCTCCTCGAACCAGCTCACGCCGAAACGGGCGTAGCGCTCGGCGCGGGCCAGCGCCGTCTTGGCGTCGTGGGCGCCGTTGGCGTCGACGAACAGCTCCACCGCCGGGCCGATGGCGTCGCGGGCGACCCGCACCCGCTGGTCGTCGCGCGCCGGGTCCCGGCCCACCTTCATCTTCACCGCCGGCAGCCCGTCGGCGGCCCAGCCGCCGAGCTGGCGCGCCAGCCGGCCGTCGTCGTAGGAGGTGAAGCCGCCGCTGCCGTAGACCGCCGTGCCGTCCCGCGCCCGCCCCGCCAAGTCGCACACCGCGCAGCCCAGCAGCTTGCCCCTGAGGTCCCACAGCGCCACGTCGAGCGCCGAGATCGCCATCGACGCGATGCCCGGCCGGCCGAGGTTGCGCACGGCGCGCGCCAGGGCAACGTGCACGGCGTTGCCGGCCAGCGCGTCCTGGTCGCGCACCACGTCGGCCAGCGTCGTCTCGATCAGCGTCGCCGTGGCGCGGTCGGCGTAGCCGAAGCCGATGCCCTCCTGCCCGCCCGCCTCCATACGCACCAGCACCAGGGTCGTGGCGTCCCAGTCCAGGGTGCCGTCGGCCTCCGGGGCGTCGGTGGGGACGGTGTAGGCGGCGACCGCGACGGATCGGATCGGAACGGGCATCGCGGCCTCCATGGCGCGAGCGGGAAGGCGGCCCGGCTCGGCGGAGCCGGCGGCGTCTGACCAATGCCAACCGGCGCGCCGGCCCGGCGGTTCCGGCCCCGGCCCGGCCATACCGCCGCCGGGAGCCCGAAATCATCGGGCGGCGAGCCTGTTTCCCGTTCAGCCCTGAGCACGGATCCGGAACCGCATCGGAGGACGAGAACGATGAGCAAGACGGTCAGCGATTTCTTCTGGGAGCGCCTGTCGGCGTGGGGTGTGCGCCGGGTCTTCGGCTATCCCGGGGACGGCATCAACGGGCTGATCGGCGCGCTCGACCGGGCGGGCGACCGCTTCGACTTCGTCCAGGCCCGCCACGAGGAGCTGGCCGCCTTCATGGCCTGCGCCCACGCCAAGTTCACCGGCGAGGTCGGCGTCTGCCTGTCGACCTCGGGCCCCGGCGCCATCCACCTGCTGAACGGCCTCTACGACGCCCGCCTCGACCACCAGCCGGTGGTCGCCATCGTCGGCCAGCAGGCGCGCTCGGCGATGGGTGGCCACTACCAGCAGGAGGTCGACCTGATCTCGCTGTTCAAGGACGTGGCCGGCGACTACGTGCACATGGCGACCTCGCCGGCCCAGGTGCGCCATCTGGTCGACCGGGCGGTGCGCATCGCCAAGGCGCAGCGCACCGTCACCTGCATCATCCTGCCCAAGGACGTCCAGGAGATGGACGCGGTCGAGGTGCCGCCGCACGCCCACGGCACCGTCCACACCGGCATCGGCCACGCCGCGTCGGCCGGGCTGCCGGAGCCGGCCGACCTGGAGAAGGCGGCGGAGATCCTCAATTCCGGCAAGAAGGTCGCCATCCTCGCCGGCGCCGGCGCGCTGCACGCCACCGACGAGGTGATCGAGGTGGCCGAACGGCTCGGCGCCGGCGTCGCCAAGGCGCTGCTCGGCAAGGCGGCGCTGCCCGACGACCTGCCCTTCGTCACCGGCTCGATCGGCCTGCTGGGCACGCGGCCGAGCTACGACATGATGATGGGCTGCGACACCCTGCTGATGATCGGCTCCAGCTTCCCCTACTCGGAGTTCCTGCCCAAGGAGGGGCAGGCGCGCGGCGTGCAGATCGACATCGACCCGCGCATGGTGAGCCTGCGCTACCCCATGGACGTCAACCTGATCGGCGACAGCGCCAAGACGCTGCGGGCGCTGATCCCGCTGCTCAAGCCCAAGCAGGACCGCTCCTGGCGCCAGGGGATCGAGAAGGGCGTCGCCGAGTGGTGGACGGTCCTCGAGCGCCGGGCGATGAACGACGCCGAGCCGCTCAACCCGCAGCGCGTGTTCTGGGAGCTGTCGCCCCGCCTGCCCGAGCGCTGCATCCTCACCAGCGACAGCGGCTCCGCCGCCAACTGGTACGCCCGCGACCTGAAGATCCGCCGCGGCATGATGGCCTCCCTGTCGGGCGGGCTGGCGACCATGGGGCCGGGCGTGCCCTACGCCATCGCCGCCAAGATCGCCCACCCCGACCGGCCGGTCATCGCCCTGGTCGGCGACGGCGCCATGCAGATGAACGGCATGAACGGCCTGATCACGGTGGCGAAGCACTGGCGGGAGTGGGCGGACCCCCGCTTCATCGTGCTGGTCCTCAACAACCGCGACCTCAACCAGGTGACCTGGGAGATGCGCGCCCAGACCGGCACACCGAAGTGGGAGGGCTCGCAGAACGTGCCCGACGTGCCCTATTCGCGCTACGCCGAGATGCTGGGCTTCAAGGGCATCTTCGTCGACAAGCCGGAAATGGTGGCGCGCGCCTGGGACGAGGCGCTGGCCGCCGACCGGCCGGTGCTGCTGGAGGCCTACACCGACCCCAACGTGCCGCCCCTGCCGCCGCACATCTCGCTGAAGAACGCCGCGGCGATGATGAAGACGCTGTGGGAGGGCGACCCCGACACCTTCGACATGCTGAAGGACACGGCGAAGGACCTGGTCGAGGAGTTCCTGCCGGGCGGCGGCAAGGACAAGGGCAAGGGCAAAGGCAAGCCCGGGTCGTGACGAACGGGGCGCCTGTTGCCGGACGCCCGTCTCAAACGTCAGGAGCGTCCTGGGCGGTCGGCGTGTGCAGCGGTGCGGCTCTCACGGGGTGCCGCCATGACGCCCCAACAGCCGCACGCCGTCCGCCTCGCCACCGTGGACCGGACGGTGCCCGCCGCCCCCCGTCAGGTCAGCGGAGGGCGGCGATCACCGCCTCCGCCAGCGCCGCCGACGAGGCCGGGTTCTGGCCGGTCAGCAGGTTGCCGTCGCGCACGATGTACGAGCCCCAGTTCGGCCCCTTCTCGTAGACCGCGCCACGCTTGCGCAGGCGGTCGGCGAGCAGCCAAGGGGCGTTCTCGGCCGTGCCGAACTCGATCTCCTCCTCGTCGCTGAAGGCCGTCAACCTCCGTCCCGCGAAGGGCCAACGGCCGTCGTCCTCGCCCGCAGCCAGAAACGCAGCCGGTCCATGGCAGACCGAGGCGATCAGCTTCGATGCGCGATTGACCCGAACCAGAAGACGGCCCATGTCCGGGTCCTTGTGGAGATCCTCGACCGGCCCATGGCCGCCCGGAATGACCAGGGCGTCGAACGCGTCCGCGTCGACCTCCGCCAGGACCCGAGGCCGCTCCAGCCGCGCCGCGTTCCGGGCGAGATAGCCGCGATAGTGATCGGCCGCCTCCTGGCCGGCGATCGCGGGCTCCAGACTGCGGGCGTCGATCGTCGGCGCGACCCCGCCCGGGGTGGCGATGTCCACTTGGAACCCGGCCTTCACGAGGGCTTCGTCGACGACGACGAATTCCTCGGCCCAGACGCCGCTCTCGTAGGTCGAGCCGTCGATGCGGGTCCACTTGTCCGCCGCGGACAGGACCATCAGTATGCGTGTCATCGTCGTTCTCCGTCGTGCGTGCTTGGCGTGGAGGGGCGGGATCAGATGTTCTGGCCGCCCGAGACCTCGATGCGCTGGGCGGTGATCCAACGGTTGTCGGGACCGATCAGGCTCGCCACCGCCGGGCCGATGTCGTCGGGCACCCCGACGCGGCCGAGGGCGATCATCGCGGCGAAGGCCTCGTTGTAGGCCGGGGTGTCGCGCACCGCCCCGCCGAGGAAGTCGGTCTCGATGGCCCCGGGCGCGATCGTGTTGGCGGTGATGCCGCGGGCGCCGAGTTCCTTGGCCAGATAGAGGGTGAGGATCTCGACGGCGCCCTTGGCCGCCGAATAGGCCGAGAAACCAGGATAGGACACCCGAGTCAGGCCGGAGGAGAAGTTCACGATCCGGCCGCCGTCCGCCAGCAGCGGCAGCAGGGCCTGGGTCAGGAAGAACACACCCTTCACATGGACGTTGAAGATCATGTCGAACTGCGCCTCGGTGGTTTCGGCGAAGCCGACCATCTCCCCGTGGCCCGCGTTGTTGACCAGGTGGTCGAAGCGGTCGCAGCCCCAGCCTTCCAAGGTGGAGCGCACACGCTCGACGAAGGCGGGGAAGCCGGAGGTGGCGGCGGTGTCGAGCTGCAGCGCGGCTGCCCGGCGCCCGAGCGCCTGGATCTCCGACACCGCGGCCTGCGCCTCCGCGGCCTGGCTGCGGTAGGTCAGGATCACGTCGCCGCCGCGGCGGGCGATGCTGAGGGCGGTGTTGCGGCCGAGGCCGCGGCTGCCGCCGGTCACGATCGAGATGGTGGTCATTGCACATTCCTGTTGCTGAAGGTGGAGGCCAGCCGCCGTCGTCCGGCGGCGAAGAGTCATCGAGAGCCCGTCCCGACGCCGTCTGCGCGTTCACGGTGAAGGCGGAGCAGCGCACCGCCGCAGGCGCTCTCGAAGAAGAAGGTCGCGGTGGCGCCCAGCAGGGCCAGCAGAGCGGCGGTTCCGCAGGCCGCCATGGTCAGGGCCACGCCCTCGGCGGGCAGGCCCCGGACCTGCACGAGCACAGCGCCCACCAGGCCGACCAAGGTGGCGGCGGCGAACAGGGCCACCGCGGTGTTGAGGAAGGCCAGCCCGCGGAGCTGCAGTCGGACGCGCCGGCCGGCGAGGGCGACCGCCGCCTCGGGGGCGACGTACTGCCGCGAGATGCGGTCGTCGTGGGCGACGACCGAAGCGCGGAACTCGCGCCACTGGGTGATGGCAAGGTTGTACCGGGTGGTGGCGCCGTTCTGCAGTATGGCGCAGGCGTTCGTCAGGATCGCCGGGCCAGCGATGAACGACAGCGAGGCGAAGGGATCTTCGAGCATCGTGGAGGTCCAGGGCCGGAGAAGGGCCGGGCGGGACCGCGCCGATCGGCGGGCCGTCGCGGGGGGCTATCGCAGGGGGCTATCGCAGGCTGACGTGCTTGGTCCGCTGGTACGGCGCGAGGATCTCGACGCCGCCTTCGGTGTCGATGCCGCTTTCCTTCCAGCCGCCCAGCGCCGCTTCGGGATGGTGGGTGACGGGTCCGTTCATCCCCACCACGCCGTAATCCAGCGCGTCGGCCAAGCGCCGCCGGCGGTCGGAATCGTGGGTGACGACATAGGACGCAAGGCCGAATTCGAGGCCGTTGGCGCGTTCCAGCATGGCCGTCTCGTCGGTGAACGGCAGGATGGGCGCGACGGGGCCGAAAGGTTCCTCGTGCAGGATCGCGGCGTCCTCGGGCACGCCGGTGAGCACCGTCGGTGCGTAGAAGAACCCGCGTTCACCGATGCGCGCGCCGCCCGCGAGGACGACGGCGCCGCGCGAGCGCGCGTCGGCGACGAGGCCATCGACGGCCGACAGGCGGCGGGCGTTGGCGAGCGGGCCCATCGCGCTGGCCGGGTCGGTCCCCGGGCCGACCCTGAGGGCTTTGGCGCGTTCGGCGAAGCGGGCGGCGAAACGCTCGAGGATCGGCGCCTCGACGAAGAATCGTGAGGGGCTGAGGCAGATCTGGCCGGCGTTGCTGAACTTGGCGCGCGCCAGCATCTCGGCGGCCCACTCCGGATCGACGTCGCGGCAGACGATCGCCGGCGCGTGGCCCCCCAGCTCCATGGTGACCGGCTTGACCACGGCCCCCGCCGCGGCGGCCAGGCGCTTGCCGACCGGGATCGAGCCGGTGAAGGTGATCTTGGCCACCTCGCGCGCCGTCACCAGGCGGTCCGAGATCCGGTCGGCGTGGCCGAAGAGGACGGCGAGCGCCGCCGGCGTGACCCCCGCCTCCAACAGCGCGCGGGCCATCACGAGCACGGACCCGGGGGTCTCCTGGGGCGGCTTGCAGATGATCGCGCAGCCGGCTCCCAGGGCGCCTGCGAGCTTCTTTGCGGCAAGCGCCATGGGGAAGTTCCACGGCGAGAACGCCGCGACCACGCCGATGGGGTGGGTCTGAATCTCGGTGCGCGTGCCGGAGGCGCGGCCGGGCAGCACGCGGTCGCAGATGCGACGGGCCTGTTCGCCACCCCACTCGAGGAAGTCGGCCGAGCGCTCGACCTCCGCCCGAGCTTCCGCCAGGGGCTTGCCCTGTTCCCGGGTGATGGTCAGCGCCGCGGACTCGAGGTCGGTGCGCAGGATGTCGGCCGCCCGTTTCAGGATCCGCCCGCGCTCCCACGGCGGTGTGGCCGACCACTGGCGCAGACCGCGCGCCGCCGCGGCGACCGCCTCGGTCACGTCCTCGTCCGAAGCATAGGCGACCTCGCCGATCACCTCTCCGGTCGCAGGGTCGACGACGGCCCCCGCTTCGCCGGGTGAACCGGCGCGCTCGGCGCCATCGATCAGCAGGTGGAACTCATGGGTCATGCGACGGCTCCCGGCGCCGGAACGGGCGCCTTCAATCCCGACCCGCCAGGGCCGGACGTCGGTTGCGGAAAATGGGCTCGAAGCGCCGCCGGAAAGGGTGGCCCGCCACTCGCCCGTCATGCCGCCCGTCATGCCCAGGCAGCAGAGACCACGCGTCTGCATCACCTGGATAGCCGTCGACTTGCCGTGTGGAAACGACTTCGTATATGTATCGTCCATACCTCACAGGCATGGCGTTGGGATGGAGCTCCGTCACCTCAGGTACTTCGTCGCCGTGGCCGAGGAGGGCAGCCTCACGGTGGCCGCCGAACGGCGTCTGCACACCGCACAACCGTCGCTGAGCCGCCAGATGCGCGACCTGGAGCTGGAGGTCGGCGCCCAACTCTTCGTGCGGAGCTCCCGCGGCGTCGAGCTCACGCCGGCTGGACGCGCCTTCCTGGAGCATGCCCGGCTGGCTTTGCAGGAAGCGGCCGAGGCGGTAGCCGCGGCGCGGCGGACCGTCCGGCCGCCCAAGCGCAGCTTCTCGGTGGGGTTCCTGACCGGCCAGGAGGTCGAGTGGCTGCCGCACGTCACCCACGTGCTCCGCGGCCAGCTGAAGGACATCGACTTCCGGGTGTCGAGCGACTTCTCGCCCGACATCGGCGAGGCCATCCAGCGGGGCGACATCGACCTCGGCTTCTGCCGGCTCGAGCCGCAGCCGGACGTCACCTACAAGGTCATCGCGCACGAGCCGATCCTGGTCATCCTGCCGAGGGATCATCCCCTGGCCGCCTGCTCAGCGATCGATGTGCGCGACATCGATCCGGCGTCCTTCATCGGCTACGACGACACCCCGCATGTGCTGCGCGGCGTCGTGGACCGCTATCTGCGGGACCGCGGTGTCGTGGTGTCGCCGACCCACGTCCTCGACGGCATCGCCACGGGGATCTCGCTCGTGGCGTCCACCGGCGGGGTCACGCTGCTGCCCGAGTACGTCGAGACCCTGCTGCCGCGCTCGCTGGTGAGCCGGCCGCTCACCGGCAACGCGCCGGTGATCGAGATCGCTGCGGGTTATCGGGCGGACAATCCCTCGCCCATCCTGCAGATCTTCCTGGAGAACATCGACCAGCTCATCGCCTCAAGAGCGAACGTTGCCGACCGACCGGCCCGGGAGAGGGGAAAATTCCGGGACGTGCCGTAGGAGCCGGATCCAAATGCGATGACCGTACCCGGCGTCCGGCCGTTCGTCGGCATCGTCAGCGCCCTCGAACGATCGGGTCGGCGGAGGCCGGTGGCGACAGGAGAGACAGCCCTTCGCCGCCGGAACGCCGCGGGCCTTGCCCCGCCAAGCGGCGTCTCGGACAGGCTCCCCCTGGAAGAGCAGGCGTCGCTATGCCGCGACGCTCAGCCCGTCGCGCACCATGTCCGGCACCCGCCACACGCAGGCCAGGGCGTGGCGCAGCCGCCGGACGGTGGCGCGGTCGAGACGGCGGACGTCGACGCGCGACGACGGCTCGATGCCCGCCGCCCGGTCGGCGAGCTGCTGGTCGAGCAGCAGGCCCAGGCAGAGCGCGTGCAGGTCGGCCAGCGCGGCGGCGTCGGCCTCGTTGAGGTGCCCGGCGCCGGCCAGCGCCGCCAGGCGGGCCCGGGTTCCGGTCACCGGCAGCCCGTGCCGCAGCGCCAGCACGCGCGCCGCCGCCACCGCCGGCCACAGCCCGCCGAGCTTGAGGTCGACGCGGTCCTCCACCGTGCGCAGGCGGCCCAGGACATCGGTCGGCGGACGGGCGGTCTGCAGTTGCTCGCCGAGCGCCTTGAGGAACGCCGTGCTGCGCGCCGCCAGCTCCAGCGCCCGGGCGCGCAGCTCCTCGGCCAGCGCCGGCTCGCCGGCGACCGCGTGGAGGTCGAAGAAGACGTCCACCTGCAGCAGGTCCTCCGGCCGGGCCGCCGCCACCCAGCGCTCCACCGCGGACACCCAGCCCGCCCGGTCGTGGCGCCACGCCGCGTTGGACGCCATCACGCCGCCCCGGCACAACGGCACGCCGGCGGCGTCCAGCAGTTCGGACGCCCGCCGTCCCAGCGCCGCGAACCACGGGTCGGCGTCGGCCGTCCCGGCGTGCACCAGCGCCGTGTCCTGATCGGCCGCCAAGAGCGCCTCGCCGCGCCCGGCCGAGCCCAGCACCATCAGGCACCACGGGGCCGGCGCCGGACCGGCCGGCCCGGCGGCCAGCTCGGCGGCCGCCAGCTCCGCGGCGCGTCCGGCGAGGTCGCGCAGCACTTCCGACAGGACGGCCGCCACGTCCGGCGCCGCCAGCCCCTCGGCCAGCAGGCTGCGGGCGAGCGCCGGCAGGGCGGCGCGCACCGCCCCCATCGCGGCGGCGTCGAGCGCCGCCGCCGCCTGGTCGCCCAGGGCCAGCGCCCGCCCCGCCCGCTGGCGCAGGAGCGAGCGCGCGGTGACGATGCCGCACACCCGGCCGGCGCCGTCGGTCACCGCCAGGTGACGGATGTCGAGCCGGTCGAGCCGGCCCAGCGCCACGTAGACGAAGCAGTCGGCCGGCACCGCCTCGACCGGCGCGCTCATCGCCGCGGCCAGGGGCAGCGACAGGGCGGCGGCGCCGTGGTGGACGAGCGCCCGCAGCACGTCGCGTTCGGTGACGATGCCGGCGACGCCGGCCGGCCCGTCCCCCTCCACCAGCAGCGAACTGATCCCCCGGCGCTCCATCCGTTCGGCGGCCTCGCCCAGGCTCAGGCCGGGCGGCGCCGTCGCCACCGGCGCCGTCATGACCTCGGCCAGCCGGTGCCGGTAGGGCCAGGTGTCGAGGCGCGACAGCAGGGCGGGATCCATCGCCGACGCCCCGCCTAGGCCCGCCGCCGCGCCGGCGCGGTGCGCAGGAGGTCGGCGGCCACCGCCGCGGCGTCGACCCGCCGCTCCATCGCCTCCCAGGCGGCGACGATCTGGAACCGCACGCCGCCGACGATCGCCTCGCGGTCGTGCCGGCGGTGCGCCGGGTGGATCGGCAGGGTGTCGAGCACCCGGGCGGCCGCCGTGCGCGCCACCTCGCCGGGGTCCGCGGCGCCTTCGAGTCGCACCGCCGCCAGGCGCGCCGGGAACGCCGCGGTCAGGTCGTCCCAGCCGGCCGGCCGGTGGTCCGGCCGGGGATGGGCCTCGAGGATGGCGGCGTACAGCGCCGCCAGGGCGTCGGCGAGATCGCCGCCGCCGCCGTGCTCCGCGAGTCGGGCGTGGGCGAGCACCAGGAGGTCGGCGAGGACGGCCGCGAAGCTCTCCCAGCGGCAGCGGTCCAGCGCGCGTTTGAAGTCCGCCTCGGCGAACAGCCGCTCCCGGTTCAGGCCCGCCTTGACCTCGCAGTAGGGCAGCACCGACTTCTGCGCCGCGAAGGCGGCCTGGGCGTCGAGGAACGCCCGGAAGGCCGGCGCCGACGCGACCGGCGGCGTCCCTTGCCAGAGCGCGCGCAATGCGTCCCACATGTCCTGGTCTCCCCGCTCCCTTGCGCCATCGCCGTGGCGGAACGGCTTCGTCTTACGTCGTCTTGCCTTTTTCAGTTTGCTACAGCAATAATCGGGAAAACAGACATATTCCACCAGTTACCGGCAACGGGTGGACGGAACGCACCGACCAACGGTCGCCCGCAGCACTCCGGCACATTGTGCGGACGGGAGGCCGCGCGTGCGCCCTTCCGTCATCGATTACGTCATCGTCGATCACGTCATTCGATGGGAGGGCGCGCCATGAGCGCAAGGGACGTCACACCGGAAAGGGCCCAGGCGTATTGGAAGGACACATCGGGGCTGATGTGGACCATGCTGGGCCTTTGGTTCGTCTTCAGTTTCGTCATCCACCTCTTCGCCCCGTCGCTCAACGGGATCCGCATCCTGGGCTTTCCGCTCGGCTTCTACATGGCCGCGCAGGGCTCGCTGATCGCCTTCGTCGTGATGCTGTTCTGGTTCGCCCGCCGACAGAACGCCATCGACGAAGAGCACGGCGTGGCCGAAGATTGAGCGCGGAGGCAGCCATGGCTCATCCCAAGGGCGATTTCATCGCCAACCTCGGCAAGATCTACGGATACTACACCGGGGGATTCGCCGGCTTCGTCGTCCTGCTGGCCATCCTGGAGCAGGTCGGCGTCCCGAACCGGATCATCGGCTATCTCTTCCTGTTCCTGACGCTCGGCGTCTACGCGTTCATCGGCATCATCTCGCGCACCGCACAGCTGTCGGAATACTATGTCGCGGGACGGCGCGTGCCGGCGCTCTACAACGGCATGGCGACCGGCTCCGACTGGATGAGCGCCGCCTCCTTCATCGGCATGGCGGGCTCCCTCTACGCGCTCGGCTACGACGGCCTCGCCTTCGTGCTCGGCTGGACCGGCGGCTACGTGCTGGTGGCGATCCTGCTCGCCCCCTATCTGCGCAAGTTCGGCCAGTACACGGTGCCGGACTTCCTGGGTGCCCGCTACGGCGGCAACTTCCCCCGCCTGCTCGGCGTCGTCGTCCTGATCACCGCGTCCTTCGTCTACGTCGTGGCGCAGATCGTCGGCGTCGGCATCATCGCCTCGCGCTTCCTCGGCATCGCCTTCGAGATCGCCGTGTTCGTCGGCCTCGCCGGCATCCTCGTGTGCTCGATGCTGGGCGGCATGCGGGCGGTGACGTGGACCCAGGTGGCGCAGTACATCATCCTGATCATCGCCTACCTCATCCCCGTGGTGCTGCTGTCGGTCGACCGCACGGGCGTGCCGATCCCGCAGCTCATGTACGGCGAGGCGCTGGAGAAGATCCAGGCGCTGGAGCAGCAGCTCGGCATCGCCAAGAGCCACGTCGCCGCCTTCGCCGGCGCCGACGGCCAGTTCTCCTGGAACGCGGCCATCAACTACTTCGCGCTGATCTTCTGCCTGATGGTCGGGACGGCGTCGCTTCCGCACATCCTGATGCGCTACTTCACGACGCCGAGCGTGCGCGAGGCGCGCCAGTCCGTGGCGTGGAGCCTCTTCTTCATCTTCCTGCTCTACTTCACGGCGCCGGCCTACGCGGCCTTCGCCAAGCTCGAGGTCTACCAGAACGTCATCGGCCAGTCGATCGCCAGCCTGCCGCAATGGGTGCAGGCCTGGACGCAGGTCGGCCTCGTCACGGTCAAGGACGTCAACACCGACGGCATCCTGCAGCTCGCCGAGTTCACCATCCATCCCGACGCCATCGTCCTGGCGACGCCGGAGATCGCCGGGCTGCCCTACGTCATCGCCGGCCTCGTCGCCGCCGGCGGCCTGGCCGCCGCCCTGTCCACCGCCGACGGGCTGCTGCTCGCCATCGCCAACGCGCTCAGCCACGACGTCTACTACCGGATGATCGACCCGCGGGCCGACACCAGGCGTCGCCTCGTCACCGCCCGCGTCCTGCTGGTGGTGGTCGCGGCGATCGCCGCCTGGGTCGCCGGCACCATGGGCGCCGACATCCTGTTCCTCGTCGCCTGGGCCTTCTCGATCGCCGCGGCCGGCCTGTTCGCGCCGCTGGTGATGGGCGTCTGGTACAAGCGGACCACCAACGCCGGCGCCTGCGCCGGCATGATCGTCGGCTTCGTCACGACCTTCGGCTACTGCCTGTGGACGGAGTTCGACGGGCCCGGCTTCGCCGCCTTCTGGAACGGCATCCTCGGCACCGGGGCGGCGGACGTGGTGAAGGCCCGCGGCCGCGACGTCGCCCGGCTGTGGGGCATCAACAACATCTCCGGGGGCGTCTTCGGCGTGCCGCTGGCGTTCCTGGTGACCTACGTCGTCAGCCAGTACACCACCCAGCCGACGCAGGCGATGAAGGACTTCATCGACTCCATCCGCGTGCCGCGGGGCGACGTGCGCATGGCGGACCACCAGGCCGTGGTGGACTGAGCGAGCGGCCGATGTCCGGACCGGCGGGGCCCGTTGCCGGGCCCCGCCGCGTCCCGTTCCGTCCCGACCAACGACCGCCGGCCCGATGCAGACCTCCGACTTCTTCCTCGCCCACCTGCCGTTCTGGATCGCCACCTATGCGCTCGCCGTCGTCGGCTGGACCTGCCTCGGCCGCTTCCTGCTCGGCCTCTTCGTTCCGCCGGACTCCCCGCTCTACATCTGGCGGGCGTTCCGCCTGCTGACGGACTGGGCGCTGCGCGCGGCGGCCGCGGTGACCCCGAGGGGCGTCCCCCCCGTGCTGCTCGCGCCGATCGCGGCGCTGTGGGTGTTCGTCGCCCGCGTCGTCCTCTCGGTCGCCATGCTGGCGTCCGGGCTGGCGCCGACCCTCGGCCCGGCGGCGGGGGCCGGCTGAGATGCGGCGGCGCGACCTGACCGTCGTCCTCCTCGCCGTGTGCCTGCTGAACGGGCTCTTCTCGCCCCTCGTCGTGCTGCTGTGGAAGCTGGCGCCGCTGTGGCTCCCCGACGCGCTGATGGGCGTGCCGGGTGTCGTCTTCTACGCCAGCTCGCTGATGCTCTCGACGCTGACCCTCCTCGTCAGCGGCGTTGCGGCCGCGCTCTACGAGCGGGTCAGCGGGGCGTCGGAGACGACGGTCGCCAGCCTGTTGGTCTGGTTGGCCGCCGCGATTGTTCTCACCCTACCGGCGGCCTCGACGCTGATGCGTCTGGCCTGACGGCGGACCGATGGGGACTTGAGGGGAGGACGGACGATGATTTCGTTGCGTGAGCTTGAAGACTGCGCCGATCTCTCGGTGCGCCGCGGCTGCGGATTCGGCGGTCTCGCCATCGCCTGCGTCATGGCCGGCCTGAGCTACCAGCCCCAGATGGCGGCCGAGACGGGGGCGATCCTCACCTCGCTGATGGGAATCATCCTGATCCTGAAGGCGCGGGCCGCCCCCTTCCGCTCCCACAAGACGACCGAGGTGTGGGTGATGCTGGACGAGGGGCGGCGGCCGCCGCCGGCGCAGGCGCAGCGCCTCGTCATGGGAACCCTGAAGGACACCTACCTGCGCTACGCCCGCCTGGCCGGCGTCACCGCCGCCGGCCTGTGGACCGTGAGCCTCGCCATCATGATCGCGTAGGCACGCTCCCCTCACAGCCTGACAGTGATTTGGCCGGAAGGCCGGGATGGTGTGGATCTTGCTCTCGGCAGGTCTGCTCAGATCGGGCCACCGTTCCTGCGGGCCGGCACGGCGGGCAGGATCACCAATTGCCAGATCGGCGTCTCCGCCGCCTTCGTTTCGTCCGAGGGGCACGCCGTCATCGACCGGCGGCTCCACCTGCCCGAGGATTGGACCTCGAACCGGGAGCGCCTCGTCAAGGCCCACGTGCCGGTGGACGTGGGCTTCGCCACCAAGCCGGCCGTCACCGTCGCCCCGGTGCAGCGGGCGAGCGCGAGCGCGGCGCCCTTCGCCTGGGTGGCGGCCGACGCCGTCTGCGGGGTCGGCGCGGTGGCGATGGCGCTGCGCCGGACGGGCAAGGACAAGGGCAAGTCGTGACCGACGGGGACGCCTGGGATCACACCGGGTGCCCCCGGCCATGGCCCGCGGCGGACGGTCGGTCTCGCCGACCGGCGTTTCGGCCCTCGATCCATTCCGCCAGCATGCGCCTGATGACCCGCTCCGCCGAGTCCTCGCGCGTGAAGGCCCACCATGTGTGCGCGCCCTGCCAGAGGCTCGCCATCTGCCAGCCCAGGCGTTTCGCTTCCTCCGGATCCGCCGAGAGACGGCGGCCGAGGGCCTGGGCGAGACGGTAGCCCCAGGCGGCGCCGCGGGTGCGGAGGGTTGGATTGCGGACGTCTTCCCGCAGGAGGAGCAGGCCGTCGGTCGCGTTGCGCTCGGCGGCCTCCGGCGGCATCAGGCGCATCAGCAGGTTTATCGCGCCTTCGGGCGTCGGCGCCTCCTCCGCGTCCGCGGCTGCCGTCTCGGCGTCGAGCCGGTCCCAGGCGCGCAGGAGAATGGCCTGGACCAGCGCCTCGCGGTCGCCGTAGCGCTGCACCAGCGTCGCCGGCGAGAGGCCGCTGGCCTTCGCGGCGCGTGCGAAGGTGAGGCCGGCGGGGCCGGTTTCCAACAGCGTGTCGAGAAGGGTGTCGAGCACCCGCTCGTCAGGGATCGTCTTGCGTCTTGCCATGATGCGTATATAAACGTGTGTTCGTTTATAAATTGGCGGGAGGAGCCGCGATGGCCAGGATCATAGGGTATATCGCCACCAGCCTCGACGGGCTGATCGTCGCCGACGGCAATGATCTCGCTTGGCTGTACAAGTATGACGGCATGGACCTCGGGGAGCACGACCATCGCACCTTCCTCAAGCGCATCCGTACGGTGGTGATGGGGCGCGGCACCTACGATTTCATTGCGGAAGAGCCGTCGCCGTGGGCCTACGGGGAGCAGCGCGTCATCGTCGTCACCTCTCGGCCGGTCGCCCGCCCCAAGGGGCCGATGGAGGTCCGCACCGACGTCGACGCCCTCATCGCCGAGCTTCGCGCGCTCGACGACGGCGACGTCTGGATGCTGGGCGGCGGGCAGCTGCAAATGGCCTTCCTCGAGCGCGGGGCGCTGGACGAGATCGAGATCTACGTGATCCCGGAAATGCTGGGCGGTGGCCGGCCGCTCTTTCCGCCGACCGGCTTTCGCGCCAGCCCGACGCTCGTCAGCGCCCAGGCGATGGACAAGGGCTGCGTGCGGCTGCATTACCGGTTCTGACGGAACACCGGGGCCGGGCTGCGCGCTCCGTTCCGGGATCACGACACGAAAGTGATCATCGTGTACCGCTCGCATCGTCGCCGCGCATCGCGCCGCTCTGATGGCGGTCCGTCCGTAGCCCTCTCGCTTCGGGTTGTTCCGCCGCTCTCGACCCTGGAAAGAAACAAGTCTGCGATCACGCAGAGTTCGCCGTCAGGCCGGCACAGTCGCCGATGCCGTCGCCGTTGGCATCATGGAAGGCGCGGACATGCGTCTGACCGATGACGGCGTCCCTGTGCCAGAACGTCGGCTTGCCGGCGGCGAGGGTCCGTGCGGCGTGCCGTCCCGTGGCTGCGACGCAGTTCCTGCGCCGCCACGCCGACAGGCCACGTCGCCGCGGCTCGCGCACCGCCGGTCCGCGCCACCCTCAGGCGGCGCGGATGCCCGTCAGGAACCGGCGCACCTCGTCCCGCAGGGCCGCCGACTGGTGCGCCAGGTCCTGGGAGGACTGGAGCACCTGCCCGGCCGCGGTCCCCGTCCGCTCCGCCGCCTGGCTGACCTCGACGATGTTGGTGCTCACCGCCTGGGTGCCCGAGGCCGCCCCCTGGACGTTGCGGGCGATTTCGGCGGTCGCCGCGTTCTGTTCCTCGATGGCGGAGGCGATGGAGGCCGCGACGTCGCGAACGGAGACGATGGTGCGCCCGATGCCGTCGATCGCCTTGGCCGCCCCGTCGGTCGCCCCCTGCATCGACGCGATCTGGGCGGCGATGTCCTCGGTCGCCTTGGCGGTCTGGTTGGCCAGGCTCTTGACCTCCGCGGCCACCACCGCGAAGCCCTTGCCGGCCTCGCCGGCGCGCGCCGCCTCGATGGTGGCGTTCAGCGCCAGCAGGTTGGTCTGCGAGGC
>NZ_JBPJSP010000025.1:0-101706 GCF_051225715.1 Azospirillum sp. ST 5-10
GCACCAGCGTGTTCACCGTCACCCGCCGCGCCCGCGCGAAGGCCTGCAGGCGCGCCGTCGCCGCCGCGTCGAGGCCGCCGGCCAGCGCGCCGTGGCCCTCCCCGCGGTCGGCATCCCCCCCGATGTCCAGAAGGGCGTCGGCCAGCAGGGTCGGCTCCTCGACCGCGGCCAGGCGCTCGCTCCAGAAGCGGCGCTCGGCCGCGGTGTCGCGTCCCAGCAGCCAGGCGACGTGGTCGCGGAAGGGGGCCGGCGGCGAAGGCGGCGCTTCACCGGCGTAGCGCTGCAGCACCTCGGCCATGAGCAGGCCGGCGCTCCAGCCGTCGAGCATGATGTGGTGGAAGGTCCACAGCACGCGGTGCGCGCCGCCATCAGGTCCGCCATCGAGGCGCACCAGGACGAGGCGCATCAGGGGCGGTGCGGCCAAGTCGAGGCCGCGCCGGCGCTCGGCCAGGGCAAGGGCGTCCAGCGCCGCCGCCGCGTCGGCGCGGCCGCGCCAGTCCAGCACCTCGGGCCGGAACTCGGCGCTGCGCAGGACGACCTGGACCGGGGTGGCGGCGCCGTCCTGCCAGAGGACGGCGGAGCGCAGGACGTCGTGGCGCTCGACCGTCGCCTGCCAGGCGGCGGCGAAGCAGTCGGGATCGAGGGCGTCGACGGTGACGGCGATCTGGTTGAGGTAGGCAGCACCGCCGGGCTCGTAGAGGCCGTGGAAGAGGATGCCCTGCTGGAGCGGGGTGAGCGGGTAGACATCGGCGACGGTGCGCGGTGCGAAGGGCAGGCGGTCGAGGGCCGCCTGGTCGAGGCCGGCCAGCGGCACGTCCGACGGCGTCAGCCCGCCCGCCGTCGGCTCCAGGCAGTGCGCCACCAGCGCCGACAGCTCCGTCCGGAACGACGCCGCCAGACCGGCGATCGTGGCGTCGTCGAAGAGGGCGCGGCTGTAAGTCCAGGCCAGCCGCAGCCGACCCTCGGCGACGCCGCCGTCCACCGACAGCCAGTTGGGCAGGGGGGCCTGCCCGTCGACGCTCGGCCCGGCGTCCTCGCCGGCGCGCTCGAAGGGGGCGTCGGCGGCGAAGCTGCCGTCGAACCGGCCGAGATAGTTGAAGGTCACCCGCGGCACCGGCAGGGCGGCGATCCGCGGATCGCCGGCGATGTCGCGCAGCAGCCCGAATCCCAGCCCGCCGCCCGGCACGGCGCGCAGCTGCTCCTTGACGGCGCGCAGGGATTCGCCGAGGCCGGCGCGCGGCGTCAGGCGCAGCGGGTGGGTGGCGGTGAACCAGCCGACGGTGCGGCCGAGGTCGAAGGCGCCCTCCCCGTCCTCGCGGCCATGGCGCTCCAGCTCCACCAGGGTGTCGGGGCGGCCGGAGCGGCGGCACAGCGCGCGCGCCAGCGCGGTCAGCAGCAGCTCGTCGATGCGGGTGCGGTAGGCGGCCGGCGCTTCGTGGAGGAGCCGGTCGGTGAAGTCCGCATCGAAGGCCAGTTCGATCCGCCCGGCGTCGGCGACGCACCCGGGTTCGCCCGGCCGGTCGGGCGCCAGCCCGCTGTCGGCACCGGCGAGCTGCGCCTCCCACCACGCCCGCTCGGCCTGCAGGGCCGGATCGGCGGCGCGGCGGTGGAGATGGGCGGTCCAGTCGCGGAACGGCGTCGTCTTGGCCGGCAGCGCCGGCGCCGTCCCGGCCGCGGCCTGGCCGCAGGCGGCGGCCAGATCCTCCAGCAGGACGCGCCAGGACACGCCGTCGACGACGAGGTGGTGGATCACCAGCAGCAGCCGCTGGCCGCCGTCGCCGAGGCGCATCAGCACGGCGCGCAGCAGCGGGCCGTGGGCGAGGTCGAGGCTCGCCTGGGCCTGCGCGCCGACCGCGCGGACGGCGTCGGCGTCCGGCGCGTCGGCCGTCCACAGCAGCGCCGCCCCGGCGCCCGCCTCCGGCGCCGCGTGCCGCGCCGCGCTGGCGTCGAAGCGCAGGCGCAGGGCGTCGTGGTGCGCCACCAGGGCGTCCAGCGCCGCGCGCAGCGGCTCCTCGGCCGGGGGTGCGCGCGGACGCAGCAGCACCGACTGGTTCCAGTGGTGGGGCCGCGCCATGGCCGTGGCGAAGAAGCGCGTCTGGAACGGCGTGAGCGCACAGGGGCCGCCTACCGGTCCCTGCGGGACCGCCGGCCGGTCGTCGGGGCGCGCCACCCGCGCCAGCGCCTGCAGCGTCTGGTGCTGGAACACGTCCTTGGGCGTCAGGTGCAGCCCCTGCTGGCGGGCGCGGCTGACGAGCTGGATGGAGACGATGGAGTCGCCGCCGAGCTCGAAGAAATTGTCGGCGGCGCCGACGCCGCGCACGCCCAGCAGCTCCTCCCACAGGGCGGCCAGCCGGCGTTCGGCGGCGCCGGCGGGGGCGATCCAGTCGGCCGCGGGTCCGGTCTCCGGGGCCGGCAGGGCGCGCCGGTCCAGCTTGCCATTGGCGCTGAGCGGCATGGCATCGAGGCGGACGATCCGCGCCGGCACCATGTAGTCCGGCAGGTGGCGGAGCAGATGGTCCTTGAGCGCCGCCGCCAGCCCCTCGCCGGGAGCGGCGGCGACGTAGCCGACGAGGCGCCGCCCGCCCGGTCCGTCGGCGGCGACCACCACCGCCTCGCGGACGTCCGGATGCTCCAGGAGCCGCGCCTCGATCTCCCCCAACTCGATGCGCAGGCCGCGGATCTTCACCTGGTGGTCGGCCCGGCCGACGTAGTCGAGCGCGCCGTCGGCCCGCCGCCGCACCAGGTCGCCGGTGCGGTAGAGGCGCCCGCCGTGCGCGAAGGGATCGGGGACGAAACGCTCGGCGGTCAGGCCGGGACGCCGGTGATAGCCGCGGGCCAGGCCGATGCCGCCGATGTGGAGTTCGCCGACAACGCCCGGCGGCACCAGGTTCATGTGGCGGTCGAGGACGTGCAGGCGGATGTTGGCGATGGGATGCCCGATCGGCACGGCCTGCCGCCCCGGCTCCTCGCGGCAGGTCCAGGCGCTGACGTCGATCGCCGCCTCGGTCGGGCCGTAGAGGTTGTGCAGCGCCGCCCGGCTGCGGGCGAGGACGCGCCGCTGCAGGTCGAGCGGCAGCGCCTCGCCGCTGCACAGGACGTGGCGCAGACTGGTGCAGGCGCCGATGTCCTCCGCCGCCAGGAAGGCGTGCAGCATGGACGGCACGAAGTGCAGGACGGTGATGCCCGCCCCGGTCACGATCCGCCGCAGTTCGGCGGGGTCGCGGTGGGCGCCCGGCGGCGCCACCACCAGGGTGGCGCCCGTCGTCAGCGGCCAGAAGAACTCCCACACCGAGACGTCGAAGCCGAACGGCGTCTTCTGCAGCACCCGGTCGCCGGGGCCGATGGGATAGGTGCGCTGCATCCAGTCCAGCCGGTTCGCCAGCGCGGCGTGGCTGTTCCCCGCCCCCTTCGGCCGGCCGGTGGTGCCCGAGGTGTAGATGCAGTAGGCCAGCGCCTGGGGATGCTCCGCCGGCGGCGGCGGAGCGGCGCCGGCGTCCGGAACCGCGCCGTCGAGGTGGAGGACCGGCACCGCCCCGGCGGGCAGCCGCTCCGCCAGGTGGGCCTGGGTCAGCACCAGCCCGACGCCGCTGTCCGCGATGAGGAAGGCCAGGCGCTCGGGCGGATGGTCCGGCTCCAGCGGCACGTAGGCGCCGCCGGCCAGGGTCACCGCCAGCAGGCCGACCACCATCTCCACCGACCGCTCGGCGGCGACGCCGACCAGCACGTCCGGACCGACCCCCAGTCCCCGCAGCGCCATAGCCCAGCGCCCGGCGCGCGCCTCCAGCGCGGTGTAGGACAGGGTGGTGTCGCCGAACACGAGGGCCGGCGCGTCCGGCGTGGCCGCCGCCTGCCGGGCGAAGCGCAGGCGCAGCGAAAGGGGGCCGGCGACCGGTGCCGCGGTGTCGTTCCAGCGCCCGAGCAGGGCGGCGCGCTCGTCGTCGAGGAGACCGTCGACCGCGTGCAGCGGCGCGTCGGGGCGGGCCGCCACGGCCGCCAGCAGGCGGCGCAGGCGGTCGAGCATGCGCCCGGCGGTGGCGGCGTCGAACAGGTCGCAGGCGTAGGTGATCCCCAGCCGCAGCGCGCCGTCCTCCCCCTCCAGGCTGTCCAGGGCGAGGTCGAGCTTGGCCACCCGCTGCGGCGGGCTGAAGGGATCCGCCGCCAGGCCCGGCAGGCCGGAGAGCGGCGCCAGGTCGAGCCGCTGGTGGTTGACCATCACCTGGAACAGCGGGTGATGGCTCAGGCTGCGCTGCGGCGCCAGCGCCTCGACCAGCCGCTCGAAGGGCAGGTCCTGGTGGTCCTGGGCGTCCAGGCAGGCCTGGCGGACCGCCTCCAGCAGGGCGGCGAAGCTCGCCGTGCCGTCGACCCGCTGGCACAGGACGACGGTGTTGACGAACAGGCCGATCAGACCTTCGGTCTCGGCGCGGGTGCGGCCGGCGACCGGCAGGCCGACCCGCAGGTCGTCCTGGCCGGTCAGGCGGTGCAGCAGCAGCAGGAAGCCGGCGAGCACCACCATGAAGAGGGTCGCCTCGCCGGCCGCGGCGACGGCGCGCAGCGCCGCGACCTCCGCCGGCGGCAGATCGACCTGCACGCCGCCGCCGCGGTGACTCGCCTCGGCCGGGCGCGGCCGGTCGGCCGGCAGTTCCAGGACGGGCTGCCCGTCGCCCAGCACGGCGCGCCAATGGGCGAGCGCCCCGTCGTCCGCGCCGGCCTCGCTCCACAGGCGCTGCCACAGGGCGCAGTCGCCGTACTGCACCGCCAGCGGCGCCAGCGCCGGCGTCTCGCCGCGGTGGAACGCGGCGTAGAGCCGGGCGAACTCCTGCACCAGCAGCCCCAGCGACCAGCCGTCGGAGACGATGTGGTGCATGCGCAGCAGCAGCACGTGGCGGTCCCGGGCGATCCGCAGCAGGTCGATCCGCAGCAGCGGGCCGGCGGCGAGGTCGAACGGCTCGCGCACCGCCTCGGCCAGCACCCGGTCGAGCTCGTCCTCCGGCACCGCGCGCCGCGCCACCACGGCCGGCGTCGCCGGCCGCACCTCCTGGAGCACGGTGCCGTCCTCCTCCCGGAACACGGTGCGCAACGGCTCGTGACGGGCGACCAGGGCGTCGAAGGCGCGCTGCAACGCGTCCTCGTCGAGGGGGCCGGCCAGCCGCACCCCGGCGGCGAGGTTGTAGGCCGGGCCGTCGGGATCGAGCCGCCACAGGAACCACAGCCGCTGCTGGGCGTGCGACGCCGGCACCGGCGCTCTGGGATCGCGTGGCGGCACCGGCAGCACGCCGGGGGCGATCCCCTGCTCCGCCAGCCGGGCGCGGAGCTGCCGGCGGCCTTCGGGCGGCAGGGCGGCGAAGCGCCGGGACAGGGCCAGCAAACGGTCTGCGGTCGCCATCATCGCGCGTCCACGTCCTCGAACAGGGTTTCCAGGGCGTCGACCGTGGCCGGTTCGGCGCCGGACCGGCGGTGCTCCTCGACCCGTGCGGCGAACCGCTCCAGGGTCTGGCCCTCGAAGAACAGGCGCAGCGGCAGCGCCACGTTCAGCTCCGCCTGGAGGCGGGTGCGCAGGCGGGTCGCCAGCAGGGAGTGGCCGCCCAGCTCGAAGAAGTTGTCGTGCACGCCGACCCGCTCGACGCCCAGCGCCTCCTGCCACACCGCGGCCAGCACCCGCTCCAGCTCGGTGCGCGGCGCCACGTAGGCGCGGCTGCGCGTGTCGAGCGCCTCCAGCGCGCGGCGGTCCACCTTGCCGTTGGGGGTCTGCGGCAGACGGTCCAGCGGATGCAGGCGGGCCGGCACCATGTAGGCCGGCAGCCGGTCGGCGAGCACGGCGCGGCAGCGCTCCGCCACCACCACCCCGTTGGCCGCCGCCCCCTCGGCCGCTTCCGGCACGACGAAGCCGACGAGCTGCGTGCCGGCCGGCGTGGCGCGGGCGATCACCGCGGCGTCCGCCACGCCGCCGGCCCCGCGCAGCGCCGCCTCGATCTCGCCCAGCTCGACCCGGTAGCCGCGGATCTTGATCTGCTGGTCGACCCGGCCGAGGAACTCCAGCACCCCGTCCGGCCGGTAGCGGCCGAGGTCGCCGGTGCGGTAGAGGCGCGCACCCGGCGCGGCGCCGTGCGGGTCGGGCAGGAAGCGCTCCGCCGTCAGCCCCGGCCGCCCGAGATAGCCGCGGGCGACGCCGGCACCGGCCACGTGGATCTCGCCCTGGACACCCACCGGCACCGGCTCCAACGCCCCGTCGAGCACGTGGACCCGGGCGCCGGGCACCGGCCGGCCGATGGGCACCGGCCCGGCCGGGGCGTCCTCCGCCCGCCATCCCGTGCACCAGACCGTCCCTTCGGTCGGCCCGTACTCGTTGACCAGCGCCACCTCCGGCAGCACCGCGGCGTGGCGCGCCGGCAGCGCCTCCGGACAGGCCTCGCCGGCGACGATGACGCAGGCCAGCCGGGTGGCGCCGCCCCCGGCGAGCTGGTCGAGGACCTGGGCGTGCAGCGACGGCAGCGCCAGGTAATGGGAGATCTCCTCGCCGACGATGGTGGCCGCCAGGTGCGCCGGGTCGCGGTGGGCCTGCTCGTCGGGCAGGTGCAGGGTGCCGCCCTGGGCGAGCGTCCAGAACAGCCCGGCCACCGAGCTGTCGAAGGAGAACGACGACAGCAGCAGGAAGCGGCGCACCCGCTCGGCGTAGAAGGCGTCGCGCGCGGCGGTGGAGGCGACGGCGTTGGCGTGGCTGACCATCACCCCCTTGGGCGTGCCGGTCGAGCCCGAGGTGTAGATGAGATAGGCCATCGTGCCCGGCCCGGGGCCCGGCCCGGCGCCGAGCCCGGCGCCCGAGGGGGCGGAGTCCGGCGCCGCGCCCTGCCACAGCGGCGAGTCCGGGGCCAGCGACAGCACCGCGGCCCCGGCGTCCGCCAGCCGCGCCGGCAGCGGGTCGAGGGCGAGCACGTGGCGGGCACCGCTGTCGGCCAGCATGAAGGCCAGCCGCTCGTCCGGGTAGGTGGGATCGAGCGGCAGGTAGGCACCGCCCGCCTTGAGGACGCCGAACACGGCGACCACCGTCTCGACGGCGCGCCCGGCGTAGACGCCGACGGGCCGGTCGGGCGCCAGGCCCCGGGCGCGCAGCGCCGCGGCGACGCGCTCGGCCCGGCGGTCGAGCTCCCGGTAGGAGAGCCGGACCGCGCCGGCCGCGACGGCGACCCGCTCGGGATCCGCCGCCGCCTCGCGCTCGAACAGCCGGTGCAGCAGGACGGCGCCACCGGCGTCGGCCGGACCCGAGGCGTTGAACGTCTCCAGCACGCGCCGGCGTTCCTCCGCCCCGAGGAGCCCGACCGCGCCCAGCGGCCGGTCGAGGTCGGCCAGGGCGCCGTCAAGGAACGCCGCGAACTGGCCGAGCCAGACCGCCGGCATCGCCGGATCGACGCCGCCGTCGGGGCTGGCCAGGCGCAGGTCGCGGTCGCCGCGCGTCAGGTGCAGGCGCGGCGGGTGGACCAGGTCGGCGAGGATGCGCGTTCCCGGCGCGGCGGCGGCGTCGCGCCCGAACACGAAGGGGCAGCGCAGCCGACCGCGCTCGTCCAGCAGGTCGGGGTCGTAGAGGCTGTCCTGCCAGGACAGGCCGTGCTCGAGCCCGTCGCGGACGGCGGCCCACGCCGCGCGCAGCGACCCGGCCGGGTCCGGCGCCACGGCGACCGGCAGGGTGCGGGCGAAGCGCCCGACGGTGTCGCGCAGTTCCTCCCGCCGCCCGTCGACGGCGTAGCCGACGAGCAGGCGGCCGGCGCCGGTGATGCGGGCGAGGAAGGCCGCCCACAGGACGAGCAGCAGCGAGTCCTCGGGCGCGCCGAGGGCGGCCGCCGCCGCGGCCAGCCGCTCCGCCAGCGCGCCGAGCGGACGGGTGGCCGCACCGGCGCCGGTGCCGTCCGGCGTCCGCTCGAACGGCAGGCGCGGCGGCTCGCCGGTGCGCGCCAGCACGTCCTGCCAGAAGGCCTCCCCCTGGCGGCCCGCCTCGCCTTCGCGCAGCTCGGCCTGCCAGGCGGCGTAGTCGGCGTACTGCAGCGCCTCCTCGTCGGCCGCCGCCGGCGCGCCGCGCAGCCGGGCGGCCAGCACGGCCAGGGAGCGGGCGTCGAGGCTGCAGGCGGGGCCGGCCAGCAGCACCCGGCAGCCGGTGGCGCCGTCGCCGGGGATCACGTCGGCGACCAGCAGCGGCCCGGCGGCGAGGTCGAGGCGCGCCGCCGCCTCGGCCAGCAGCGCCTCGGGCACGGCGCCGGCGGCGACGGTGCGCACGGCGCAGGCGGGCCCGTCCTGGATCGACTGCACCGGCAGCCGCAGGCCCGGCAGGGGGACATAGCGGGTGCGCAGGATCTCGTGCTCGCGGCACAGCGCCTCGACCGCCTCGGCGACCCGGCCGGGATCGGTGCCGTCGGGCAGGTCGACCACCACGCCGGCGACCGCCGGATGGCCGGACGCCGGATGGCGGGCGAGGACGAAGGCCTGCTGGGCGGAGAGGGCGAAGACGTCCGCGACGGGGTGGTCGGTCATGCTCGGGCCTCCGGTTCGACGGCCACGTCGGCGCTGTTCAGCGCGATGGCCATGGCGGTCATGATCCGGCGCGGACCCGTGTAGGGGTTGCGGGCGTGCACCGTCAGGATGTTGTCGAGGAGGACGACGTCCCCCTTCTGCCAGGGGAATTCGACCATCACGCTGCGGTAGGCGTCCTGCAGGTGGGCGATGGTCGCGGCGTCGATCGGCGCGCCGTCGCCGTAGAAGGTGTTCTGCGGCAGGTCGTCGGGCGCGAATTCGGCGATCAGGCCGGCGCGCAGCGTCTCCGGCAGGGTGAGCGCGTTGAAGAAGGTGGCGTGGTTGAACCACACCAGGCCGCCCGTGCGGGGATGGCGCACCACCGCCGGGCCGATCTGGCGGGTGCGCAGGCGGTTGCCGTCGCGCCACTCCGCCGTCACCCCGACGCGGCGGCAGTAGGCCTCCACCGCGGCGCGGTCCTCGGTCTGGAAGACGGTCTGCCAGGGCAGCCCCATGCCGTGACCGTAGTTGCGCACGTAGAGGACCTTGCGGGCGATGAACTCCTCGCGCACCGCCGGGTCGATGCGGTCCATCAGGAGCCGCGTGTCGCCCAGCGGCGTCTCGCCCCCCGTCGCCGACGGCAGGTCGGCGTAGAAATAGAGATGGAGCGGGAAGACCGGGGAGTAGGAATGCTCGTTGTGGGCGAAGATGGACTCCGGCGCGGGGTAGTCGGTCGAGGTGTAGATGTTGAACTGCCCGGAGATCTGCGTGCGCGGCGAGGCGCGGAACATGTACTCCAGCGCGCCGCCGGACACGGCGTCGACGATCCGGTTGAACTCGTCGATGCCGGCGACGTCGAAGCCGCGGAACAGGATGGCGCCGTGACGCAGCAGGGTCTCCTCCACGGCGGCGCGGTTCTCCCGCGCCCAGTCGACGAGGCTGACCCCGGCGACCGCGGGCCGGCAGAGCGCCGGCATGGTGCCGTCGGCGAACAGCGGCTCGACGACGACCAGCCGGCCGCCGCCGGCCGGGGAGAGCCCGCGGCGGCTGCCGCGGCTGAGCTTGGGGATCGCTGGCACTGCCGTGTCGTTCATGATCATTTCCCCACAACGGACGGGTGCGGCACGCCTGGGGCGGGCCGGCTCAAGACGGATGGCGGACGGCCGCGGCGGCGCGGACGGCGCGGCGCAGCGGCTGCGACGGAGCCGCGCCGCCGGGGCCGGCCACCGCCGCCGACGCGGCGGCGCCGGCCTCCCCGGCGGCGGCGACCAGGTCGGCGGTCGCGGCGCCGGGATTGGCGACCAGGACCGCCAGCACGGCGCGCATCGCCGCGAACAGGCCGCGCACCGTCGCCGGCGCGAACAGCCCTTCGGGCCAAGTGAAGCGCGCCTCCAGGGTCTCGGCGGCGTTGTTGAAGGCGACGACGAGGTCGATCTCCGCGGCGTGCCGCCCCGCCGCGACCGGCTCGACCGTCAGCCCGGGCAGGTCCGGCAGGGCGTGCACCCCGTCCTGGTAGATCAGCTTGACGCTGAAGAAGGGGGCCCGCCCCTCGCGGCGCGGCGGCCGCAGCGCCTCCACCAGGTGGTTGAAGGGAAGGTCCTGGTGGTCGGAGCCGTCCACCACCACGCGGCGGCACTGCTCCAGCAGGTCCGCCGCCGGTGCCGCCGGGTCGACGTCGACCTGCAGGACGAGCTGGTTGACGAAGAAGCCGACCAGCCCTTCGAGCCGGTCGTGGTTGCGGTTGGCGATGTCGCCGCCGATCCGCACCCGCCGTTCGCCGGTGCGCTGGTGCAGGACGACCGCGAACGCCGCCAGCAGCACCATGAAGGGGGTGAGGCCGCGGCGCCGGGCGAAGGCCCGCAGGCGCCCGGTCAGCGCCGCGTCGACGGCCGTCGCGTGGTGCATCCCGACACCCCGCCCGGGCGGCGGACGGCGGCCATCCGGCGGCAGCTCCAGCACCCGGTGGTCGGTGCCGAGGTGGCGGCGCCAGTAGGCGAGCTGGCGGTCGAGCCGTCCCGTCTCCAGCCGCCGGCGCTGCCAGCGGGCGACGTCGCCGCAGCGCACGGGCAGCGGCGGCAGGGCGGCCGGCGTTCCCGCGCGGAAGCCGGCGTAGAGGGTGCCGAGCTCGGCGACGAGGATGCGGATGGACCAGCCGTCGGCGGCGATGTGGTGCAGGGTGACCAGCAGGACGTGGTCGTCGGGCGCGGTGCGGATCAGCACGGCGCGCAGCAGCGGTGCGAGCGCCAGGTCGAAAGGGCGCTGCGCCTCGGCCTCGGCGTGCTGGCGCAGCGCCGGCTCGCGGGCGTGGGGCGGCAGGTGGGCGAGGTCGACGACGTCCAGCGGCACCGGCGCCGGCGGAACCTCCACCTGGATCGGTCCGCCGGCCGCCTCGGCGAAGCGGGTGCGCAGCGCCGGGTGGCGCTCGACGAGGGCCGACAGGCTCGCCCGCAGCGCGTCGCGGTCGAGGGGGCCGCGCAGGCGCAGGGCGCCGGGAATGGTGTAGATCGCCGCCTCGGGCGCCAGCTGGGCGAAGAACCACAGCCGCTCCTGGGCGAACGACAGGGGTGCTGCGTCCTCTCCGGCGGCCGCGCCGGCGGCGGGCCGAAGGGGCGGCTCGTCGGTGCCGGCCGCCGCGCCGGCGGCCCCGGCGGCGACCCCGGAGGCCTCGACGGCGCGGGCGAAGTCCGCCAGGCGGCGCGCCTCGAACAGGCTGCGCAGCGGCACCGGAACGGCCAGGGCCTGGCGCAGCCGCGACACCACCTGGGTCGCCGACAGCGAATGACCGCCGATGTCGAAGAAATCGTCGTCGCGGCCTACGTGCTCCACGCCGAGCACCGCGCACCAGACGGCGGCGACCGCCCGTTCGGTGGCGGTGCGCGGCGGCTCCGCCGCCGTCGTCCGCGGCGCCGGGGCGGGCAGCGCCCGGCGGTCCAGCTTGCCGTTGGCGGTCACCGGCAGCCGCTCCAGGGCCAGGATGTGGGCCGGCACCATGTGGTCGGGCAGATGCGCCCTCAGCGCCCGGCGCAGCGACGCCGGATCGGCGGTGCCGACGACGTAGCCGACGAGCTGCGGTCCGGCGTGGTCGCGGTGGACGACCACCACCGCCTGGCGCACGCCGTCCTCGGCGCGCAGCGCCGCCTCGACCTCGCCCGGCTCGACCCGGAAGCCGCGGATCTTCACCTGCTGGTCGGTGCGGCCGAGGAACTCCAGCCGTCCGTCCGGCCGGCGGCGCACGCGGTCGCCGCTGCGGTAGAGCCGCGCGCCGGGAGCGCCGAAGGGGTCCGGCACGAAGCGCTCGGCGGTGGCCCCCGGGCGCCCGACATAGCCGTCGGCGACCGCCGGGCCGCCGATGTGGAGCTCGCCGGCGACCCCCGCGGGCAACGGGTTGAGGTCGCCGTCGAGCACCCAGGCGGTCGCCTGAGGCAGCGGCCGCCCGAGGGGGATGGTTGCCGGCGGCGCCGGCACGCCCTCGACCTCCTCGGTCAGGACGCCGACCGTCGTCTCGGTGGGCCCGTAATGGTTGATCAGCCGGCAGTCCGGGCGGGCCGCCCGCAGGCGGCCGAGCAGCGCTCCGCTGCACGGCTCGCCGCCCAGGATCAGTGCGTGCCACGGCAGGGCGGCGGACTCCCCGCCCTCCGCCAGCAGGCTTTCCAGGTGGCTGGGGGCGATCTTCAGCACGCCGATCCGGCCGCGCGCCATGGCCTCGCGGAACAGGAGCGGGTCGCGCGCCTCCTCGCCGTCCAGCAGATGGAGCGTGCGGCCGGCGCACAGCGCCCCGAACAGCACGGTGTGGCCGAGATCGGCGGCGACGGTGGAGGCCATCGCCATGGCCGCCGTGTCGTCGAGGCGCAGGCGCCGCTCCAGCCCGCGCACGTAGGCGGCGAGCGCCCGGTGCGGGACGCTCACCCCCTTGGGTTCGCCGGTGGAGCCGGAGGTGAAGACGATGTAGGCGGGCTGGCGCGGATGCACGGCGGCCGGCTCCAACCCCGCGTCGGTCCCGTCGGCGTCGTCCGCGACCCCGAGCACGGGCAGGCCGACCTCCGGCACCGGGCCGGCGGCGAGGACCAGGCCGGCGCCGCACAGCGCGGCGATCCGCGCCAGCCGCGCCGCCGGCGTGTCGGGCTCCAGGGGAACCGCGGCGGCGCCGGTCCGCAGCACCGCCAGCAGCCCGACCACGAACTCCGGCGAACGGCCGCACGGCAGCAGCACCGGCCGGCCGGGCCCGGCCCCGGCGGCCGCCAGCCGCCGGGCGAGACGGCCGGCGCGGCGGTCCAGCGCGGCGTAGCTCAGCGACCGGCCGCCCTGGACGACGGCGGCACGCCCGGGCACGCGGGCGACCTGTGCGGCGAACAGGTCGAGGACGCCGGTCACCGCCGCCAGCGGCGCGGGATTGGCCCAGGCCGCGAGCTGGCGGTGCTCCACCTCCTCCAGCAGGTCGAGGTCGCCGACGGCGCGGGCGGGATCGCCGGCCGCCTGGCGCAGCAGCGCGCGGTAGCGGCGGGCCAGCGCCTCGACGCCGGCCCGGTCGAGGATGTCGGCGCAATAGCCGAAGTCGGCGACGAGGCCGCCGTCCGCGTCCTCCCGCGTGGTCAGGGTGAGGTCGAGCTTCTGGGCCGTGCGTTCGCGCTCGACCGGGGTCAGCCGCACCGGCCCCAGGTCGCGCGCACCCGCCGGGCCGGCGCCGAGATGGTTGAACAGCACCTGGACCAGCGGGCTGTGGCCGGCGTCGCGCTCGGGCCGGAGCGCCTCGACCAGCCGGTCGAAGGGGAGGTCCTGGTGGTCCTGGGCGGCGAGCATGGCGTCCTGCACGCGGCCGAGCAGGTCGGCGAAGCGGTCGCGCCCGTCCACGGCGGCGCCCACGACGAGCGTGTTGACGAACAGGCCGACGACCCCTTCGAGCTCGACCTTGCGCCGGCCCGCCACCGGCATGCCGACCCGCAGGTCGCGGCCGGCGCCGTGCCGGTGCAGGAGCGCCAGGAAGGCGGCGAGCAGCACCGCCGCCAGGGTCACCCGCCGGCTTTCCGCCAGGCGCCGCAGGCGCACCGCCAGCTCGGCCGGCAGGGTCGCGGCGACGCTGCCGCCGGCGCCGCGGCGCGCCCCCGGGCGGGGGCGGTCGAGCGGCAGCGCCAGCGGCCCCGGATCGTCGGCGAGGCGCTGCGTCCACCAGGCGAGCTGGCGGTCGCCGTCGCCGCACTCCAGCCAGAAGCGCTGCCACAGGGCGAAGTCCGCGTACTGCACCGGCAGGTCCGGCAGGTCCGGCGTCCGGCCGTCGGCCAGGGCGCCGTAGACCACCGCCAGCTCGCCCATCAGCCGGTCGACGGACCAGCCGTCGGCGACGATGTGGTGCAGGGTGAGCAGCAGCGCATGCTCCGCGGCGGCGAGGCGCACCAGGCGGCCGCGCAGCAGCGGGCCGCAGGCCAGGTCGAACGGCGTCGTCGCCTCGGCGTCGCACAGCGCCGCCAGCCGCGCCCGGCGCTCCTCCTCGCCCAGCCCGGCGAGGTCGTGGCGGAGCAGGCGCACCGGATACGGCGCGCGGATCTCCTGCACCGGCCCGCCGTCGCGTTCGGGGAAGGCCGTGCGCAGGGACTCGTGGCGGCGCACCAGGAGGCTCAGGCTGTCGTCCAGCGCCGCCGGGTCGAGCGGGCCGCTCAGCCGGAACACGCCGGGCACGAGGTAGGCGGGATCGGCCGGGTCGAGACGGTTCAGGATCCACAGCCGCTGCTGGGCGTGCGACAGCGGCAGCGGCCCGTCGCGCCCGGCGCGGGACACCGGCAGGTCGCGGAACAGGTCGACGCCCTTGCGCGCCATCACCGCCACCAGCCCCTTGCGCTGGTCCGGGGAGAGCGTGCGCAGGGTCTGCAGCACCGTGCTCATGACACCGCCTCCCGCTGCGGCTCCGCCGGCGCCACCAGGCGGGCGAGCTCGTCGGGCGACAGGCCGCGCAGGCTTTCGGCCGCCGCCAGCACGTCCGCCTCCGCCGCCCCGCCGCCGCGCTGGCGCTCCACGTCGGCGGCGAAGGCGCGCAGGTCCGCCGCCTCGAACAGGGCGCGCAGCCCGACCTTGACGTGAAGGTCCCGTTCGACGCGGGCGATCACCTGGGTCGCCAGCAGCGAGTGGCCGCCGAGGTCGAAGAAATTGTCCAGGAGGCCGACCCGCTCGACGCCCAGCACCTCCTCCCACAGGGCGGCGAGGGCCCGTTCGACGGCGCTGCCCGGCGGCACGAAGGCGTGGCCGGCGCCGCCGGGCTCCTCCACGGCGAGGGCCTGGCGGTCGAGCTTGCCGTTGGCGGTCAGCGGCAGCGCCTCGACCAGCAGGATCTGCGCCGGCACCATGTGGGCGGGAAGGCGCTGGCGGAGCCGGTCGCGCAGGCGCTGCGGCAGGGCCCGCCGGCGGCGGGCCAGCACCGGGTCGCTGGCGTGGTCGCCCGGCGCGTATCCCGGCGGCGCCGTCACCGGCGCCATGGCGGGCGGCAGGTCGGGGCGGCGCAGCACCGCGTCGAACCGGGTGGGGTCGTCGTTCCAGGAGAGGTCGGCGGCGTAGCCCAGCGCCTCGGCCAGGGCACAGAGCCGTTCGGGATCGACACCCTCACCCTCTGCCGCGGCGGCGCCGAGGCGGCGGCGCAGGCCGGCGACGGTGCGGTCGCCGGGACCGTCGGCAAGCGCCCGCCAGGCCGCGGCGTCGGCCTCCAGGCGGCGGTTCGCCAGCCCGGCAAGGCGCAGCCGCGGCGGTGCCGCGCTCCGCAGGTGGCGCTCCAGGGCGTCCAGGCCGTCGTCCGCCGGTCCGTCCCACGCGGGGATCTCCCAGACGGGGATCGCCTCGGCCCCGCCGGGCGGCAGCGCGCCCACCGTCAGCACCACGTCGTAGCGGTAGCGGGTCAGCTCGTTGTCGAAGCGGCCGCGCCGCAGGCGGATCGCCGCCCCCGTGAGCTGCGGCACCCGCGCCGCCAGCCCGAGGAAGAAGGAGGGGGCCAGCAGCAGCTCGCTGTCCTCGGCCACGGCGCGGGCAACGCGGGCACGCAGCTGGGCGACGCTCAGCCCGTCCGCGGCGCGCGCCAGCTCCACCGAGGTGCGGAAGAGGGGGTTCAGGCCGAGGTGGCGGACGTCGCCGACGAAGATCCGCCCGCCCGGCCGCAGCGCCGCCGCGGCACCGCGCAGCACGGCGGCGAGGTGGTCGGCGTCGGGGAAGTACTGGACCACCGAGTTCAGCACCACCGTGTCGTAGGTCGCAGTCCCGATGCCGGAGAAGTCGCACGCCTCCTGGCGGCTCAGCACGGCGTGGGCGAACCCGGGACGCCCGGCCGTCCAGGCGCGCAGGCCGGCGATGGCGCGCTCGGACAGGTCGGTGCCGCGGTAGGTGCGGCAGCGCGGCGCCAGGTGCTGGGTCAGCAGGCCGATGCCGCAGCCGATCTCCAGCAGGTCGCGCGGCTCCAGGGCGAGGATGCGCCCGACCGTCGCGTCCAGCCATTCGCGCATCTGCTCGTGCGGGATCGGGGCGTCGGCGTAGCTGTCGTTCCAGCCGGTGAAGCGCGGTCCCGCGGCCTCGCCATCCGGCGCGTAGGTGTCGTCGAACACCGCCGCCCACTGCCCGACCAGCTCCGTCCCCTCGGCGCGCCCGTCGCGCAGCCGCTCCGCGTCCGCCACCACGCAGGCGGCGAGGCGCTTGCCGCCGGCGCGGTCGTCCTGGACCAGCACGGCGGCGTCCCGCACCTCCGGCTCGTCGCGCAGGGCCGCCTCGATCTCGCCGGGCTCGATGCGGAAGCCGCGCACCTTCACCTGCTGGTCGGCGCGCCCGAGATAGACGACCCGGCCGTCGGCGCGGCGCAGGGCGAGGTCGCCGGTGCGGTAGAGCCGCCCGCCCGGCGCCGTGCCGAACGGATCGGGCACGAAGCGTTCGGCGGTCAGGGCGGGGCGGCCGAGATAGCCGCGGGCCAGCCCCGGCCCGGCGACGTAGAGCTCCCCGGCGACACCGGGCGGCACCGGCTCCAGGGCGCCGTCCAGGCAGTACCAGGCGAGGTCGGCCAGCGGCTCGCCGATCGGGCTGCCGCCCGCCTCGGCTTCGGCGCGGCTCACGGGGTGCACCGTCACGTGCACCGTCGTCTCGGTGATGCCGTACATGTTGACCAGGCGCGGCGCCGCGTCGCCCAGCCGGTCGAACCAGGGCCGCAGGTCGGCGGCTTCCAGGGCCTCGCCGCCGAACACGACGTGGCGCAGCGACAGCGTCTCCGGTCCCGCCGCCATCGCCGCCTGGGTGAAGGGGCGGAAGGCCGAAGGGGTCTGGTTCAGCACGGTGACCCGCTCGTCGCGCACCAGGGCGAGGAAGTCGGCCGGCGACCGGCTGGTGTAGTAGGGCACGACCACCAGCCGCCCGCCGTGGAGCAGCGCGCCGAAGATCTCCCACACCGAGAAGTCGAAGGCGTAGGAGTGGAAGAGCGTCCAGACGTCCGTCCCGTCGAAGGCGAACTCCCGTTCCGCGGCGTGGAACAGCCGCAGCACGTTGGCGTGGGTGACGAGGACGCCCTTCGGCGTGCCGGTGGACCCCGAGGTGTAGATGCAGTAGGCGAGGCCGTCCGGCCGCACGGCCGAGGGCGGGTCGTCGGCGGGCGCGTCGCGGACCTCCGTGGCGCCGGGCGAGACGACGCGCACGCCCGGCGCCACCGGCACCCGGTCGAGGAGAGCGGGGTCGGCCACCAGCACGGCGATGCCGCTGTCGGCCTGCATGAAGGCCAGCCGCTCGCGCGGGTAGGCCGGGTCGAGGGGCAGGTAGGCGCCGCCGGCCTTGAGGATGCCCAGCATCCCGACGATCAGGTCGGCCGACCGCTCCATGGCCAGCCCGACCAGCCGGTCCGGCCCGACGCCGAGGGCCCGCAGGCGCCACGCCAGCCGGTTGGCGCGGGCGTTCAGCGCGGCGTAGGACAGGGAGCGGCCCTCGACGGTGACGGCGGCGGCCTCGCCGCGCAGCGCCGCCTGGCGGGCGAAGGCCTCATGCAGGCTGGTGCGGACCGCGGCCGCGGGCGCCGGCGGTCCGTTCCACCGGGCCAGCACCGCCCGGCGCTCCGCCTCCCCCAGCATGGGCAGCGCCGCGACCGGCCGGGCCGGGTCGGCGGCGGCCGCCTCCAGGAGCGCCAGCCAGTGGCCGGCCATCCGGGCGACCGTCGCACGGTCGAACAGCGCCGTGGCGTACGTGAAGGTGGCCTCCAGCTCCCCGTCCTGCTCCACCGTGTGGAGGATCAGGTCGAACTGCGTGGCGAGCTGGGTCTGGCCGACCCCGTCCACGGCGAGGTCCGGCAGGCCGCGCAGGCCGTCGAGCCGCCGCCACTGGTGGTCGAAGGCGACCTGGAACAGCGGGTTGTGGGAGAGCGTGCGCTCCGGCTGCAGCGCCTCGACCAGCAGCTCGAACGGCAGGTCCTGGTGCGCCTGGGCCTCGAGCGCGCGCGTCCGCGCCTGCCGGACCAGGGCGTCGAAGCCCAGCCCCTCGGGGATCTCGGCACGCAGCACCAGCATGTTGACGAACACGCCGATCAGCCGCTCCGTCTCCGGCCGCGTGCGGTTCGCCACCGTCACCCCGACCCGCAGGTCGCGCTCGCCGGTGTAGCGGTGGAGGAGCGCCTGGAAGGAGGCCAGCAGCACCGTCGGCAAGGTGACCCGCAGGCGCGCCGCCAGGGCCGCCAAGGCCGCCGCCAGGGGCGGTGCGACGGCGCAGGTCAGCGCCGCCCCGTCGAGGTCCGGGCGGGCCGGGCGCGGCCGGTCGAACGGCAGGGCGAGCGGCGGCGGCGGCGGGCCCAGCCGGTCGCGCCAGTGCTCCAGCAGCGCCGCCGCGTCCCCCCGCTCCAGCCAGCGGCGCTGCCAGCGCGCGAAGTCGAGATAGCGGATCGGCGGCTCGGGCAGCGTCGCGGCGCGCCCGGCCCGGGCGGCGCGGTAGAGCGCCCCGAACTCGTCGAGCAGCAGGTTCATCGACCAGCCGTCGGCGACGATGTGGTGCACGGTCAGCAGCAGCGCGTGGCGCGCCGGCTCCAGCACCAGCAGGGTCACCCGCAGCGGCGCGCCGGCGCGCAGGTCGAACGGCCGGCGCGCCGCCGCCTCGGCCAGCGCCGCCGCCCGCGCCTCGCGCTCCGCCGCCGGCACGGCGGACAGGTCGTGGCGGTCGATGGGCAGGGGTGCGGCGGGGCGCACCTCCTGGACCGGCCGGCCGTCGTTCCCCTCGTGGAACGCGGTGCGCAGGACGGCGTGGCGCGCCGCCAGGGCGTCGAAGGCGGACCGCAGCGCCGCCTCGTCGAGCGCGCCGGTCAGCCGGACCGTGCCCTGGATGGTGTAGGCGCAGCTCCGTGGATCGAGGACCCAGTGGAACCACATGCGGCTCTGCGCCGGTGCCAGCGGGCCGGCGTCGCCCGGTTCGGCAAGGATGGTCTCCGCCGGGCACGGCGCGGCGACGGCGCTCCGGGCGTCGATCAGGGCCGCGGCGTCGGCCAGGGTCGCCGCCTCGAACAGCGGGCCCAGGTCGACGGCGACGCCGAGGCGCCGGCGCAGCCGCGCCTGCACCTGCACCGCCGTGACCGAGTTGCCGCCGAGCGCGAAGAAGTTGTCCTCCCGCCGCGGCGCCGCGACGCCCAGCAGCTCGCCCCACAGGGCGGCCAGGAGCCGTTCCGTCGGGGTCGCCGGCGGCGTGCCGGTGCCCGCCGCGGCGGGGTCGCCGGCACGCCGGACGAGGGCGACGTCGAGGCTGCCCGCCGCGATCCCGGCGCGGCAGGCCGAGCGCTGGAGCTTGCCGCTGGTGGTCCGCGGCAGGCCGCCGGGGTTGAGCAGGGCGACCAGGGCGGGCGCCTCGCCGGACACCTCGGCCACCGCCCGGCCGACGGCCTCGGCGAGGTGGCGGGCGCCGTCGCCGCGCAGGGCGCCGCGCCCCGCCTCGGCGGCGACGCCGATCGCCTCCCGCCCGTCGTGCTCCACCGGGAACGCGGCGACGCGCCCCTTGCGGACACCGGCGACCCGCTCCTCCACCGCGCGCTCCAGGTCCTGGGGGTAGAGGTTTTGCCCGCGGATGATGAGCATGTCCTTGAGGCGGCCGGCGATGCAGAGCTGCCCGCCGTGGAGCACGCCGAGGTCGCCGGTGCGCAGCCAGGTGCGGCCGCCGAACGCGACGAAGGCGGCGGCGGTCGCCGGCGCGTTGCGCCAATAGCCCCGGGCGACGCTGGGCCCGGCGGTCCACACCTCGCCGACCCGCCCCTCGGGCAGCGGCGCGGCGGTCTCGGGATCGACGATGCGCACGGCGTGGCCGGGCTGCGGCCGGCCGCAGCTCACCAGCACCGCGTCGTCGCCGGCGGCCAGGCGCCGGTCGGCCAGGGCGGCGGCGTCGCAGCGCAGCCGCTCGATCCCGCCGCCCCGCCGCCCGCCGGAGACGAAGAGGGTCGCCTCGGCCAGCCCGTAGCAGGCGAAGAAGGACTCGGAGCGGAACCCCGCCGGCGCGAACCGCGCGGCGAAGGCGTCGAGCGTGTCGGGACGGATCGGCTCGGAGCCGGAGAAGGCGACCCGCCAGCCGCCGAGGTCGAGGCCGGCGAGCGCCGGATCGGCGATCCGCTCGACGCACAGGCGGAAGGCGAAGTCGGGGCCGCCGCTGACGGTGGCGCCCTCGCGGCCGATCGCCTCCAGCCAGCGCACGGGCCGCTCGAGGAAGGCGGCCGGCGCCATCAGCACGCAGGCGGCGCCGGTGAAGACCGGCTGCAGCAGCCCGCCGATCAGCCCCATGTCGTGGAACAGGGGCAGCCAACTCAGGACCGTGTCGTCGCGGCCGATGCCGAAGCCGTCGCGGATCAGCCGCTCGTTGGCGACGAGGTTGCCGTGGCTGACCTGCACGCCCTTGGGCGCCGAGGTCGAGCCGGAGGTGTACTGCAGGAAGGCGATGGAGTCGGGGTCGAGCGGCGGGCGCCGCCAGTCGTCCGCCAGCCCGTCCGGCAGCGAATCGACCGCCAGCACGGCCTGCCCGGGGAACAGCGGCGCCAGGGCGTCGACGGAGGCGCCGTCGGTGAGGATCACCGCCGCCGCCGCGTCGTCGACGATGGTGCGGAGCCGCGCGACGTGGTGCGGGCGCAAGGACTCCGGGGGATAGGCGGGAACCGCGACGACGCCGGCGAACAGGCAGCCGTAGAACGCCTCGACGAAGGCGAGGCCGCTGGGCAGCAGCAGCAGCGCCCGTCCGCCCGGGCCGGCCCGCTCCGCCAGGACGGCGGCGACCGCCCGGGCGCGGCGTTCCAGGCGGCCGCAGGCGAGCGTCCGCGCGTCGCTCCCGCCGTCGACGAGGAAGCGCACCGCCTCACTCTCCGGCTCCCGGCCGGCCCGCTCCATCAGGGCGTCCACCAGCGTGCCTGCATCGCGCCCGGTCATGTCGTCCCCATCAGAATTGCGTGGTGTCGGCCGGCCGCCGCCCTGAAGCCGCGGCGGCCGTGCCCTCAGAGGGCGGCCGCGGCGGCCGCCGTGCCTTTAGAGCGCGGCCGCGGCGGCCGCCTCGGGCCGCAGCGCGGCGCCGATCAGCCGCAGCACGTCCGCCTCGCGGTCGCGCAGGAAGAAGTGGCCGCCGTCGAACAGCGTCATGGAGAAGCCCCCCGCCCCTTCCTGGCGCCAAGCGCCGAGCTGGTCCGGCGTCGGCTCGTCGTCCCGCCCGCCGAGGACGAGGATCGGGCAGTCCAGCGGCGGGCGCGGCCGGTGCCGGTAGCGCGCGCACATGGCGAAGTCCGCCCGCAGCACGGGAAGGGTCAGACGCATCAGCTCCTCGTTGGCCAGCACCTCGTCCGGGGTCCCGTCGAGGCTGCGCAGGCGCTCCTTCAGCGCGGCGTCGCTCGTCAGGCCGGCGTAGCGCGCGTCGTCGCGCCGCGACGGCGCCTCGGTGCCCGAGACGATCAGGGCGGCGGGCTCCGGCGCCCCCAGCGCGCGCAGGGCATGCGCCATCTCGAAGGCGATCAGGGCGCCCAGGCTGTGGCCGAACAGGGCGTGGCGCGGCCCGAGATCGCCGCGGATCTCCTGCGCCAGCCGCCCGGCGAGTTCGCCGATGTCGTCGGCGAACGCCTCGGCGAAGCGCCGGCCCCGCCCCGGGATCTCGACCGGCCGGACGTCGACGTGGCCGCGCAGCGCCGGGCGCCAGCGCCCGTAGACCATGGCGCTCGCCCCCGAGTGGGGCAGGCAGAACAGGCGCAGGCTCACGTCGCCGACTGCCCGTCCGATTGCCCGTCCATGTGCCGCCGCAGGCTCAGCGGACGCATGTCGGTCCACACCTGCTCGATGTATTCCAGGCAGTCCTTCTTCAGCCCGCTCTTTCCCACCTCGCGCCAGCCCGCCGGGATGGCCTTGTAGTCGGGCCAGATCGAGTACTGCTCCTCGTCGTTGACCACGACTTTGAACACGGTGTCTTCACGATCGAAAGCCATGATGGACCTCTGCATTGGCGGATGCGGGACGCCGCCGGGGCGCGTCATGCCGTTCCAACCACAAGGACGAACGAGGTCGGGAAATCATTAGCCCCGCGCCGTCGCCGGTGCCGGGCGGCGGTACGGCGTCGGACACGCAATTGGTTCAAATTGTCCGGCGACGACACGGCCGGCGCCCTGCCGGCGGCGTCCGGACCGCGCTTCCACCGACGTACAGGAGGGACATTCTCCCGCTTATAGGGCGTTGAAAATGAGAATCGTTTGCACTATCGTCCTGCGCACGGATCGTCGCCCCCGGTCATCGACATCCCGGTCACCGAGGCCCCCGTGATCGGCGCCCCAATGACCGGCGCTCCCATCACCAGTGGTTGACGCCCCAGCGATTGACACGAGGTAGCTGCCGCCATGACCCAGCCAGGCACCGCCGACGAGCATCCCCTCGCCCTGATATTCGCGACTCACCGGCAGTCGTACATCAGCGTCGCGGAGCGCATCACCGGATCCCGGAGCCATGCCGAGGACATCGTCCACGACGCGTTCGTGAAGCTCATCAGCATGCCGCTCTCCAACTCGATCCGGTCGCAGAGCGGCTACCTGATGAAGGTGGTCCGCAACCTGGCGATCGACCACTACCGGCGCAAACTGATGGAACTCCACCTGATGACCAGCGAGGAGGAGGGGCATTCCGTCGTCTCCCCGGAAGCCGCTTCCCCCGAGAGCATCAGCCGCGACCGCGAGACCCTGAAGACGCTCGACTCGGCCCTGGCGGAACTGCCGGAGCGCACCCGCTACGCCTTCGAGATGCACCGCATCCACGGCTTCAGCCAGAAGGACATCGCCGACAGCCTGGGGGTGTCCCCGACCCTCGTCAACTTCATGATCCGCGACGCCCTGGTCCATTGCCGCAAGACGCTGCAGGACAAGCACGCCGCGGAATAGGAACGGCGATGACCCAGCCGCCGGCGCTGCCCGCCTGCTGCACCCCCTGCGCCGACGGCTGGCCGTTCGCCGTGGCGCTGCCCGGCGGCCACTTCGCCGCCCTCGCCTTCGACGCCGGGCTGTACGAGGCGGACGCCTTCCGGCGGTGCGGCTGGGAAATGCCGGCGCCGGTCGTCCGCGCCGTGGCCAAGCGGCAGGCCGCCTTCCTCGCCGGGCGCCTGTGCGCCGACCGGGCGTTGCGCGGCCTCACCGGGCGCGGCGGCTGTCCGCCCATCGGCGCCGACCGCGCCCCGGTGTGGCCGCCGGGATGCTGCGGCTCGATCTCCCACGGCCGGGACCGGGCCGTGGCGGTGGTGGGGTCGCTCGGCCGCTGGGCCGGTCTCGGCGTCGACGTCGAGGACCGGGTTGCGGACGCGGACGCCCGCCCCTTGCAGGATGCGATCGCCGGCCCGGCCGAGATCGCGCGGCTGGAGGCGGTGACCGGATCGGCCGGCGCCGCCGTGACGCTCGCCCTGTCGCTGAAGGAAAGCCTGTTCAAGGCGCTGTTTCCGCTGTGCCGGCGCATGTTCTACTGCGACGCGGCCGAGATCGAGGCGTGCACCGCCACGGGAACGGCGCGGCTCCGGCTGTGCCGACCGCTCTCCCCGGACTGGCCGGCCGGGCGCTGCGTCGAGGCGCATTTCGCCGTCGGGCCGGACCGCGTCCACAGCCTGGTCGCCGTCCCGGCCATGGAACCGCGGCCATGATGCCGCCGTTTTGTCACAACCCGGATTGCGGTATGGTTTTCTCCGGCCGATGGCCGCACCGGGTCGTAAGGTGAACCTTCACCTTTCACGACCTATCCTGCCGACCGGGCCGACGGCTCCCCGCCATGGGGACGCGCCGGCCGAGGTCCGTTTCCGCCGAGTGTCCAGCGCATGTCCGAACGTTCCGCCGAATCCAGCGACGACCGTCTGAGCCGCGAGGCCGCCGACTGGTTCATGCGCCTGCATGCGCCGGAGTGCAGCGACGACGAGCGCGCGGCGTTCCGGCGCTGGCGCGCGGCGGCACCGGAGCATGCCCGGGAATACGCGGCCATCGAAGAGATCTGGGCCATCGCCGACCGCATCCCGGCGCGCAGCGCGCCGCCGCGCCGCGCCATGCCGCCCCCGCCCGGCGGCACGCTTGCCGCCCGCCCCGCCGGCCGGCGCCGGGAATGGCGGCGCATGGCCGCCGCCGCCGGCCTGGCGGCGCTCGCCATCGGCCTGGGGTGGGCCGGGGGATGGGGCGTCGGCCTGCTGCCCAGCCGGATCGCCTACTACGGCCGGGCCGACACGGTGCGCACCGTCACCCTGCCCGACGGGAGCGCGGTCGAGGTGAACCTCCGCACCGCCCTGCTCTACGCCGATTTCCGCGACCGCCGCAGCGTCCGGCTGAGCGACGGCGAGGCCTATTTCGAGGTGTCGCACGACCGCGAGCGCCCGTTCGCCGTCCACGCCGGCGACGGCACGGTGACGGTGACGGGGACCCGCTTCGACGTGTGGTCCGACCCGCAGCAGCTCGTCGTCACCCTGCTGGAGGGCGCGGTGACGGTCGAGGGCGGCGACGGCGCCGCCCGCCCCCTGTCGCCGGGCATGCAGGCGCGCCTGCGCCGCGGCGAGGCGGAGCCGAGCGTCGCCGCGGTCGACACCGACGCCGCCGTGGCGTGGCGCGACGGCAAGCTGGTCCTCAACGACCTGCCCCTCGAACGCGCCCTGCCGATGATCAACCACTATCTCGACCGCCCCGTGCGCATCGGCGACGCCCGGGTGGCGGCGATGCGGATTGGCGGCATCTACGACATCGCCCAGCTCGGCAGGCTGCCGGATTCCCTGGGCAAGGTCCTGCCGGTGCGCACGGTCCGCCGCGACGGCGAGACCGTCCTGTACAGCCGGTAGGCCCGAAAAAACGCCCGCCGCCCCCTAAAGATTCCGTCGGCCCGTTCGTCCTTGCCCATATGGCTTTCCCGCGGACAGACGACGACACGATGGCCCGGTCGCGATCGCACCACACCTTCGCCGAACTCACCAAGCTCCTGCGCCCCCACTGGCACGTCCTCCTCGCCGCCACCGTGCTCGGCATGGTGGGCGGCGCCAGCGTCACCGCGCTGCTCGCCACCATCAACGCCGGCCTGCAGGAGGCGGGGGGGACGTCGCCGTCCCTCCTGCTGGCCTTCGCCGGCTTCTGCGTGGTGGCGCTCGCCGGCTCGATCCTGTCCGACATGGGCACCAACTACGTGGGCCAGCACGTCATCGCCCGCCTGCGCGAGGACCTCGGCCGCAAGATCCTGATGGCCCCCGTCGACCGGCTGGAGCGCTACCGCACCCACCGGCTCATCCCGGTGCTGACCCACGACGTCGACGTGATCAGCGACTTCGCCTTCTGCTTCGCACCGCTGGCGGTCGCCCTGACCATCACGCTGGGCTGCCTCGTCTATCTCGCCGCCCTGTCCTGGACGATGTTCCTCGCCACCGCGCTGGCGGTTGTCATCGGCTCCATCATCCAGTACGTCGCCCAGAGCCGCGGCCTGAAGGGGTTCGCCGCCGCCCGCGAGCTCGAAGACGAGATGCAGAAGAACTACCGGGCGCTCGCCGAAGGGGCGAAGGAGCTGCGCATCAACCGGCCGCGGCGCGAAAGCGTGTTCGTCCACAAGCTCCAGGGGACGGCCGAGCGCATCCGCGACGTCCAGATCCGCTCGATCAATTTGTACGTCGTCGCCAAGACGCTGGGCTCCACCCTCTTCTTCATCGTCATCGGCGTCGCCCTGGGCTTCCAGTCCCTGTGGCCGAGCGCCGACACCGCGACGCTCAGCGGCTTCGTCCTGGTCCTGCTCTACATGAAGGGGCCGCTGGAGCTGCTGGTCGCCACCCTGCCCGTCGTCGGCCGGGCGCAGGTCGCCTTCCAGCGCATCGCCGAGCTGTCGGCCGAATTCTCCACCCCCGAGCCGGACCTCGTCCTCAGCGACGAGGGACGGCCGCGGCCGGAGATGCGGAGCATCGCCCTGGAGGGGGCGCGCTACGCCTTCCCGCCGCCGGAGACCGGCGAGCCCTTCGTCCTCGGCCCCGTCGACCTGCGCCTCGCCGCGGGCGAGCTGCTGTTCATCGTCGGCGACAACGGCAGCGGCAAGACCACCCTGATCAAGCTCCTGCTCGGCCTCTACAAGCCGCAGTCCGGGCGGCTGCTGTGGAACGGCGAACCGGTGAGCGACGCCACGCGCGACGACTACCGCCAGCTCTTCACCACCGTGTTCGCCGACTACTTCCTGTTCGAGGACCTCGGGCGCGCCGGCGGCGACCTGCCGGCGGAGGCGGCGCGCTACCTGGAACGGCTGGAGATCGCCCACAAGGTCAGCGTCGCCGACGGGCACTTCTCCACCACCGACCTGTCGACCGGCCAGCGCAAGCGCCTCGCCCTGATCCAGGCCTGGCTCGAACACCGGCCCGTCCTGGTGTTCGACGAGTGGGCCGCCGACCAGGACCCGACCTTCCGCCGCATCTTCTACACCGAGATCCTCCAGGACCTGAAACGGCTGGGCAAGACGATCGTCGTCATCTCCCACGACGACCGCTACTTCCACGTCGCCGACCGGGTCGTCCGGCTCGACGCCGGCCGCCTGGCCGACGTTGGCCGGCCGGAGCGCCCGGCCAACGTCCGGCTGGCCGGCGGCGCCGAGGCCTGAGCGGGATGCCGTCCGGAGTGCCACGTTCTGCCCCCGACCCGGCCCTCCCCCGCTGTGCAGGGGAGGGTGGGGGCAGAGGCGGCGCAGACCAGGCAACGCCGCCGGGAACGCGCATCGGCCGCCGCCGCCTGCTGGGCGCGGCCGCGTGGTTGGCGCTGGCGCCGCGGCCGGCCGCGGCGGCGGCGGCGATGCGGATCGTCACCACGAGCTGGCACTTGGCCGAGCTGCTGCTGACGATCGGCGTCGTGCCGACGGCGATCAGCGAGACGGCGACCTACCGCGACCGCCTGCCGGAGCCGGCGCTGCCCGACGGCGTGGTCGACCTCGGCGCGGTGTGGGAGCCGAACCTCGAACTGCTGCAACGCCTCGCTCCCGACCTCATCCTCCTGCCGCCGGAGCAGACGGTGAACGCGGCGCTTCTGGGGCGGATCGCGCCGACCCGGGTGGTGCCCGAGGCCGCGGGGATCGACCGCCTCGCTGCCGCCGAGCGCACCTGGCGGACGGTCGCCGGCTGGCTCGGCCGGGCGGACGCGGCGGAGGACGCCATCGCCCGCTGCCGGGCCCGCTTCGCGCGGGCCCGCGACGCCCTGGCGGGGCAGGCGCACCGGCCGGTCTACCTCGCCGACATCCGCGGCGGCGGCCGGCTGGTCGACGTCTACGGCCCCGGCAACATCCTGCACGACGCCCTGACCGGCGTCGGCCTGCGCAACGCCTGGACGGCGCCGGTGGAAGCCTATGGCTGGATCTCCACCGGCCTGGAGCGGCTCGGCGACCCGCAGGCCCGGCTGATCTGCCTCGGCGATGGCGCCGACGGACGGCGCGCGCTGCGCCGGATGCAGCGCAGCTCGCTGTGGCGGGCGCTGCCCATGGTGCGGGCCGGCCGCGTCACGGCGATCCCGGCGGTGTTCGTCTGGGGCGGTCTGGCCACCGCCAGCCGGCTGGCGGACCTGCTGGCCGAAGCGACATTGCGCCCCGCGGCGTCCGCATGGGCGGGCGATGACTGACGCCGTGGCCCGCGCGATGCCGGTCCTCGCCGCCCGGCCGCTGCCGTGGCTGGCCGCCGGGCTGGCGGCGGCGGCGCTCGCCCTGACGCTGCTCGGGCTGGCCGACGCCCTGCCGCCGCCGCTGTGGCGCGAGGCGCTGTGGGCGCCCGACGCCGGCGACTTCCGGCAGTTGCGCTTCCACCACGCCGCCCTGCCCCGCGTCGCCGTCGCCCTGCTGGCCGGCGGCGCCCTCGGCCTCGCCGGGGCGCTCTACCAGGCGGTGCTGCGCAACCCGCTGGCGGAGCCGACCACGCTCGGCGTGTCGGCCGGCGCCCACCTCGCGCTGGGCGCAGCGCTCCTCTACGCGCCCTGGCTGCTCGACGGCGGGCGGGAATGGGTCGCCCTGTCGGGCGCCGTCGCGGCCACCGCGCTGGTGCTGGCGCTCGCAGCGGGACGCGGCATGACGCCGCTGTCGCTGGTGCTCGCCGGCATGATCGTCGGCCTCTACGCCAGCAGCGTCGGCGCCGTGCTCGTCCTCTTCCACCACGAGCGGATGGGCGAGCTGTTCATCTGGCAGAGCGGCTCGCTGGTCCAGAACGGCTGGCACGATGCCGCCTATCTGGCGCCGCGGGTCGCCTCCGGCGCGGTCGCGGCCGCCCTGATGGCGCGGCCGCTGGCGCTGCTGGCGCTCGACGACGACTCCGCCCGCAGCCTCGGCCTCGGCCTCTCGACCGCCCGGCTGGCCGGCCTCGCCGTGGCGACGGCGCTCAGCGCCGTCGTCGTCGCCACGGTCGGGGTGATCGGCTTCGTCGGCCTGGCGGCGCCGACCCTGGCGCGCCTGACCGGGGCCCGCCGGCCGGGGGAGCGGCTGCTGTGGTCGACCCTGCTGGGGGCGGTGCTGCTGTGGCTGGCCGACCAGGCGGTGCAGACGGCGGGGCGGTTCGGCCCGGACATCCCCACCGGCGTCGCCACCGCCGTGCTGGGGGCGCCGCTGCTGCTGGTGCTGCTGCGCCTCGTCCGCTCGGGCGCCCTGCGGCCGGCACCGGCCCGGCCGCCGGCACGGCTCGCCCGCCCCGGGCGCTGGCTCGCCGGCGGCGCCGTCCTGCTCGGCCTGCTGCTGTGGACAGCCCTGGCGCTCGGCCGCGACACGACGGGATGGCACTGGGCGGGCGGCGGCGCCCTGGAGGCTCTGCTGCCCTGGCGCGCCCCCCGGGTGGCGGCGGCGCTGGGCGCCGGCGCCGCCCTCGCCGTCGCCGGCCTCCTGCTGCAGCGGATGACCGGCAACGGCCTCGCCAGCCCGGAGGTGCTGGGGGTCAGCTCCGGCGCGGCGCTCGGCGTCGTGCTGCTGATCGCCGTCGTCCCGGCCTTCGGCACCGCCGCCATGCTGGGTGCGGCGACCGCCGGCGCCGGCGCGACCACGGCGGCGATCCTGTGGCTCGGCCGCCGCGATGCCTTCGCGCCGGAACGCCTGCTGCTGGCCGGCATCGCGCTCGGCACCTTCCTCGTCGCCGTCACCACCTTCATCATGGCCAGCGGCGATCCCCGGCTCGGCCTGCTGCTGAGCTGGATGGCCGGCTCGACCTACCGGGTGACGGAGGCGCAGGCGGCGACGGCGCTGGCCGGCGCGCTGGTGCCGATGGTCCTGGCGCTGCCGGCCCTGCGCTGGCTGCGCATCCTGCCGCTGGGCGACGCGGTGGGCCGCGCCCTCGGTCTCGACCTGGGAGCCAGCCGCCTGGTGCTGCTGCTGCTGGCGTCGGTGCTGACCGCGGCGGCGACCCTGACGGTCGGGCCGCTCAGCTTCGTCGGCCTGATGGCGCCGCACATGGCGCGCCTGCTCGGCCTGCGCGCGCCGGCCCCGGCCATGATCGGCTCGGCGCTGCTCGGCGGCGCCATCATGGTCGGCGCCGACTGGGCCGGCCGCATGGCGATCTTCCCCTGGGAGATCCCGGCCGGCCTGTTCGCCACCTTCATCGGCGGCCCCTACCTGATGTGGCTGATGCGGCGATGAGCGGGGCGGGAGCAGCCGGCATGACCGACGAGTTCGCCGCCGTCCTCAGCGGCCCCTTCGCCCATCTGCGCGGCCACGTCCTGCCGGTCGGCGTCGGCGACGCCGACGCGCTGCCCATCCGCGCCCTGTTCGACGGGGACCGGCTCGATGCGGTGCTGGAGCGCTTCGCCCGCCGCTACGACGGGGCCGACCGGCGGGCCGTCCTCTCCATGTGGTCGCAGTGGTATCTCGGCCTGCTGATCCCCCCCGCGGCCGGCACCGCGCTGCTGCACGGGGCGGACCGGCCGCTCGGCTTCGACGACGTCCGCGTCACCCTCGCCGAGGGGGCGCCCGGCACGCTCCACCTGCCGGCCTGCCGCCCCGCCCCGTCGCCGGCCGAACCGGCGGCCCGCCTGGCGCCGCTGATCCGCGGCCACCTCGCCCCCTTCGTCACCGCCTTCGCCGGCCGCACCGGGGTCTCGCCGCGGCTCCTGTGGGGCAACGCGGCCATCCGGATCGCCGGAGTCGTCGAGGCCGCGTGCCACCGCGCCGGCGGGCCGGAGGCCGGCGCGCGCCTGCGCGAGGGCCTGTTCGGCTGCCGCCACTGGCCCGACGGGGAGCGCAACCCGCTGTTCGGCGGCGTCCGCTTCCCCGACGGCGGGGCGCCGCAGCCGCGCGTGTGCTGCCTCACCTACCGGCTGCCCGGCTACGGCTACTGCCGGGGCTGTCCGGCGCCGGCGGCGGACCGAAAATGACACAGGCCCTGAAAATTCGGCGCAATCCCTTTGTGATCGATCGCACTCGTTCGTCTGTGTCGGTGAGTCCCCCCTTGGAGATGACCGAACGATGAAGACGATGTCCATCCGCGCGGCGCTTTGCGTCGCCACGTCGCGGGCCGCCCTGGCGGACCGCGGATCCTGGCGGCGCGCCATGATCGCCGGAAGCCTCGGCCTGTCCCTCGCGGCGGTGCCCCAGGCCGTCCGGGCGGCCGAGCTGGACATCGCCGCGCAGCCGCTGGCCGACGCCCTGGTGGCGCTGGGCCGGCAGGCCAACGTGCAGGTCCTCTTCAACCAGAGCCAGGTGCAGGGCGTGCGGTCGCCCGCCGTGCGCGGCGACTTGAGCGTCGGCCAGGCGCTGGACCGGCTGCTGACCGGCACCGGCTTCACCTACGAGATCGACGGCAACAGCGTCGTGCTGACGCGCCCGCAGACCGGCGGCGACGTGACCGTGCTGCCGCCGGTGCGCGTCGGCGGCCAGGCCGAGAGCGCCACCGGCCCGGTGGACGGCTACGTCGCGCGGCAGACGGCCACCGGCACCAAGACCGACACGCCGCTGATCGAGGTGCCGCAGGCGATCTCGGTGATCACGCCGGAACAGCTCCAGGACCGGAACGTCCAGGTCGAGTCCGAGGCGCTGCTCTACACGCCCGGCATCTTCGCCCAGCCCTTCGGCTCGGCCCTCAACCAGTCCAACAACTTCTACCGCATCCGCGGCTTCGCGACGTCGTCCGGCGGCAGCTATGTCGACAGCCTGGTCAGCCCGGTCAACTACCGCTACGAGCCGTTCGCCTACGAGCGGATCGAGGTGCTGCGCGGCCCCACCTCCGTGCTGTTCGGCCAGGCCGATGCCGGCGGCCTGATCAACCGCGTCAGCAAGCGGCCGCGGGCCGACTCGATCCGTGAGATCGAGGTGGAGTACGGGACGCACGACTGGAAGCAGCTGGCGTTCGATGTCGGCGGCGCCGTCGACGAGGAGGGCAGGTTCCTCTACCGGCTGGTCGGCATGGGCCGCGACGCCGAGGGCGCCGTCGACTGGGAGTTCGGCGAGGACATCGCCGACGACCGCAGCTTCATCGCCCCGGCGTTCACCTGGAACGTCACGCCCGACACCAGCCTGACCCTGCTGGCCAGCCGCCTCAAGGAGGACGCCGACCAGATCGTCCCCCACACGGCGCCGGGCTACGACGTCACCGACATCCGCCTCGACCAGGACCGCGGCGTCTACAACGATTACGAGGACTATTCGTTCGGCTACGCCTTCGAGCACCGCTTCGACGACAGCCTGCTGTTCCAGCAGAACCTGCGGATGAGCTACCTGAACTACGACTACGTGACGCTGGGCCAGGTCAACAGCGTCGACACGCCGCCCACCGACGGGCACATCGTCGACCGCTACGGTTTCGGCTTCAAGGAACGGCGCGAGGACTTCACCATCGACAGCCGCCTGCAGAAGACCCTGACCTGGGGCATCACCGAGCACACCGTCCTCGTCGGCTTCGACTTCCAGCGCCTGGAGGACAAGTACTCCTTCTCCTTCGGCGCCGCGCCGTCGCTCGACCTCTGGGCCCCCGACTACGACCAGTACATCCCGGTCCCGGAAGCGTTCCAGACGACGCGCGCCACGACCTACAACCGCGGGCTCTACCTGCAGGACCAAATCAAGATCGACCAGCGCTGGGTGCTCACGCTGGGCGCGCGCAAGGACTGGTCGCGGACGACGCTGGAAGACCTGCTGTCCGGCGGCGAGCAGGCGCAGGAAGACGACGCCATGTCCTACCGGGCCGGGCTGACCTACCTGTTCGACAACGGCCTGGCGCCCTACCTCAGCTACACGGAGTCCTTCCTGCCCACCGGCGGCAGCGACATCAACGGCGATCCCTTCGAGCCGACCACCGGCCAGCAGTACGAGGTGGGCGTCAAGTACCAGCCCACCGGCTTCCGCGGCTTCTTCACCGCCGCCCTGTTCGACCTGACCAAGCAGAACGTCACCACGACCGACCCCGACAACGTCGGCTTCAGCGTGCAGACCGGCGAGGTCCGCTCCCGCGGCCTGGAGCTGGAGGCGACGGCGGAGATCGCCGACGGCCTGAAGCTGCAGGCGGCCTACACCTTCCTCGACGCCGAGGTGACGGAATCCAACAGCGGCAGCGAGGGCGACGTGCCGGCCCAGACGCCGAAGCACATGGCGTCCCTGTGGCTCGACTACGCTCTGCCGGCCTCGCTGGTGAACGGGCTGAGCGTCGGCGGCGGCGTGCGCTACGTGTCCAGCACCTACGCCTGGGACGCGACGACGGCCAGCCCCGAGCGCCGCAAGAACGACGCCTACACCCTGTTCGACGCGGCGCTCCGCTACGACCTGGGCCAGGTCGACCAGCGTCTGGACGGCGCCCGGGTGGCGCTCAACGTGCACAACATCTTCGACAAGGACTACCAGGTCTGCTACAGCCGCTTCGACTGCCAGCCCGGCGTGTCGCGGACGGTGATCGGCTCGCTGGTCTACCGCTGGTGACGACGGGGCCGCTGTTCGCGCTGGAGGACGCCGAGGTGCGCATCGGCGCACGGACGGTGCTCCACCCGCTCCGCCTGGAGCTGGCGGCCGGCCGGGTCTACGGCCTCATCGGCCCGAACGGATCGGGCAAGAGCACGCTCCTGAAGCTGCTCGCCCGCCAGCTTCCGGCCGACGGCGGCCGCGTCCGCTTCCTGGGACGCCCGGTGGACGGCTACGCCGGCCGCGACTTCGCCCGCCGGGTGGCCTACATGCCCCAGTTCACGCCGCCGACCGACGGCATGACGGTGCGCGAGCTGGTGGCGCTCGGCCGCTTCCCCTGGCACGGCGCGCTGGGCCGGTTCGCCGACGCCGATCGCGCCGCCGTCGCCGAGGCGATCGCCCGGACGGGCCTCGGCCCGCTCGCCGGCCGCATGGTCGACAGCCTGTCCGGCGGCGAGCGGCAGCGCGCCTGGCTGGCGATGATGCTGGCGCAGGACGGCGACTGCCTGCTGCTCGACGAGCCGACGTCGGCCCTCGACATCGCCCACCAGGTCGAGGTGCTCTCGCTGGTCCGCGACCTCAGCCGCCGGCACGGCCTGTCGGTGCTGGTCATCCTGCACGACGTCAACATGGCGGCGCGGTACTGCGACGCGATCCTCGCGCTGCGCTGCGGCCGGCTGGCGGCCCACGGCACGCCGGCGGAGATCATGCGGCCGGAGACGCTGAAGCGGATCTACGGCCTGGACATGGGCGTGCTGCGCAGCCCGCAGGGCGGCCACGCGGTGAGCTTCGCCCTTTAGGCGCCGGCGGCGGCGGGGGAACCTAACCTGGATCAATCGCCGCCGCGCCGACCTGCCGCATACTGGCCGGAACCGCGAGCCGCATCGGCGCGGCCCGCCGCCGGCGGCGGGACCCGCGCCCGGAGAGGGGGCCCATGCCCTGGGAGACCATCCGCAAGACCGAGGCCGAGCGCGCCGGGTCCGTCGTCCCGGACTACGACCGGGCGCGCGCCGCCTTCGCCTGGCCGGCGGCGCGCGCCGCACTCGACGGGCTGCCGGGCGGCGGCCTGAACATCGCCCACGAGGCGGTCGACCGGCACGTCGCCCACGGCCGCGGCGACCGGGTCGCCCTGCGCTGGATCGCCAGGGACGGCACGGTCCGCGACGTCCGCTACGCCGACCTCGCCCGGCAGTCCAGCCGGTTCGCCAGCCTGCTGCGCTCGCTCGGCGTCGGCCGGGGCGACCGCGTCTTCACCCTGCTGGGGCGGGTGCCGGACCTCCACGTGGCGGCGCTCGGCACGCTGAAGAACGCCAGCGTCTTCTCGCCCCTCTTCTCGGCCTTCGGGCCGGAGCCGGTGCGGACCCGCGTCGCCCTGGGCGGCGGTCGCGTGCTGGTCACCACGCCGGCGCTCTACCGCCGCAAGGTCATGCCCTGGCGCCACGAGGTGCCGGGCCTGGAGCACGTGCTGCTGGTCGGCGACGGCGCCGGGCGGGTGCCCGGCGCCATCGACCTCGCGGCCGCGCTGGCCGCCGCCGACCCGGCGTTCGCCTGCGTCCGGACGGAGCCGGAGGACATGGCGCTGCTCCATTTCACCAGCGGCACCACCGGCCGGCCCAAGGGGGCGGTGCACGTGCACGGGGCGGTGGTCGCCCACCACGCCACGGCGCGCGCCGCCCTCGACCTCCGCCCCGACGACGTCTTCTGGTGCACGGCCGACCCCGGCTGGGTCACCGGCACCTCCTACGGCATCATCGCACCGCTGACCGTCGGCGCCACGCTCCTGCTCGACGAGGGCGAGTTCGACGCCGAACGCTGGTACGGCGTCCTGCAGCGGCACCGGGTGTCCGTCTGGTACACCGCGCCGACGGCGGTCCGCATGCTGATGAAGGCGGGCACCGCCCTGGCACGCCGCCACGACCTGTCGGGCCTGCGCTTCCTGGCGAGCGTCGGCGAGCCGCTCAACGCCGAGGCCGTGGCGTGGGGGCGGGACGCCATCGGCCGTCCTTTCCACGACACCTGGTGGCAGACCGAGACGGGCGCCATCGTGATCGCCAACCTCGCCTGCGCCGACGTCAAGCCCGGCTCCATGGGGCGGCCGCTGCCCGGCATCGACGCGGCCGTCGTCGCCCGCACCCCCGACGGCCGGGTCCGCCCGCTGGAGACGCCGATGAGCGTCGGCGAGATCGCCCTGCGCCCGGGCTGGCCGTCGATGTTCCGCGGCTATCTCGGCGAGGAGGACCGCTACCGCCGTTGCTTCGCCGACGGCTGGTACCTCTCCGGCGACCTCGGCATGCGCGACGCCGACGGCTATTTCTGGTTCGTCGGCCGGGCCGACGACGTCATCAAGGCGGCCGGCCACCTGATCGGTCCCTTCGAGGTCGAGAGCACGCTGATGGAGCACGCCGCGGTCGCCGAGGCGGGCGTCATCGGCGTGCCCGATCCCGTCGCCGGCGAGACCGTCAAGGCCTTCGTGACGCTGCGGGCGGGCTGGACCGCGTCGGACGCGCTGCGCCAGGAGCTGCTCGGCCACGCCCGGTCGCGGCTCGGGCCGGCGGTGGCGCCGCGCTGCCTGGAGTTCCGGCCGGCCCTGCCGCACACGCGCAGCGGCAAGATCATGCGCCGGCTCCTCAAGGCGCGGGAACTGGGCCTGCCGGAAGGCGACCTGTCGACGCTGGAGGACGAGGCGCGCTGACCGGCCCCGACGACCGGCCCCCGACGGCCGGCCCTGAGGGCGGGCGGGAGGATGCGATGGACGACAAGCGGTTGCGGGCCCTGATGATGCTGTGGCTGGTCGTGCTGGGGGTCGGCCTCGCGCTCGCCTGGCTGGCCGAACCGGCGCGGGTGACGGCCGTCGGCTACAGCGACTATCTGACGCTGCTCGAGAAGGGGCAGGTCGCCAGTGTGGTGGTCGGCGAGGAGTCGCTGCACGGCACCCTGACCGAGCCGCTGCCGGACGGCAACACGGAGTTCACCACCGTGCGCGTCGACACCCCGGTCGCGCACGACCTGCAGACGCGCGGCATTCCCTTCAGCGGCGATCCGCCGCGGCGCTGGACGTCCGAGGTCGCGTCGTGGATCGTCTGGGCGGTGGTGCTCTACGCGATCTGGAGCCTGGGAACCGGCGGGCGCGGCGGGACGGGGCTGCTGTCCGTCGGCCGCAGCCGGGCGAAGATCTACGTGGAACGGGGCATCAAGACCGCCTTCGCCGACGTCGCCGGCGTCGACGAGGCGAAGGCGGAACTCCAGGAGATCGTCGAGTTCCTGAAGCGGCCGCAGGAGTTCACCCGCCTCGGCGCCCACGTGCCCAGGGGCGTCCTGCTGGTCGGCCCGCCCGGCACCGGCAAGACGCTGCTGGCGCGCGCCGTCGCCGGCGAGGCCGGGGTGCCGTTCTTCTCGACCAACGGGTCCGAGTTCGTGGAGATGTTCGTCGGCGTCGGCGCCGCACGCGTGCGCGACCTGTTCGCGCAGGCGCGCGCCCAGTCGCCGGCCATCATCTTCATCGACGAGCTCGACGCGCTGGGGCGGGCCCGCGGTGCGGTCCCCATGCACGGCGGCCACGACGAGAAGGAGCAGACGCTGAACCAGCTCCTGGCCGAGGTGGACGGTTTCGACCCGAGCGTCGGCCTGGTCCTCCTGGCGGCGACCAACCGGCCGGAGATCCTCGATCCGGCGCTGCTGCGCGCCGGCCGGTTCGACCGCCAGATCCTGGTCGACCGGCCGGAGAAGGCGGGGCGGGTGCAGATCCTCGGCATCCACACCCGGAAGGTCCGCCTCGACCCCGACGTCGATCTCGGCCGGGTCGCCGCCCTGACGCCGGGCTTCACCGGCGCCGATCTGGCCAACCTGGTCAACGAGGCGGCGATCCTCGCCACCCGCCGGCACGGCGAGGCGGTGACCCTGGCCGACTTCGAGGCGGCCATCGAACGCATCGTCGCCGGCCTGGAGAAGAAGACCCGCATCCTCAACCGGCACGAGCGCGCGGTGGTGGCCCACCACGAGATGGGGCACGCCCTGGTGGCGCTGGCGATTCCCGGCGGCGATCCCGTCCAGAAAGTGTCGATCATCCCGCGCGGCATCGCCGCCCTGGGCTACACCGTGCAGAGGCCGACCGAGGACCGCTTCGTCATGGGCCGGCACGAGCTGGAAAGCAAGATGGCCGTGCTGATGGGCGGGCGCGCCGCCGAGCGGCTGGTGTTCGGCGAGGTCTCCACGGGTGCCGCCGACGACCTCGCCAGGGTGACCGACATCGCCCGCGGGATGGTCATGCGCTACGGCATGGACGAGACCCTGGGGCCGGTGTCGTTCGACACCGAAACGGGCCGCTTCCTCGGCCAGCCCGACGGCGCCTTCTGGCAGCCGCGCCGCTACGGCGACGCGTCGGCCGACCGCATCGACGACGCCGTCGGCGCCCTGGTCGAAGCCGCCTCGCGGCGCGCCACGGCCATCCTCGAGCGCAACCGGGCGCTCCTGGAGGACGGCGCGCGGACCCTGCTCGCCAAGGAGACCCTGTCGGCCGACGAGCTGCCGCGGCCGCAGGCGGAACCGCCCCGGCCGGCCGACGGGCCGGTCCCGCCGGCTCCCGGCGTCGCCGCCGCCTGAAGCCGCGCCGGGGTGGGGGTTGACCCAGGTTAAGGCCGGGCCGGCCGATCGTGCCACACTGCCGGCATCATCGCACGTTCCCGGCCGTCCCCGAACGGGGGCGCGGCCGCAGGCTCAGGGAGGGCTCCATGCGACTGCCCCTTCAGATCACCTTCCGCAACATGGACCCGTCGCCCGCCCTGGAGGAAACCATCCGCGGGCATGCGGCGAGGCTCGAACGCTTCTGCGACGACATCACGAGCTGCCGTATCGAGGTGGAAGCGCCGCACCGCCATCACCACCGGGGCAAGCTCTACGTCGTGCGCATCGACGTCACGGTTCCCCACGGCGAGCTGGTCGCCGGCCGCCACCGTCCGGAAGACCACGCCCACGAAGACCCCAAGGTGGCGATCCGCGACACGTTCGATGCGGTCCGCCGCGAACTGGAGGACCATGCCCGCCGGCTGCGCCTCGACGTGAAGACCCACGCGGTCCCCCTGCACGGCCGCGTGGAGCGCCTGTTCGCGGCGGACGGCTACGGCTTCGTGCGGACCGCCGACGGGCAGGAGGTCTACTTCCACCGCAACAGCGTCCCCGACGGCGGCTTCGACGCGCTCACCGTCGGCGCCGAGGTGCGCTTGAGCGTCGCCGAGGGCGAAAGCCCCGAGGGACCGCAGGCCACCACCGTCATGGCGGTTGGCAAGCACCACCCCGTGGGCGAGGAGACGGTGCCGGCCGCCTGACGGGTCCCTCCGGACCGCACCGCCCGGGCGGACGGGAGACCACGACGATCACGTCGATCCACGCGCGGCCGGCACGCCGCCGGCCCGCGAATACGGGGAGGACCATGCCATGCTCGCGCTGTCGGATGCGGAGGTCGGGACCTTGCGCGCCTTCGTGATCGCCGTCGAAGGCGAGGTCGGGATCTGGGGGCAGGTCGTGGCGGCGATGGCCGACGCCGGCATCGCCAACCCGGACGAGGCGTTCGCCGCGCTGCGCCGGACGCTGTTTGCGCCCCCGCCGCCGGAATGACCGGCGGCGGTCGCCCGCCCGCGCACCGAGGCATCCTCGGCCGGGCTCGGCGGGTGCGGCTCTGACGTCGCACGGGGCGGGGGCGGCCGGCGGCGACGGTGGCAGGCCGCCCGCCTACCCGTTCTGCCAATCGAACCGCAGCGGCGCCTCGCGGAAGGCAAACCGGTCGAGATGGCGGGCGACGACCTCCTTCAGACCGTCGAGCTGCCCCACCGCGCTCGCCTCCAGCCGGCATTCGAGGACGGCCTCGCGTGCCTGCAGCACCAGCGTGGCGTCGCCCGGCCAGTCCGCACCACGCGCGTCCCTGGGGAAGACCACGGTGCCGCGCTCCGCCGTGAAGTCGACGGCGAGATTGTGGCTCCAGTGCTTGCAGAGCTGCTGAAGGTAACGGCTGCCGTTGGTGGTCGGCACGCAGGCCGTGCTGCGAACGTTCATTCCGTCGTCCTCACGAAGGGTCTCCATCGCGCGGGTGCGGCCCCGGTGAACGCGGCTCACCCTTCTGGCCAACACAACACGATATAACAAGACGATATATCGTTTTTCTCGGTTGCGCAACAGCCGGCTGTTCCCCCTTCCGCGTCCGCTCCCGGTGTGCGGCATGCCGCCGCATGCAGGATTGTCGCGTCAGCATCCAGCAGAACCGGTTTCCCAGACGGCGGCTTGCCTGATACAAGAGAGCGATCAATGAGATTCACTCTCATTCGCGACAATTCAGCCCCGCGCCTCGCGGCGCGCGTCCCCGCGGCCGCCGGCGGGATGCGGGGCGCCACCGAGAGAACGGGCGGGGGCCGGCCGGGCCGCCGCCAGGAACAGAGGAACAGCACGGAATGGCATTTCCCTCCATGCGATCGCTTCTGCCGGGCCTCACGAACGCCCTCGCCGCCGCCTTGATGATCATGGCCTTGGCACAGGGGACGCAGGCGGCATCCCCGGAGCGGATCGAGGTGACCCACGCCCAGGGCACGACCGCCGTTCCCCGCAACCCGGAGCGGGTCGTCGTCTTCGATCCGGCGTCGCTCGACACGCTCGATGCCCTGGGCGTGACGGTCGACGGGGTGCCGGGCGGCCTGCTCCCGCCCTACCTCTCCAGATACGCCTCCGACGACATCCCGAAGGTCGGCACCCTGTTCGAGCCGGACTACGAGGCGGTCAACGCCCTCGCGCCTGACCTGATCATCATCGGCGGCCGCTCGGCGGCCAAGTACAAGGAGCTGTCGCGGATCGCGCCGACCATCGACCTGACGGTCGACGTCAAGGACTTCAAGGGCAGCGTCGCGAAGAACGTCGCGCTGCTCGGCCGCCTCTTCGGCAAGGAGCGCGAGGCGGCGGACCGGCTCGCCGCCCTCGACCGGTCGATCGCCGACCTGCGCACCGCCACCGCCGGCATCGGCGACGGGCTGCTGGTCCTGACCACGGGAACGAAGATGAGCGCCTACGGCCCGGGGTCGCGCTTCGGCATCCTGCACAGCCTCTTCGGCGTCAAGCCCGCCGTCGCGGACCTGCAGGCCTCGACCCACGGCCAATCGATCTCGTCCGAGTTCGTCCTCGACAGCGATCCCGACTGGCTGTTCGTGATCGACCGCGATGCGGCGATCGGTCGCGGCAGCGCGGCGCAGGCCGTGCTGGACAACGAGCTCGTCACCCAGACCAAGGCCTGGAAGCAGGGGCACGTCGTCTACCTCGACCCGGTGAGCTGGTATCTCGTGGGCGGCGGCCTGGTGTCGCTCGAGACCATGGTCGACCAGCTGGCGCAGGCGTTCAGGAAGGGCTGAGGGAACCGGCGCCCGCGATCCCACGATCCGATGACGAAACTCCTCCTGGCCGGCGTCGGCGTCGCCCTGCTGGCGGTGCTCAGCCTGTTCGTCGGGGCGACCGACCTGCCGCCGTCCGCGCTGTTCTCCTCCGGGCCGGACAGCGACGCCATGCGGGTCCTGCTGGTCAGCCGCATCCCGCGCACCGTCGCCGTCGTCCTGTCCGGCGTGGCGATGGGGGTCAGCGGCATGATCATGCAGACGCTCGTGCGCAACCGCTTCGTCGAGCCGAGCACCGCCGGCACGGTGGAATCGGCGAGCCTCGGCATCCTCGTCGTGACGCTGCTGGCCCCCGGCGCCGCGCCGATCGCCAAGATGGCGGTCGCCGCGCTGTTCGCGCTGTCGGGCACCGGGCTGTTCCTGCTCGTCCTCAGCCGCATCCCCCTGCGCTCCGCCCTGATGGTGCCGCTGGTCGGCCTCATGCTCAGCGGCGTGTTCGAGTCCGCGACAACCTTCTTCGCCTACCGCTACGACCTGCTGCAGTCGCTGAACGCCTGGACCACCGGCGACTTCTCCGGCGTGCTGCGCGGCCGGTACGAGCTGCTGTGGATCGCCTTCGTCCTCACCGCCGCCGCCTATCTGGCGGCCGACCGCTTCACCGTCGCCGGCATGGGGCAGGCCTTCACCACCAACCTGGGGCTGAACTACCGGCGGGTCATGGCCTTCGGGCTGACCATCGTCTCCATGGTCACGGCGGTCGTCGTCGTGACGGTGGGCATGATCCCCTTCCTCGGCCTGATCGTTCCCAACCTGGTCAGCATGACCATCGGCGACAACGCACGCCGGGCGGTGCCCTGGGTGGCGGTGACCAGCGCCGGATTCATCCTGGTCTGCGACCTGATCGGCCGCACCGTGCGCCATCCCTACGAGATCCCCGTGGGGACGGTGGTCGGCGTCGCCGGAAGCGCGCTGTTCCTCTACCTGCTGCTGAGGAAGGATGCGTCCCTTGGCTAGGTTCGGCCGGCCCGCCCCGGGACCGCTGCTGCTGCTGCTCGCCCTGGCCGCGGTGGCGGCGATCGCCGCCTTCATGACCGTCGGGGCGAAGGGGAGCTGGGGCTTCGTCCTGCCCTTCCGCGGCACCAAGGTGGCGGTGATGGTGCTGGTCGCCTACGCCGTCGCCGTCTCCACGGTCCTGTTCCAGACCGTGACCCACAACCGCATCCTGACGCCCGCCATCATGGGCTTCGATTTCCTCTACCTGCTCATCCAGACCGGCGCCGTCTTCCTGTTCGGCTCGGGCGCGGTGGTGGCGATCGATCCCCGGCTGCGCTTCGCCGGCGAGATCGCGGCGATGGTGGTGTTCTCCGTCCTGCTCTACGGCACGCTCTTCGCCGGCAGCCGGCGCAGCCTGCACCTGCTGATCCTGGTCGGCATCGTCTTCGGCATCTTCTTCCGCAGCCTGTCCGCCTTCCTCCAGCGGCTGATCGACCCGGCCGAGTTCGTCGTCCTGCAGGACCGCTTCTTCGCCAGCTTCAACGCGGTCGGCAGCGACCTGCTGCTCGCCGCCGCCGTGCTCACGGCCGGCGCCTCGCTGGTCGCCTGGCGCATCCGGCACAGCTTCGACGTGCTGGCGCTCGGGCGCGAACAGGCCATCAGCCTGGGAGTCGACCACCGCCGGATGGTGACCCTCGTCCTGATGGTGGTGGCCGTGCTGGTCTCGGTGTCCACCGCGCTGGTCGGCCCGATCACCTTCTTCGGGCTGCTCGTGGCCAACCTCGCCTATCTCGTGGTGCCGTCGGGCAGGCACCGCCACACGCTGCCGGCCGCCGTCCTCCTGGCCGTGATCAGCCTGGTCGGCGGGCAGCTGGCGCTCGAGCGGGCCTTCGCCTTCGACGGCAACCTGCGGATCATCATCGACTTCCTCGGAGGGATCGTGTTCATCACCCTGCTCCTGCGCGGCGCCGCCCGATGATCGACGCGAAGAACGTCACCAGGCGCTACGGCGATGCGGTCGTCGTCAAGGACGTGTCGCTGCGCCTGCCGGCCGGCGGCGTCACCTCCATCATCGGACCGAACGGCGCCGGCAAGTCGACCCTGCTGTCGATGATCAGCCGCCTGCTGCCGATGTCGGCCGGCACGGTGACCGTCGACGGGCTGGACGTCACGCGGACACCGGGCGACGTGCTGGCGCGGCGGCTCTCCATCATGCGGCAGGACAACCACGTCGCCTCGCGCCTGACGGTGCGCGACCTCGTGGAGTTCGGCCGCTACCCCCACTCGAAGGGGCGTCTGGCCCCGGCCGACCACGACCACGTGGCGCGCGCCATCGACCATCTCGGCCTCGCCCCGCTCGCCGGGCGCTTCCTGGACGAGCTGTCGGGCGGCCAGCGCCAGCGCGCCTTCGTGGCGATGGTGCTGGCCCAGGACACCGATTGCATCCTGCTGGACGAGCCGCTCAACAACCTCGACATGCGGCACGCCGTCGCCATGATGAAGCAGGTCCGGCGCTTCGCCGACGCGATGGGCAAGACGCTCGTCGTCGTCCTGCACGACATCAACTTCGCGTCCTGCTATTCGGATCACATCGTCGCCATGCGCGACGGCGGGATCGCCTTCCAGGGCCCGCCCGAGGCGGTGATCCGCGAGGACGTCCTGCACGCGGTCTACGGCCTCGACATGACGGTGCGGATCATCGACGGCAAGCGGATCTGCATCTACTTCACCTGACCGTTCCCTCCGGCCGCCGGCCGGCTCCCGCGGGAGGACTCCATGCAGCCGGTCGATCTTCCCTGGCCGTTCTGGGCGTTGCTGTCCGCCGTCTTCGCCGCCCTGACGGCGCTCTTCGCCAAGGTCGGGGTGGCGAACGTCAACGCCGACTTCGCCACCTTCATCCGCACCCTGGTGATCCTGGCGATGGTGGGGGGCATCGTCGCCGCCACCGGCCAGTGGCAGCCGCTCTCCGCCATTCCCGGGCGCGGCTACCTCTTCCTCCTCCTGTCGGGCCTGGCGACCGGCGCCTCCTGGCTCTGCTACTTCCGTGCCCTGAAGCTGGGCGACGCCGGGCGGGTCGCCCCGATCGACAAGCTGAGCGTCGTGTTCGTCGCGCTGTTCGGGGCCGCCCTGCTGGGGGAGCGGCTGTCGCCGAGCAACTGGCTGGGCGTGGCGCTGATCGCCGTGGGCGCCGCCCTGGTCGCCTACAAGGGATAGGCGGGGTCACGGCCCGCCGGCGGAATCGCCGCGCCCGGGCATGCCGGCGGCCGCCCGGGCGGCGTCGAGGATCTCGTCCGACAGGGCGGGGTCGTCGACCGCGCGCGCGAGGATCACCGCCCCCACCAGGCCCGACAAGGACGCCAGCGCCGCCCGGCGCTGCGCCGCCGCCGACCGGCCGGGCAAGCAGCGGGCGAGGAGCTCGACGAAGGGCCGGAGTCCGCCGGTGAAGGCGCGGCGCGCCGGGCCGCCCTGCCGCGCGACGTCGACGGCGAGCGCGGCGATCGGACAGCCCGCCGCGGGGGCGTCCCGGTGCGCCGGCGCGAGATAGAAGGCGGCGATCGCCGCCAGCGCGTCGCCGGGCGCCGCCGCGGCCGTCCGCTCCCAGCGCTCCGCCGCCGCCGCCAGCGTGCGCGTACAGGCTTCCGCCGCGAGATCGTCCTTCGAGGCGAAATGGCCGTAGAAGCCGCCGTGCGTCAGCCCGGCCTCCTTCATCAGGTCGGCGACGCCGATGCCGTTGAAGCCGCGCTCGCGGAACAGCGCGCCGGCCACCTCGACGATCCGGCGCCGGTTCTCCGCCGCCTGCTCCCTGCTCACCCGCATGGCATCCCCCCGATGGAAACGTGTTGACAAATTATAATGACGCACATCATCAATACGCAAACATGATGATCATCATTTAATTGGCGGGCCGGCAGCGGACCCCGCCGTGCCCTTCCCGGAGCATCCGCCCATGCCCAGCCACGATCCCGTCGTCGTCCTGTCCGCCGCCCGCACGCCGCTCGGCCGCTTCCAGGGGGAGCTCGCGGCGCTGCCCGCCCCCGTCCTGGGTGCGCGCGCCATCGCCGCCGCCGTCGAGCGCGCCGGCCTCGCCCCGCAGCGGATCGCCGAGGTCCTGATGGGGTGCGTCCTCCCCGCCGGGCAGGGCCAGGCGCCGGCCCGGCAGGCGGCGCGCGGCGCCGGTCTGCCCGACGCCGTCGGCGCGACGACGGTCAACAAGGTCTGCGGTTCGGGCATGAAGGCCGTCATGCTGGCGCACGACCTGATCCGCGCCGGCTCGGCGGACATCGTCGTGGCCGGCGGCATGGAGTCCATGTCGAACGCGCCGTATCTGCTCGCCAAGGCGCGCGGCGGCTACCGCATGGGCCACGACCGCGTGCTCGACCACATGATGCTGGACGGGCTGGAGGATGCCTACGAGGGCGGCCGGGCGATGGGCGACTTCGGCGAGGCGACGGCGCACACCTACGGCTTCGGCCGGGAGGAGCAGGACGCCTACGCCGCCGAGACCCTGAACCGCGCCCGCGCGGCGGCGGAGGGCGGCGCCTTCGCGGCGGAGATCGTCCCGGTGCCCGTTCCGGCGAAGGGCGGCGAACGGCTGGCCGGGCAGGACGAGAACCCGCTCAAGGTCGCCGCGGACCGCATCCCGACGCTGCGCCCGGCCTTCCGCCCGGACGGCACCATCACCGCCGCCAGCTCCTCGGCGAACGCCGACGGCGCCGCCGCCCTGGTGCTGGCCCGCCGTTCGGTGGCGGAGCGCGAGGGGCTGCCGGTGCTGGCGGAGATCCGCGCCCACACGACGCACAGCCAGGACCCGGCGTGGTTCACCACGGCGCCGATCCCGGCGATCCGCGCGCTGCTGGACCGGGTCGGCTGGTCGGTCGGCGAGGTCGACCTGTTCGAGATCAACGAGGCCTTCGCCGTCGTCGCCATGGCGGCACAGCGCGACCTCGGCATTCCCCGCGACCGCCTGAACGTCAACGGCGGCGCCTGCGCGCTGGGCCATCCGATCGGCGCCACCGGCGCGCGCCTCGCCGTCACCCTGCTGCACGCCCTGGCCGCACGCGGCCTGACCCGCGGCGTCGCCGCGCTGTGCATCGGCGGCGGCGAAGCGACCGCCATCGCCGTCGAACGCGTCTGACCCTCGGCCGACCCTTCCGCGAGGAGCCCCCGTCATGGACGTCAGACCCGGCGCCGGCGACGCCGCCGTTCTGTCCGGCACCCCCCTGCCCTCCCCGCCCGCGGCCCCCGCCCGCGTCGCGGCGGCGGCCGAGCGCAAGGCGCGGACCCGCGAGGCCCTGCTGTCGGGCGCCATCCTGCCGACCATGACGGGCCTGGCGCTGCCCACCATCGGCGTGCTGTTCGCCCAGACGCTGGTGGGTGTCGCCGAGGCCTTCTACGTCGGCTTCCTCGGGACCGACGCCCTCGTCGGCGTGGCCCTGGTCTTCCCGGTGTGGATGCTGATGACCATGACGTCGGCCGGCGGCGTCGGCAACGGCGTCGCCGCCGCGGTCGCCCGCGCCATCGGCTCCGGCCGGCACGACGACGCCGACGCCCTGGCACGGCACGCGCTGGTCCTGGCGGTCGTGCTCGGCCTGCTGTTCACGGCGGGCACGCTGCTGCTGGGACCGCGGCTCTACCGGGCGCTGGGCGGCGACGGCGGCGCTCTGGAGGCGGCGCTCGTCTATTCCGGCTTCGTCTTCGCCGGCGCCGTGCCGATCTGGATCGTCAACCTCCTGTCGGCGGCGCTGCGCGGGGCGGGGAACGTCCGCGTCCCGGCGCTGGTGACCCTGGTCGGTGCGGTCGTGCTGATCCCGCTCTCTCCGGCGCTGATCTTCGGCGTCGGGCCGGTGCCCAGGTTCGGGATCGCCGGGGCCGGGATCGCCCTCGCCGCCTACTACGCCGCCGCCGCGGTGGCGCTGCTGGCCCACATGGCCGGCGGGCGGTCCGATCTCGTGCTGCGCCCCGGCCGCCTCGAAGCGCGGCTGTTCCGCGACATCCTGGGGATCGGCGTGATCTCCGCCCTCAGCGCGGTCCAGCTCAATCTCACGGTGATCCTGGTGACCGGCGCGGTCGGCCGCTTCGGTCCGGCGGCGCTGGCCGGCTACGGCGCCGCCGCGCGCCTCGACTATCTGCTGATCCCGCTGCTGTTCGGCCTGGGCACCGCGGTGCTGACGATGGTCGGCGCCAACACGGGCGCCGGCCATCTCCGCCGCGCGCGCCGCATCGCCTGGATCGGCGCCCTGGCGGGCGCCGGACTGGCCGAACTGATCGGCCTCGCCGCGGCGTTCGCCCCGTCCCTCTGGCTCGGCCTGTTCAGCGCCGACCCGGCGGTGCTCGCCGACGGCGCGCTCTACCTGCGGGTCGTGGCCCCCCTCTACGCCGCGGTGGGGGCGACCTTCATCCTCGGCTTCGCGTCGCAGGGCGGCGGCCGGCCCTTGTGGCCGTTCCTCGCCGGCACGGCCCGCCTCGCCATCGCCGCCGGGCTGGGCTGGCTGGCGGTGGACCGGTTCGCGGCGGGTCTGGACGTCCTCTTCGCCATCGTCGCCGCGTCGTCGGTGGTGTCGGCGCTGGTCTGCGTCGCGGCGACGTGGACGGGGGCGGTCTGGCGGACCGCGCCCGGCCGGCGGACGGCGCGCTGACACCGTCGCCCGCCGCGACGCCGGTCCCCGCTCAGCCGACGGAGCGCAGGTGGCGGACGGGCCGCCCGGGCGACGCCGCCGCCGCCGCCGCGGCGATGCCCTGGGCGTCGATGCCGTAGTGGCGGTAGAGGTCGGCGACGGTGCCGGTCTGGCCGAAATGCTCGACCCCCAGCGCCCGCGTGCGGTGCCCGGCCACGGACCCCAGCCAGCCCAGGGTCGCCGGATGCCCGTCCAGCACCGTGACCAGGGCGCAGTGCGGCGGCACCCCGTCGAGCAGCCGCTCGACGTGGGACCGGGCGTGCGACTGGCCCCGTTCGCGCGCCCGCTGCGCGGCACTCCAGCCGGCCTGCAGGCGGTCGGCGGAGGTGACGGCGAGCAGCCCGACGTCGCGCCGGTCCTCGCCCAGCATGCCGACCGCGGCGATGGCCTCGGGCGCCACCGCGCCGCTGTAGGCGACCACGACCTGCGCGTTCGGCCCCGGCCGCCGCAGCCAGTAGGCGCCGTCGACGACGTCGCGCGCCAGCCCCTCGTCCATGCTCCGCGTCGGCTGCTCCAGGGTGCGGGTCGACAGGCGCAGGTAGACCGACCCGCCGGTCTCGTCGCGCAGCCAGGTGCGCTCGTCGGGCGCGCCCTCGCCGTCGCGCTGCAGGTAGTCGAAGGCCCAGCGCAGGATCACCGCCAGCTCGTCGGCGAAGGCCGGATCGAAATAGGCCAGCCCGTCCTGGGCCATGCCGACCAGCGGGGTGGCGATCGACTGGTGGGCGCCCCCCTCCGGCGCCAAGGTCACCCCCGACGGCGTCGCCACCAGCAGGAAGCGGGCGTCCTGGTAGCAGGCGTAGTTGAGCTGGTCGGCGCCGCGCATGATGAAGGGGTCGTAGACGGTGCCGACCGGCAGCAGGCGCTCCCCGAACAGCGAATGGGACAGGCCCAGCGCCGCCAGCAGGATGAACAGGTTGGACTCGGCGATGCCGAGTTCGACGTGCTGGCCCTTGGGCGAGAACTCCCAGGAATAGGTGGACGGGATGCGCTCCTTGCGGAACAGGTCGGCCATCTCGCTGCGGGCGAACAGGCCGCGCCGGTTCACCCAGGCGCCGAGGTTGGTGGAGACGGTGACGTCGGGCGCCGTCGTCACGATGCGCCGGGCGAGCTCGCCGTCGCTGCGGCCGAGCTCGTTGAGGATCAGCCCGAAGGCGGCCTGGGTCGACAGGGTCTTCTGCGCCGGCACCGGCAGCGCCGCCGGCACGGCGACCGCGGGCGCGGCGAAGCGCCGCCGTCCCGCCCGCGCGAAGGGCACCCGCTCCAAGAAGGCGCGCAGTGTCGCCGCCGGCAGGCGCGCGCCCTCGAACGGCTTCCACTCGTGGCCGGGCCGCACGCCATGGGCGGCGCGCAGGTCCTCCATCTGCGCCGGCGTCAGCAGGCCGGCGTGGTTGTCCTTGTGTCCGGCGAGCGGCAGCCCGGCGCCCTTGATGGTGTAGGCGATGAAGCAGACCGGCCGGTCGTGCCGGCGCGCCTCGGCGAAGGCGTCGAGCAGCGACGGCAGGTCGTGGCCGCCGAGGTTGCCCATCAGCGCCGCCAGCTCCTCGTCGCTGCGGCGCTCGATCAGGTGCGTGACCGGGCCCTGGTCGCCGAGCTCGTCGAGCAGGCGGCGACGCCAGGCGGCCCCGCCCTGGTAGGTCAGCGCCGAATAGAGCTGGTTCGGACAGGCGTCGATCCAGGCGCGCAGCCGGTCGCCGCCGGGCTCCTCGAAGGCCGCGCGCATCAGCGAGCCGTACTTCAGGATCACCACGTCCCAGCCGAAGGCGCGGAAGATGTTCTCCAGCCGCTCCCACAGCCCTTCGCGGATGACGGCGTCGAGGCTCTGGCGGTTGTAGTCGACGATCCACCAGGTGTTGCGCACCCCGTGCTTCCAGCCCTCCTGCAGCGCCTCGAAGATGTTGCCCTCGTCCATCTCGGCGTCGCCGACCAGGGCCACCATGCGGCCCTCCGGGCGGTCCGCCGCCCAGCCCTTCGCCTTCAGGTAGTCCTGCACCAGCGAGGCGAACAGGGTCTGCGCCACCCCCAGCCCGACCGAGCCGGTGGAGAAGTCCACGTCGTCCACGTCCTTGGTCCGCGAGGGATAGGACTGCGCCCCCTTGTAGCCGCGGAAGGCCTCGAGCTTGTCGCGGGTCTGGTTGCCCAGCAGGTACTGGATGGCGTGGAAGTTGGGGCTGGCGTGGGGCTTCACCGCCACCCGGTCCTCCGGCCGCAGCACGGCGAAGTAGAGGGCCGTCATGATGGTCGCCAGCGACGCCGAGGAGGCCTGGTGGCCGCCCACCTTCAGCCCGTCGGCGTTGGGACGGACGTGGTTGGCGTGGTGGATCGTCCAGGACGCGAGCCAGAGAACCTTGCGCTCCAGCTCGCGCAGGCAGGCGAGGTCGGCGTGGTTCGAAGCGGTCGCGGCCATGGCGGTCTCCGTCGTGCGGGCGCGGTGGAAGATCGGCGGAGCCTACCACGGGAGCCGCGGCAGGAGGTTGCGAAGTGGCGCGCCGGCCACGCCCGCGTTAGCATCGGATGCCGTGCCACCAGGGACTCGCAGCATCCGATGCCAAGGATCAGACTCGACCGGATCGACCGCAGCATCCTCGCCCTGCTGCAGGAGGACGGCCGCCAGGCCAACAACGATCTGGCGGCGCGCGTCGGCCTGTCGCCCTCGCCTTGCCTGCGCCGGGTCAAGGCGCTGGAGGATGCCGGCGTGATCAGCCGCTACGTCGCGCTGGTCGACCCCGCCCAGGTCGACCTGCCGGTCAACGTCTTCGTCAGCGTCAGCCTGGAGCGCCAGGTGGACGAGCGCCTCGATGCCTTCGAGGCGGCGGTGATGGCCCGGCCGGAGGTGCTGGAATGCTACCTGATGACCGGCGACGCCGATTACCTGCTGCGCGTCGTCGTGCCGGACCTCGCCAGCTACGAGCGGTTCCTGAAGGAGCACCTGACCCGCGTTCCCGGTGTGGCGAGCATCCGCTCGAGCTTCGCCCTGAAGCAGGTGCGCTACCGCACGGCGCTGCCGCTGAACCATCTCGACGAGCGGGCGGACGACCGCCAGCCGCCGCGGGGATGATCGGCGGTCTACGCGGAGTTTTCCTCCTTCCGATCTTCGCGCGACGCCGCCCAGCGCAGGAGCGCGTCGAGGGCCGGGCACAGCGCCTGCCCCCAGTCGGTGAGGCCGTATTCCACCTTGGGCGGCACCTGGTGGTGGACGATCCGCCGGACGATGCCGTCGGCCTCCATCTGCCTTAGCTGCTGGATCAGCATCTTCTGCGAGATCCCGGGGATCGCCTTCTCCAGCTCCGAAAACCGTCGGACCTGCCCGCCGAAGAGGCGGAAGAGAATGGTGAGCTTCCAACGCCCCTCCAGAAACTTCAACGCCTCCTCGACCCGCTCCGCCGCCGATCCGGGCGTCAGCCCATCATGATCGCTCATGGCCATGCTTACTCATGGGTGAGTACCTTACGTTTTCGTGCGTTCTTGTTCCTATCGGAGCTTAGCGCCATGCTCTTCCGGCCGCCACAACGGCCAACGCCATCCCCTGGACACACGAGGATCACCGCCATGACGCCGGAGCTTCCCGCGCCGATCGCCGCCTATTTCACGGCCGGCAACGCCAAGGACATCGACCGCATGATCGCGCCGTTCGCCGACGACGCGGTCGTGACCGACGAACGCCAGGCCCACCGCGGCAGGCCCGCCATCCGCGCCTGGATGGAGGCCGTCACCGCCAAGTACGGCGCCACCGCCGAGGTCCTGACGGCCGAGGCGACGGCGACGGGCCATCGGGTCACCGCGCGCGTGCACGGCAATTTCCCGGGAAGCCCGGCGACGCTGCGCTACGGCTTCACGCTGTCCGGTTCCGAGATCACCGGCCTGGAGATCGGATGAGCACGGGTCCGTCCCGGCCGCGCGCCCCGCGCGTCCGCGTCCGGCACGGCGGCCGCCGTCAGGAGGCCGGCGCGATGCGGTAGGCGCAGCGCCGGGCGCCGCGGGCGATGTGCTCCAGCCGCTCGACAGTGGCGAAGGGGCCCAGCAGCGCCCGGAAGACGGCGAGCTCCGACCGGCAGAAGCCTTCGCAGACGGTTGCCGCAGCGCCGATGGGACAATGGTTCTCGACCAGGACCAGGGAGCCGTCCGCCGTCTCGCGCCACTCCGCCATGTAGCCTTCGCGCGACCGGATCGCCGTCAGACGCGCGACCCGGTCGGCCAGCGTGGCGGCGCCCTCCAGCTCCCGCCCATAGGCCGCCCGGATCTCGCGCTCGCGCGCCGCGATCAGCCGGTCGAGGGCGTCCGCCCCCAGCTCCTGGCCGAGGGCGCGCAACAGCTGGGCCGTCAGTTCGGCGTGGCCGTCGGGGAAGCGGGCGTGCCCCGCGGCGGTCAGGCTCCACACCTGAAGCGGCCGCCCAACCCCCTTGACCTGGGCTCTCGCCTCCACCAGCCCGTCGTCGGCGAGTCGGGCGAGTCGCTGGCGCGCGGCCTCGCCGGTGACGCCGAGCGCGGCGGCGAGTTCCGCCGTGCCCTGCGGCCCGCCCGTCTTCAACCGGGCGAGCAGGCGGTCCACCGGGGTGCGGGCCCGCCGGCCGCAATTTCCCGAGGTCTGACTTGACATATCTGGCGCCGCGTCGATTATCAAAGCCCAGTCTTTGAAAATAGGAGGGCGGGGCGGCGCGCGCAACACCGACCCGCCCTCCGGACCCGATCGCAGGAGGAGGATTCGATGAGTTTCACGCTGGACGATCTGCCGTACCCCGCCGACGCCCTGGCCCCGGTCATGTCGACGGAGACGCTGGAGCTGCACCACGGCAAGCACCACCGCGCCTACGTGACGAAGCTGAACGAGCTGGTTCCCGGCTCCGAATTCGACGGGCTGAGCCTCGACGATCTCGTCGTGCGCAGCTTCCGCAAGGCCGACGCGATCTTCAACAACGCGGGCCAGCACTGGAATCACCGGCTCTTCTGGAGCTGGATGAAGCCGGGCGGCGGCGGCGCCATGCCGGGCGAGCTTGAGCGCCGCATCGTCGACAGCTTCGGTTCGGTGGACGCCTTCACCTCCGGCTTCGTGGCCGAGGGCACGGCCCAGTTCGGGTCCGGCTGGGTCTGGCTGACCGAGGAGGCCGACGGGCGCCTCGCCCTGATGCGCACGCCCAACGGCGAGAACCCCCTGGCCCACGGCCGGCACGCCCTGCTCGGCTGCGACGTCTGGGAGCACGCCTACTACGTCGACTACCGCAACCGCCGGCCGGACTACCTGAAGGCCTTCGTCGGCGAGCTCGTCGACTGGGAGGCCGTCGCCGCCCGCCTCGGCGGGGCGAAGGCCTAAAGCGACGTCCCGGCGTGATGTCCCGGCCGGATCGCTCCGATCCGGCCGGATCACCTGCGGCGGCGCGCCGGCCGGGCCGTGGCGCCGCTCCGGAGAAGGCCCCGGCGGTCACCGCCGCGGCTTGTCGGCCTCGAACAGCGACTGGAGCTCGGCCGCGGCGTCGCGGGTGCTCTGGATCAGCCTCCGCTCGTCCCGGTAGACGGCGTGCTGGGCCTCCAGGGTGCGTTCGTCGTGGGCGCGGAAGGTCTCCACCGTCCGCCGCGCCTCGTTGGCGTCCATGCCGTGGCTGACCAGGATGCGCTCCGTCAGGCGCAGGCTGCTGTGGAAGGTCTCCCGCTCGATGATGCCCACGCCCCGGTCCATCAGCAGATGGGCGTGCCGCCGGTTGTGGGCCCGCGCGGCGATGGTCAGGTGCGGAAAGGCGCGCTGCGCCATGTCCACCACCGTCAGGTTCTCCGTCATGTCTTCCAGCGCCACGACGAGGATGCGGGCCGTGTCCGCCCCGGCGGCGCGCAGCAGCTCGGGCCGGGTGGGATCGCCGTAGAACACGGGCGTGCCGTAGCGGCGCACGAAATCCACCTGGTCGGCGCTCTTTTCCAGCGCGGTGAACGGGATGCCGCGCACCCGCAGGACCCGGCCGACGATCTGCCCGACCCGGCCGAAGCCGCAGATGATGACCGGCGGCGCCCCATCCTGCTCGACCCGGTCGAAGGGCCGCGGCGGCGCCTTGGCGAGGCGCGGCAGCAGCCAGCGCTCGGTGGCCGCGAACAGGAAGGGGGTGACGACCATCGACAGCACCACCACCATGGTGGCGCGGTCGGCGTCGGCCCTGGACAGCACGCCGTCCTGGGCGGCCAGACCGAACAGCACGAACCCGAACTCCCCGCCCTGCGCCAGCACCACGCCCATGCGCACCGCGCCCCGGGCGGTGGCGCCGGCCAGCCGGGCCAGGGCGAACACCACGGCGCTCTTCACCGCCACCAGGCCCAGCACCAGCAGCAGGACACCGGCGGGAGCGGCGAGGAAGCCGGCGACGTCGGCGGACACGCCCACCGACACGAAGAAGAGGCCGAGCAGCAGCCCCTCGAACGGCTCGATGTCGGCCTTCACCTCGTGCCGGTATTCCGAATCGGACAGCAGCACGCCGGCCATGAAGGCGCCCAGCGACATGGACAGCCCCGCCAGCTCGACGAAGGACGCGGTCCCCAGCACGATCAGCAGCGCCGTCGCCGTGAAGATCTCCGGCGTCTTCGCGGCATCGACCAGCCGGAAGACCGGCCGGACCAGGAGCCGGCCGCCGACCAGCACCGCCAGGACGGCGCCCGCCGCCTCGGCGACGGCGATCCAGGCACCCGCCGAATCCACGGGCCCGGCGGACGCGCCGCCGAGCAGGGGCAGCAACGCCACCAGCGGAATCACGGCGAGGTCCTGGAACAGCAGGATCGCGAAGGCGTCGCGCCCGCCGCGGGTCGACAGCAGGTCCCGCTCGGCCAGGAGCGCCAGCGCGATGGCGGTGGAGGAGAGCGCCAGCCCGGCGCCGACCACCACGCTCCCGGCGACCGGCGTGCCGAGCAGCGCGGCGCCGCCGCCCAGCAGCGCCGCGGTGGCGCCGAGCTGCGCTCCGCCCAGCCCGAGAACGGACCGCCGCATCACCCACAGGCGCTGCGGCCGCAGTTCCAGCCCGATGAGGAACAGCAGCATGACGACGCCAAGCTCCGACACGTGGCCGATGGCCTCGGCGTCGGTGACGAGCGCGAGCCCGTTCGGGCCGATCGCCAGCCCCGCCGCCAGATAGCCGAGCGGGCTGCCGAAGCCCAGCCGTTTCGCCAACGGCACGGCGAGGACCGCGGCCGCCAGCAGGACGACGGCGGTGTGGACGATCGGCATGAGGGGACTCCGTTGGCGGGCGGTCGGTGCGCCACCACCCTACCCTTCCCCGGCGGGGCGCGGGAGTCCCCCCGGGCGGGAGGTGGGCGCCGCCGGAGCCGGCCTGCCGCCCGGTCCGCGCCGGCGCCCGCCCGGGGCACGGGCCGTGAGACCGTCAATCGAAGGCGTGGTAGACCTTGCAGACGATGCTCCACCGCCCCTTCGCCTTCGCCAGCGTCAGCTCGTTGACGAAGGTCCGGGGCGGAAAGGCGTCCCGCACGCGCGCGTGCGCCGTGTCGGCCGTGGAGACGGTCAGCTCCAGGATCTCGGCGACCTGCGGCACGCCGGAGCGCACCGGCGCCTGCCGCCCGGCGCAGCGCTCCATGTAGGGTCCGTAATCGACGGACACCAACTCGCCGTCGGCCACCGTGAACAGCCGGCACAGCGGATGGAACGCGCTGCCGAACCGCTCGAGGTCGCCATGGTACAGCCCGTCGAAATAATCCGTCAGGACGGCGCGGATCTGCTCTTCGTCGCTCATGATGTCGGTCCCAGGTGAAAGGATGGCCGCGGCCGTTCAGGCGGAGCGGCGGGCGAACGCCCCGTCGGCGACCAGCAGCGCGTCGTCGAGCACGTCGAGCAGCTGGCCGATCTCGGCGTCGCTGACGATCAGGGGCGGCGCCAGGAAGAGGGAGGTCTCCTCGCCGCTCGTCCCGATCACCACGTCGTTGGCGAAGGCGCGCGCGGCGACCCGCGAGGCGACCGGCGTCTCGGCGGTGTCGGCCCGCCAGTGCTTCCAATGCCGGCCGTGCAGCTCGACGGTCCAATGCATGCCGCGGCCGTCGACCCGCGCCACGCTCGGGTGCTTCTCGGCGATGGCGACCAGGCGCGGGGCGATCGCCGCCTCGAGTTCCCGGACGCGGGCGAGCAGGCCGTCGCGCTTGACCACGCGCAGATAGGCGCGCACCGCCGCCATGGCGACGGGATGGCCGCGGAACGTGCTGTACGCCTGCCAGACCGCGCCGTCCAGGCACTCCACCAGGTCCTTCGACAGCACCACCGCGCCGATGGGGGCGGAGCCGCCGGCCAGCGCCTTGCCCATGGTGACGATGTCGGGCCGGCTGGCGCCGCCCTGGAAGCAGAACCAGCGCCCCATCCGGCCGGCCCCGGTGATGACCTCGTCGGCGATCCACAGCGCCCCCTGCGCCTTCGCCGCCGCGGCGACCATGTCCTGCCAGGCGGCATCGTGGTAGATGCCACCCTGACTATAGTCGAGGATGAGGCCGGCGACGCCGGCGAGCTTGGCCTCCACCTCGGCCGGGGTTTCCGCGGGCAGGTCGTACACCCGGGTCCCCCACAGCGACCCCATCGGTGCCGCCAGGATGCGCGTCTCGGCGGACCGGACGGCGGGCTGCACGCCCCCCGACAGCAGCGACAGGCCGCCATGCCATTGCGGCTGCACGGTGACGTCGCGCGACAGGCCGGTCAGGCCGTGGTAGGCGCGCTCGCGCGTGGCCAGCGGTGCGCGCCGGGTGATCGCCTGCGTCAGGGAAAGGGCGAGGTCGTTGATCTCGCTGCCCGACAGGCCGAAGCGCACGGCACCGACCCAGTCGTGCTCGCCGGCGAAGGCGACGTCGATCAGATCCTCGGCCGCCCGTTCCCGTTCGCGGAAGGCCCAGCCCTCGCTGACCGCGGGAAAGCCGGCGGCCTGGCGCACCGTCTCGACCATGTCGGGGTGGGCGTGGCCGAGAGCGCCGGCCGAATTGGAGCCGTCGAGGACCCGCCGGCCGTCGGCGAGCTCGAACCACGCGCCCCGGCCGCCGACCACCTCGACGACCGTGTCCGATCCGGCGTTGAGTCCGGTTTTGAGAAGTCGCTTCACGTCGCTTGTCCTTGTCCGTGGTCGTGTCCGCGCCACCCGGGAATCATCCGCCGCGGCGAGCGGGATGCCGCCCCGAGGGGACGAGGGGTGCGTCGGCCGTCATGGCGCGCCGGGCGGCCGGGCGCGGGGTACGGTTCCGCCACGATGACGCGGACTTCCTATTTTCGCAAGAAATTTCCGATTTACGGAATTGATGCGATCAGTTCGCCCGCAGGGCGCGGCTCAGCCGCTGGGCCGCGTTGATGAGGTGCGTTTCGACGGTCGCCCGCTCGACACGGCTGAAGCGCTCGGCGAGGCCGAACACCGCGATGGCATAGGGATAGCCGGTGCGCGGATCGAAGACGGCCGTCGCGTAGGACAGGATGCCCGGATCGAACTCGTTGTCGCAGATGGCGACATGACGGGCCCGCGCCGCCTCGATGTCGGCGCGGATGTCCGCCTCCGCGGTCTTGGTGTTGGCGGTGTAGGCGTGGCGCTTCAGCTTCAGGTATTGGCTGATGAACGCTTCGTCCTGCAGCGCCAGCAGGATCTTGCCCGAAGCGGCGGCGTAGAGGGGCATGTCGCGTCCCGGCTGGGCGTAGGCCTGGCCGTTGGCGTCCGGCAGCACCGTCGCCAGGAGCTGGACGTGGCTGCCGTCGAGCTTGGCGAGGAAGGCCGTCTCGCCGAAGCGATCGACCAGGTCCTGCAGGACCGGCTGGGCCAGGGCCGCCACGTCCTGCCCGCCGGAAATGAGCGCGGCGATCTTCAGCATCCGCTCGCCCACCACGAAGGTCCGCGCGTTGGTCTTGCGCACCATGCCGACGCTGAGCAGCGTCGCGAGCTGGCGGTGCGCCGTCGTCACCACGAGGTCGGCCGCCGCGGCGATCTCCGTCAGGCTCATGCCCTGGGGGGCGGCGGCAAGGATTTCGATGATGCGCAACGCCCGGCCGAGGGGGGTGTCGTCGTGTTCAGACATGGAATCCGCGCTCCACCGATGCCTTGGTCCGTTCTCCGCCGCGCGCCGCCGGCGGCGGATTTCCGATATCCGGAAGATCCCGGGCCGGATTAGAAGCCGCGGCCGGGGCTGTCAACTCCCATCGCCGGGCACGCCGCCCGCGGCCGCCGCGCGGCTGCATCGAATCCAACCTGATGCGCAAATTCCAGGCAGACGCGCGGCGGCCGCGGGCGGCATGGCCTGGACCTTGGGACCGCGGCGCGAGCCCGGCGGGTGACGGGCCACGGTCCGGATCGGCCTTGCCCGTCCGGATCCGCCCGCTCCCGCGCGGCGCCCCACGCGAACGAACCGCCACGCGTCGCCACGCCATCACGGCGCCCGCTCCCGGGCGCCGGCCCGCCGAGAGGATGCCGGGGTATCCGCACGCCGGCTGCCCAGGCACGGAATATGCACCCTCCTGCCGGGGCGCCTCGCCCGGCGCGGGCCGATGCGGGGTCCGCGGGAAAACCGTATTGACAGGACCCCGATCCCCGTGCCGATATTCGAAAATCAGGAAACAAATTCCGATTTTTCGAAGTTCGAGAGGAGTCCGGGGTGACAGGCTGGCGACTGGGAATCGATATCGGCGGCACGTTCACGGATGTGATCGCCGTCGCGCCGGACGGGGCCGACCGCCGCTCGGCCAAGGTGCCGAGCCAGCCGCAGGAGCCGGTCAAGGCGATCGTCGACGCGATCGCCGCCGTCGGCCTGGCCTGGGAGGAGGTGGCCGAGATCGTCCACGGCACGACGATCGTGACCAACGACATCGTCGAGCACCGCTACCGGCCGTGCGCGCTCATCGCCACCGCCGGCTTCGCCGACACCATCGAGATCGCCCGCGGCTCGCGCCGCCACCTCTACCGGATGGACGCGCTGCCGCGGCCGCAGCCGCTGGTCCCGTCGGAGCTGCGGTTCGAGGTCGCCGAGCGAGTCGCCCACGACGGCGGCGTGGCGGTGGCGCTGAGCGACGGCGAGATCGCCCGGGTCGTCGCGGCGGTGGCGGCGAGCGGCGTCGACACGGTGGCGGTCTGCCTGCTCCACTCCTTCCGCAACCCCGACCATGAGCGCCGGCTGGGGGCCGCCCTGCGCGGGGTGGTTCCGCACGTCAGCCTGTCCCACGAGGTCAGCCCCGAGTTCCGCGAGTTCGAACGGATGAACACCACCGTTCTGAACGCGATGATGATGGCCAAGATCAAGCACCACCTCGGCCTGATCGACGAGCGCCAGCCCGAGGGCAGCCGGCTGCACCTGATGCACTCGGCCAGCGGCATGGCCTCGCCGGCGCTGATCGCGGAGCGCCCGCTGATGCTCGCCATGTCGGGCCCCGCCGCCGGCGTCTCGGCCAGCTCCAGGACGACGCGCGACCTGGGCATCCGCCATGCGGTGACCTTCGACATGGGCGGCACCACCACGGACGTCTGCCTGATCACCGACCAGAAGGCCGAGATCGCCGTGAACCGGGACCTCGGCGGCCAGCGCATCCGCATGCCGATGGTCGCCGTCGATTCGATCGGCGCCGGCGGCGGCTCCATCGCCCGGCTGGTCAGCGGCGCCCTGGTGGTCGGCCCGGAAAGCGCCGGCGCCCGCCCCGGCCCGGCCTGCTACGGACTGGGCGGCACCCAGCCCACGGTGGCGGACGCCGACCTGATCCTCGGCTACCTCAACCCCGGCCGCACGCTGGGCGGCTCCGTCCGGCTGTCGCCGGAGCGCGCCGTGGAGGCGGTCCGCCCGCTCGCCGACGCCATGGGGTTCAGCGTGCCGCAGGCGGCCATCGGCATCGCCAAGATCGTCCACGCCAACATGGCGCGGGCGCTGCGCCGGGCGACCGTCGAACGGGGGCTCGACATCCGCCGCTTCGAGATGATCGCGTTCGGCGGCGCCGGGCCGATGCACGCCGTCGAGGTGGCCCGCCTGTGCGGCATCGCGCGCATCACCGTTCCGGCCTTCTCCTCCGGGTTCTCGGCGCTGGGGTGCGTCGAGGCGACGATGAGCTATTCGCGGCAGATGACCGTCGGCATGAAGTCCACCGCCTGGAACGGCGCCGCCCTCGCCGCCCTGGTGGAGGCCCAGGTGCGGGCGCTGTCGGCGGTGCTGGTGGAGGCCGGACACGATCCCGGGGCGCTGGCCATCGCCATGACGGCCGGCATCCGCTACAGCGGGCAGAGCTACGAGACGCCGATCGCCGATCCGGCCCTCGACGACCGGGCGACGCTCGACCGCCAGTTCGACCGGGCCCACGCCGCGCTCTACGGCTATTCCACCGGCGAGCCGTGGGAATTGGCCTCGCTGCGCATCGACGTGTCGGCGCCGCGGCCGGACGAAGCGCCGCCGCCCGCCATCCGGCGCGACGGCGCCGCCCCCCGCACGGGCGTCCGCCGCGTCACCTTCGAGACCGGCGAGACCGCCGACGTGCCCGTGCTGGACCGCGCGCGGCTGCCCGTCGGCGCCCCCCTGGAGGGCCCGCTGGTCGTCGAGGACGCCTGGTCCACCGTCATCCTGCCCCCGGGCGACCGGCTGCGCGCCGACGCCGCGGGCAACCTGCACATCGAGGTCCGGCTGTGAGCATCGATCCCGTTTCCCTTGAAGTCATCCGCAACGCGCTGACCGCGATCGCCGAGGAGATGTCGATGGTGGTGATGCGGGCGGCGCGCTCGCCGCTGCTGCGCGAGGCGGGGGACCATTCGTCGGCGCTGACCGACGCCGCCGGCTTCCTCGTCGCCCAGGGCGCCGACGTCCCCGTCCATCTCGGCGTGCTCAGCTTCACGGTCCGCGAGTTCCTGAAGCGCGTTCCCGCCGGGCGGCTGCGCCCGGGCGACGTCTGGATCGTCAACCTGCCCGAGGTCGGCGGCAACCACCTGCCCGACGTGAAGCTCATCCGCCCGCTGTTCCACGACGGCGTGCTCTACGCCTTCGCGGTGAGCCTCGCCCACTGGGCCGACGTCGGCGGCGCCATGCCCGGCAGCTATTTCGCCGACGCCCGCGACGCCTGGCAGGAAGGGTTGCGGATGCCGCCGACCCGCCTCGTCGCCGACGAGGCGATGGACGAGGAGAAGCTCGGCCTGATCCTCGCCAACGTCCGCGGGCCGGAGGAGCGCAAGGGCGACATCCTGGCGCAGATCGCCGCCACCACGGTCGCCGGCCGGCGCCTGGAGGAACTGGCGCGCCGCCACGGCGTGGCCTGGCTGCACGACGCCTTCGAGGCCATCCACGACCGCGCCGAACGGCAGATGGCCGATGCGATCCGCGCAATCCCCGACGGCGTCTACGTCGGCGAGGACTGGATGGACGACGACGGCCACGGCGGCCCCCCCGTGCCGATCCGCGTCACCGTCACCATCGACGGCGACAGGGCCACCTTCGACTTCAGCGCGTCGGCCGACGCCGTGCCGGGCCCCATCAACACCACCCGCTTCATCGCCGGCGCCGCCGTCTACTACGCCATGAAGGCTCTCTACGGCCCGGAGATCCAGCCCTCGGGCGGCTGCAACCGCCCGCTCACCGTCATCACCCGGGCCGGCTCGATCGCCGACGCGCCGGGCGACCGCCCGGTCGTCGGCGGCAACCACGAGACCTGCCAGCGCTTCGCCGACGCGATCTTCCACGCCCTGGCGCCGGTCGCCGCCGAGCGTCTCAGCGCCGGCGGCCCGACCACCGCAGGCCTGCTGATCTTCGGCACCCGCACCGCGGACGGCTGGTCCACCTTCTACGAGGTCCATCCCGGCGGCGAAGGGGCGCGCACCGACCGCGACGGCATGTCGGCGACGCGGGTGCACCTCGCCAACGTCATGAACACGCCCGCCGAGGTGATCGAGGCGGAGTACCCGATCACCGTCGAGTTCCAGCGCCTGCGGCGCGGCTCGGGCGGGGCCGGGCGCCACCGCGGCGGCGACGGCATCGCCCGCGGCTACCGCATGCGCGGCGAGGAGACGGCGCTGACCACCATGTTCGAGCGCGCCGTCGTGCCGCCGTACGGGCTGGAGGGCGGTGCGCCGGGCGCGGTGTTCCAGGCCACCCTGACACGGGCGTCGGGCGAGGAGGTCCGCCTGCGCGGCAAGCAGAACGTACAGATCGGCCGGGGCGACCTGGTCGTCGTGGAGTCCTCGGGCGGCGGCGGCTACGGCGCCGCCGCCCGCGAACGCCCGCTCCCGGGCTTCTAGAGCGGGATCACTCCTGGTGGAATCACCTGGAGTGTGAATCCCGCTCTAATTTCAAATGTTTAGAGCAAGATTCACGGTTTTGGCCGGATCGGCCAAAAGCGATCTTGCTCTAAGAAGAACCAGGCCATGGCTCCCATCCAACAGGAAGGTGGAATGATGCGTAGACGCGATTTTCTCGGCAGCGCGGTCGCCGTCGGTGGCGCGGCGGCCCTCGGACTGGCCTTCCAGCCGCGGTTCGCCCTGGCCCAGGGGCAGAGCGGGGTGATCCGCATTCTCGCCGAAGGCGCCCCCAACACCTTCGATCCCGCCGGCACCGGCTACAACACGCCGTCCGTCGGCATCACCTGGAACGTCTACGACCGCCTGGTCACCTTCGCCCCGAAGGCGCTCGCCGGGCCGGGCCAGGAGGGAGCCTTCATCTACGACTTCGATCGCGTCGTCCCGCAGGCGGCCGAGAGCTTCGACGTCTCGCCCGACGGCACGATGATCACCTTCAGGATGCGCCCCGGCGCCACCTTCCACGACGGCAGCCCGGTCACCGCCGAGGACGTGAAATGGTCGCTCGACCGCGCCGTCAACGTCACCACGGCGAAGAACCAGATGGCCACGGGATCCCTGAAGGACCCGGCGCAGTTCGTCGTCCTCGACGACATGACCATCCAGGTGAAGACGGAACGCCTCGACCGCTTCACCCTGCCGAACCTGGCCGTGCTGTTCCCGGCCATCTTCAATTCCAAGCTCGCCAGGCAGCACGCCACGCCGGACGATCCCTGGGCGACGGAATGGCTGAAGAACAACGTCGCCGGCGGCGGGCCCTTCAAGCTGGGCAGCCACCAGGCGGGCCAGCAGTTCGTGCTGGAGCCGTTCACGGAGTGGAAGAACGGCGACGCCGCGCCGGCGGCGCGCATCCTCTACCAGATCGTGCCGCAGGCGGCCAGCCGCCGGATCGCCGCGGAACGCGGCCAGGCCGACCTGGTCTGCGACCTTCCCGGCCGCGACGTGGCCGGCCTCGTCAAGGACGGCAAGGTGCGGGTGCTCGGCATCGCCAATCCCTCGTCCGTCACCTTCATCGCCATGAACAACACCCTGGCGCCGTTCGACAACGTCAAGGTGCGCCAGGCGATCGCCTGGAGCGTGCCGTACCAGGACATGTTCACGGCCGTGCTCTACGAGCGCGGGACGCCGCTGTTCGGCGGTCCGGCGGAGATCGCCTCGACGCAGTGGCCGGCGCCCATCCCCTACACGCAGGACCTCGACCGGGCCAAGGCGCTGCTCGCCGAGGCGGGCCTCGCGCAGGGCTTCGAGACGACCTTCTCCATCGACGCCGACGACGTCACCGTCGGCGAGCCGGTGGCGATCCTCATGCAGGAGGCGCTCGGCAAGATCGGCATCCGGGTCGCCATCAACAAGGTGCCGGCGGGCCAGATGGGAACCCTGGTGACCGAGAAGAAGCTGCCGCTGTACATCGCCAACGCCGGCGCCTGGATGCGCAGCCCCGACTACTTCTTCCGCGTCTATTACCAGGGGAACTCGCGCTGGAACTTCGGCAGCTATGGCAATCCGGAGATGGCGAAGCTGGTCGCCGACGCCCGCTGGGAGAACGACCCCGCACGCTACGAGGCGCTGGTCAAGCGCATGATCGAGCTGGCGCGCACCGAGGTGCCGGTGGTGCCGCTGTGGTCCGCCTTCCAGGACACGGTGCTGAGCCCGTCGGTCAGCGCCTACACCTACATGTTCCACCGCGGTCTGGAGCTGCGCCACCTGAAGAAGGCCTGACGGCGCCGGCGCGGGCGGGAGCGGCCGCGGCCGTCCCCGCCCGTGCCGCGCCGCCCGTGCGCCCCGCATCACCCGAGGATCCCGACCGACCATGCGCAACACGCTGGCGAAAACCGTCCTGACGCGCCTTTGGAGCGCCGTCCCCGTCCTCTTCGGCGTCCTGCTCGTGACGTTCGTCCTCGTCCGCGCCCTGCCCGGCGATCCGGCGGTCCAGTACGCGACCAGCCCGACCGCCGGCCCGGCGGAGATCGAGGCCATCCGTCGCGAGCTCGGGCTGGACCGCTCCGTCGTCGAGCAATTCGCGTTCTATCTCCGGGAGATCGCGCGGGGCAACTTCGGCAACTCCATGCAGACCGGCCAGCCCGTCCTCAGCGACTTCGCGGTGCGCCTGCCCGCCACCATCGAGCTCGCGGTCCTGGCCTTCGCCCTCTCCATCGCCGTGGCGCTGCCCGCCGGCGTGCTGGCGGCGATCTGGCGCCACACCTGGTTCGACCAGCTCTGCCGGGTGGTGTCGTCGGTGGCCGCCGCCATGCCGGTCTTCTTCTTCGGCCTGCTGCTGATCTATGTCTTCTACTTCCGCCTCGGCATCGGCTCGGAGCCGATCGGCCGGTGGCCGAGCATGATCATCCCGCCGGAGCCGGTGACCAACTTCGCCACCGTCGACGCCCTGATCGCCGGCGACTGGGAGCTGTTCGCGATGGCGGTCGGCAAGATGGTGATGCCCGCCGCCTCCATGGCGATCTTCGCGGTGGCGCCGCTGCTGCGCATGACGCGCGGTGCCATGATCGACGCGCTGGACAGCGACTACGTCCTGGCCGCCCGCGCCTTCGGCCTGCCGCGCCCCCGCATCGTCCTGTGCTACGCGCTGCCCAACGCCATGCTCCCGGTGCTGGCGACCATGGGCATGGTGCTGTCCACCATGCTGGGGGCGAACATCATGATCGAGAAGCTCTTCGCCTGGCCCGGCATCGGCGCCTACGCCGTGAACGCGCTGATCGCCGTCGACTACGCGCCCGTCCAGGCCTTCGTGCTGATCGTCGCGACGCTGTTCGTGGTCATGACGCTGGCCATCGACATCGTCTCCGCCGCCGTCGACCCCCGCTACGCGGTGCGGGGCTGACATGGCGAGCGTGGCAGACATCCGCTTCGTCCTGCGCCGCAACTTCGTGACGGCGGTCGCCGGCGTGCTCCTCCTCGTCCTCGCCGCGGTGGCGCTGGTCGGCCCGTACCTGGTGCCGCACGAGCCGCTGGCGACCAACCTGCGCGCCGTGCTGGCGCCGCCGTCGGCGATCCACTGGTTCGGCACCGACCATCTCGGGCGCGACATCTTCAGCCGGGTCGTCGTCGCGGCGCGGCTGGACTTCGCCATCGCCATCGTCGCCGTGGCGCTCTCGGCGGCCGTCGGCGTGTCGGTGGGCGCGCTCAGCGGCTACGTCGGCGGCTGGCTCGACCGCCTGCTCAGCCGCGTCGTCGACGTCATGATGGCGTTTCCCCTCTTCGTCGCCGCCATGGCGCTCGTCGCCGTGCTGGGGAACTCGGTCGAGAGCATCGTCCTGGCCACGGCGATCATCAACCTGCCCTTCTATTTCCGCCTGATGCGGGCGGAGATCAGCGCCCGCCGCTCGGCCGGCTACGTGGAGGCGGCGATCATCAACGGCAACCGGGCGTCCCGGGTGATCTTCCGCTTCCTCATCCCCAACGCGCTGCCGCCGGTCGTGGTCCAGATCTCGCTGAACCTCGGCTGGGCGATCCTCAACACGGCCGGCCTCGCCTTCATCGGGCTGGGCGTGGCACCGCCGACCCCGGAATGGGGAATCATGATCCAGGAAGGGGCGTCCATGATGGTGTCCGGGCAATGGTGGGTCGTGGTCTTCCCCGGCCTGGCGCTCGTCCTGTCGGTCTTCTGCTTCTCGCTGCTCGGCGACGGCATCCGCGACATCATGGACCCGAGGCGGCGCAGCTGATGACCAGACTTCTCGACATCCAGGACCTCGTGCTCGGCTTCGAGGGCAGCGGCGGCCTGGTGCCGGCGCTGCGCGGCGTGTCGTTCGGCGTCGACCGCGGCGAATGCCTGGCGCTGGTGGGCGAGTCCGGCTCCGGCAAGTCGGTGACCGGACTGGCGATCATGCGGCTGCTGGGGCGCAACGCGCGGATCGGCGGCGGCGCCATCCGGCTGGACGGGCAGGATCTGCTCGGCCTGCCGGAGCGGGCCATGCGCGCCATCCGCGGGCGGCGCATCGGCATGGTGTTCCAGAACGCCAAGGCCAGCCTGAATCCGATCCGCCGCGTCGGCGACACGCTGGTCGACATCGTGCGCGCCCACGACCGCTCCGGGCTGTCGCGCGCGGCGGCGCTGGACAAGGTCACGGCGATCATGGCGCAGACCGGCATCGCCCGGGCGGAGCAGCGGGTGCGCAGCTATCCCTCCGAGCTGTCGGGCGGCATGTGCCAGCGCATCGCCATCGCCGCGGCCCTGGCGTGCGAGCCGGAGCTGATCATCGCCGACGAGCCGACCTCGGCGCTCGACGTCACCACCCAGCAGCTCGTCATGGACATGCTGATCGCCGCGTGCCGGGAGCGCGGCGTCGCGGTGATCTTCGTCACCCACGACCTGGCGCTGGCCAGCGAGTACTGCGACCGGGGGATCGTCATGAACGCCGGGCGCATCCTCGAGAGCGGGCCGGCGTCGGTCATCTTCACCGAGCCCCGCCACGCCTACACCCGGGCGCTGCTGGACGCGCTGCCCTACGGCAAGACCAGCGCCTCCGAACTCCGGCTGATGTCCGGTGACTTCTCCCATCTGCCGCCGGAGATCACGCCATGACCGCCGCCGCCTCGGCGCGTCCCGCCGCCCCCCACCTTCTGGAGGTGCTGAGCGCCACCAAGCACTATGCCGTCCACGGCGGCCGGATCGCCGCCGTGGACGACGTCACCTTCCGCGTCAAGCCGGGGGAGATCCTGGGGATCGTCGGCGAGTCCGGCAGCGGCAAGACGACGCTCTCGCGCATCGTCGCGCGCCTCGTCGAGCAGGACGACGGGCGCGTCGTCTTCGACGGCAAGGACATCTCGTTCCTCGGCGGCGCGGCGTTCGCCCGCATGCCGGCGCGGCGCCTGCTGCAGATGGTGTTCCAGGACCCGCTGGCGAGCCTCAATCCCCGCTTCCGCGCCGGCGAGGCGATCGCCGACCCCGTCCTGCGCCTCGGCACCCCCGAGGAGCGCCGCAACGCGCGCGCCCTGGTGGTCGAGGCGGCCGCCCACGCGGGCCTGCCGGAACGGCTGCTGGCGAGCTACCCGCACCAGCTCTCCGGCGGGCAGCGGGCACGCGTCGACATCGCCCGCGCCATCGTGCTCAAGCCGAAGCTCATCATCCTCGACGAGCCGACCTCGGCGCTCGACGCGTCGCTTCAGGCCCACGTCATCCAGACGCTGCTGGCGCTGCGCGCCGAGCTGGGGGTGGCCTTCATCTTCGTCAGCCATGACCTCAACCTGGTGCGCCTGATCAGCGACCATCTGCTGGTCATGCATCTCGGCCGGGTGGTCGAGCAGGGCGGCGCCCAGCAGATCTTCGAGGACCCGGCGCACGACTACACCAGGCGGCTGATCGCGGCGATTCCCCGGCTCGGCCGGCGCCGCGCCGCCCCCGCCCCGGTCCGGGCGGCGGCCGACTAGGTCGGGCGCCGGCCGAGCCGGGAGTCGCCGCTCACTCGCCCTCGGGCGGGCTCCCGGCGGCCTTGGGGAGCTTGGCGCCCGTCAGGTCGCAGCCCTTCAGGAAGGCCATGTTCACCTTGGCGCCGCTCAGGTCGGCATGGCGGACCAGCGCCCCCTGGGCGCTCCGGCACCGCAGGTCGGCGCCGACCAGGCAGGCGTTCTGCAGGTTGGCCGGCCACGGCCGGGCCGCGTCGCCGATGATCGGCAGGGCGTCGAGGACGACGCCGGCGAGCGTCGCCCCGGCGAGGTTGGCCCGGCGCATGTTGCAGCCGGACAGGTCCGCGTCCCTGAGGTCCGCGTTGGTGAAGTTGCCGTAGGCGAGTTCCGCCATCACCAGGGACGCGCCGGACAGGTCGGCCCCGCTGAGATCCGAGCGGACGATGCGTGCGGCGGAGAGATCGGCGCCGGACAGCCGTGCCCCGTTCAGGTCCGCCATGTCCAGCTCGAGGCGGCGGCCGTCCGCGCCGCGGCTGTCGAGCCAGCGCCGGTGCGCCTCCAGAAGCTCGGGCAACCGGCCGCCGACCGGCACCAGCGACGCCCGGGGATGGACGCCGAGGTCCGCCAGCACGGCGATGGTCGCCTCGTCCATGCGGGCGCCGGAGAGCACGACCCGGTCCAGCTTGGTGTTCTTCAGCGACACGCCGGAGAGGTCGGTGGCGATCAGCACGGCACCCGACAGGTCGGCGCCGCTCAGGTCGGCGTCCAGCAGCTCCGCGCCGGTCAGGTCGCACCCGTCGAGCCGCGCCCCCATCAGCATGGCGCGGGGCAGCCGGGCGTCGACCATGCTGGCGTTGCGGCTGAAGGCGGTGTCGCGCCCCTTGGCGTCGTTGGTGGTGCTGACCGCTCCCACCGTGCCGGTGCGCAGGTCCGCCCCGGCGAGGTTGGCGTCGGCCAGGCTGGCGCCCATGAAGTTGGCGCCGCGCAGGTCGGCGCCGAGGAAGTCGGCACCGTCGAGGGTCGCACCTTCGAACTCCGCCATCAGCAGCACCGCCGCTCGGAAGTTGGCCCGCGACAGGGCACTCCGGGCGAAGCTGGCGCCGATCAGCTTGGCGTTGCGCAACGACACGTCGGGGAGCGACAGGTCCGCGAGGTCGAAGAAGCTCAGGTCGACCTGCCGCCCCCCGGCCCTGCCGTCCAGCCACTTCCGGTGGGTGTCCAGAAGCTTGCGCAGGCTGTCCAGATGCTGGGCCGAGTGGCTCATCGCCGTCGTCCCGTGCCGCCGGTCGTTCGCGCCGGCCGGGCAGACGGACCGTCGGGATCGTGCGCTTGGCGTCGTCTCACGTCGTGTTTCTCCCAGGTCCGGCCGGGCGCCCGGAATGGGGCCGCCCTTCCCCCGCCACCATGGCCTATCCGGCGGCCGGCCGCCAGACCCTGTCGACGGTCCCTCCCGGCGGCGGGCGTCCGCTCCGCCCGCTCCTCACGGGGTGCCGAGGATGCGGGGGAGTTCGGCCATCAGGGCGTCGCGCGCCCGCACCCCGGCGAGGGTCGGCTGCCGCGCCGCGTCCTGGATGAGGTGCGCGAACACCACGGTCCGCTCGCCCCGTGTCGCCCAGCCCACGAACCAGCCGTAGGGGCGGTTGCGGTCGAGCGTCCCGTCGCGCCCGGCCGGCGCCCCCGTCCCCGTCTTGCCGTGGACCTCCCAGCCGCCCGCCAGGGTGCCGACGGCCGTGATCCGCCGCGTCATCGCGGTGGCGTGGGCGCCGACCGGCAGCTCCCGCCGGACGAGCCGGCCGAGGAACCGCACCTGTTCGAGCGGCGAGATCGCGAGCGACGAACTGATCCAGGCGCGGCGGAGCCCGTCGTTGCCGCCCGGCGTGCCGGAGACGTCGCCGTTGCCGTACCCGAAGGCGTCGACGTACCGCCGGAAGCGCTCCTCGCCGAGCGCCGCCGTGATCCGCTGGGAATACCAGACCACGGAGAGCGCCATCCAGCGCGCCGGGTCGGTCGTCGCCCGCCACGCCGGCGACCAGTCCGGATCGCCCTCGCGGAAGGGCAGGGCGGGCGCGTGCCCGTCGACGAGCACACCGGAATCGTAGCCCATCAGGCTGAGGGCGATCTTGAACGTCGATGCCGGCGTCACGCGCGCGCCGCACCGGCCCTCCTCCAGCAGGAGCGTGCCGCTCGCCGCGTCGGCCACCACGGTGCAGACGGGCGCCGCGGCGGCCGGCCGCGCGAACAGCGCGATGGCCAGGATGGCGAGGGCGGCGGATCGCTGGCGCATGGTCGGCAGTCCCGGTGCTGGAGGGGCGCGGGCCACGGCACGGCGGCCATCGCAGGCCGACTGTGGCGGACGGCGGCGGGCCTGTCACCGGCAGGAATGTTTGCGGCAGCCGCAAATTTTTCTGCGGGCGGTCCTCCGGTCCCCGGCGGTCCAGCCCACCTCGCGAGCCCTCCGCCCTTCGGCGAGCGGCTGCTCTGGACGGGGCCTCAGGCGGCCCCGGGATCCTCCAGCATCGCCCCCTGGCGGACGAGCCGCGCCCGCACCTCCGCCGCCGGCGCGTCGCGCCCGTCGGCGACGAGCGCCGCCGCGACGCCGGCCGCCTGGCCGGTGGCGAAGGCCGTGCCCATGACCCGGATGGCGGCGCCCGCCTTGCGGTCGCCGTCGGCCGTCCGGCCGGCGGCGAACAGGTTGGGCGTGTCCACCGAGCGCAGGCACGACAGCGGGATGTCGTACGTCGCGCGGTCCGGCGGCAGATCGAACGAACTGCCGTAATCGCCGCGGTCGTGCCATTCGGCCCCCCAGGCGCCGAGCGCGACGCAGTCGGCGAACCGCCGGCGCGCCACCACGTCGTCCCACCGCAACTGCCCGACGCTGTCGATGTGGCGTGATTCCCGCGTCCCGAACTCCGGTCCCGTCGACACGAGGTAGGCGCCCTCGCACCCGGCGATGCTGCGGATCGCCTCGAGGTAGGCCCAGGCCTGCCGCCGGCCCTGCCGCTCGGCGGCGCTCATCGAGGCGGAATCGCGGGGATCGTAGTCGGCCGAGGCGACATAGCACACGAGGTCGTGCGACACCGGCAGGCGGGCGACCACGCTGCGGTCCTTGGTGAACACGTCGACGCCGCGGTCCCGGAGCCGGGCGACGGCGTCGGCGATGTCCTGGGCGGTCACCTCGACCGCGGCGGGAATGCCGCCGAAGCGCGTGCCGAGCGTGCCGAGGTTGACCGCGCCGCCGTTGCCGTAGCGCGTCGCGGCCCCGCCGAAGCAGGCGAGGTCCCCGTCCCCCGTGCAGTCGACGAAGGCCGCCGCTTCGACCCGGCGAATCCCGGCGTGGTCGGCGTAGGTGACGGCGGTGATCCGTCCCCCGGCCCGGTCGGCGCCGATCAGGCCCGCGCCCAGCAGCACCTCGACGCCGGCGCAAGCGCAGACCTCGTCCAGGACGGCCTTGAGGGCCTCCGGATCGAAGACGACGTAGACCCCCCGGTGGCGGTGGATCCCGCTGAGCGCGCCGTGCGCCGCCAGCCCGTCGAGCACCTCGTCGGCGATGCCGCCGACCACCTTCCGCGGCGTCTCGCCGAGCGTGTAGAGCCCGCAATAGGTGACGACGTTGCGCATGGTCGACGCCCCGCCGAGGCAGCCGAACTTCTCGATCAGCAGCGTGCGCGCGCCGGATCGCGCGGCGGCCGCCGCCGCGGCGACGCCTGCGCTGCCGCCGCCGGCGACGACGACGTCGTACCGGTCCACCGACTCAGACATGGAAAGCTCCTTCGTGTGTGCGGCGGGCGCCGCCGGCCGCGGCCGGTCACGGCCGGGCGGGTGCCGTCGAGCGGCCCTTGCGGCCGACGGCCCGGGAGGCCAGCACCCCCAGCATCGGGATCACTCCGGCCAGGGCATAGACCGGGTCGGGATGGATCAGCGCCACGGCACCCAGTGCGAACAGCACGCGCAGCAGCCCGTTGAGCGGCACCAGGAACCAGCCGACGATGGCGGCGGCCAGCGCGGTGACGCCGAGGACCGCGGTCAGCGAGACGACGGCGATCGCCCAGGGGGAGCCCTGGAGCAGGATGGCCGGGCTGTAGAGGATCACGTAGGGCACGATGAAGCCGGCGATCCCCAGCTTGAACGCGACCACGCTGGTGGTGATCGGGTTTGTCCGCGCCACCCCGGCGGCCGCGTAGGAGCTGAGCCCGACCGGCGGCGTGATGAACGAGACGATGGCGAAGTAGAAGATGAACATGTGCGCCGACACCAGCGGAACGCCGAGCTTCGCCAGCGCCGGCGCGCCGAGCACGGCGGTGATGATGTAGGCCGCCGTGGTCGGCAGCCCCATGCCGAGGACGATGCAGGCGATCATGGTGAGGATCGCCCCCAGCCACAGCATCCCGCTGGACAGGTCGATGATGATCTGGGTGAACCGTACGCCGAGGCCCGTCATGGAGATGACGCCGATCACGATGCCCGCCGAGGCGCAGGCGAGCGCCACCGGCACCGCGGTGACCACGCCGAGCCGCAGGGCCTCGAGAACCTCGCGCCACGGCAGACGCCGCTCGCGCAGGAGCGTGGCCAGGCTGGCGATGCCGACCAGACTGACGATCGCGACGACGCCGGCGATGATCGGGGACAGATGCGCGAAGACGAGCGCATAGATCAGCAGCGCCAGCGGCAGCAGCAGGTGGAAGCCCCTGGCGAGGACCTGCCGGACGTCGGGCAGCGCGTCCCTGTCGAGGCGCGGCATGTCGAGGCGGCGCGCCTCGAAATAGACCATCAGCCCGATGGACAGGAAATAGAGCAGGGCCGGGATCAGCGCCATCAGCGCGACGCTCGCGTAGGAGACGCCCAGCATCTCCGCCATGACGAAGGCGCCGGCACCCATGATCGGCGGCATGATCTGCCCGCCGGTCGACGCCACGGCCTCGACGCCGGCGGCGAACTCCGGCCGGTAGCCGGTCCTGCGCATCAGCGGAATCGTGAAGGTGCCGGTCGTCACCACGTTGGAGACGGAGGAGCCGTTGACGCTGCCCATCAGGGCGCTGCCGACGACGGCCGTCAGGGCGGGCCCGCCCCGCAGCCGGCCGGTCAGGGCGACCGCGAGGTCGATGAAGAGCGCCCCGGCGCCCAGCTTGTCCATCAGGGCGCCGAGCATGATGAAGAGGATGACGAAGGTGGCGGAGACGGCGACCGGCGTGCCGAAGATCCCGCTGGTGCTCCAGACCAGGTACGTGGTCAGCCGGTCGAGGCTGTAGCCGCGGTGGGAGATGATGTCCGGCATGTAGGGGCCGGCGAGCCCGTAGAGCAGGAAGGCGACGGCGACGAGGACGATGGGCAGGCCGACGCTGCGCCGGGTCCCCTCGAGCACGAGCGCCATCAGCAGCACCCCGACCACGAGGTCGGCGCGCGTCGGCCCGGCGATGCCGCGCTCCAGGACCAGCCGGGGATCGAAGGCGAACCAGAGATAGGCGGCGACGGCGGCCGTGGCGGCGAACAGGACGAGGTCGGACAGGCGCGCCAGGGACCGGCCCCGGCCGTCATGCCCCATCCCCATGGCGTAGCAGATCAGCAGCAGCCCGAGCAGGTGGGTTCCGCGCTGGGTGTACGGCGCCGCGATCCCGTACGTGGCGGTGTGGAGATGGAAGCCCGCGAGCAGCAGCGCCAGCGCCCACACGGCGAGGGCACGCGGCGACTGCGCCAGCGCACGCAGGGCCGAACCGTCGAGGCGGCCGGCGGTCGCGTCGTCTGGTCTCTGAACGTCGGTCTCGGACATCACGTCATGGACTCCAGGCGGATCGGCGCCGCCGTACGGCGGCGCCGGCCAAATCGGAAGCGCATCGAAGGCCGCTGGCGGGCGGGACGGCGGTCCCGCCCCGCGTCGGATCGACGCTCTCTATTGGGGAAGCGCCAGCCCCCGCTCCCGGTAGAAGCGTGCCGCCGCGGGGTGCAGCGGAATGCCGCCGAGGCCCTGCAGCGCGCGTTCCAGGGTGACGTTGGACTTCACGGCGGCGTGCACGTCCTGCCACTCGGACGCGTGATCCCAGATGATTCCGAGCATCTCGTAGACCTGCCCGTCGGACAGGCCGGATTCCGGGGTCGTGTACATCACGATGCGGCTGACCGGCAGCGTGGCGGCGCCGTCGATGTGGTCGTACGTGCCGCCCTTGACCTCGGTCTTGGAGAAGTAGGGATACCGCTTGTAGAAGCCGTCGTCGGCGATCGAGACCAGCTTGGTCCTGAAGCTCGTCGTCAGGTCGAGCAACGGCGCCGAGCGCAGGGGATGGGTGATGATGAACGCGTCGAGCTGGCCGTCCTGCAAGGCCGTCGCCATGTCGGCGTCCTCCATGAACTGCTCGTCCACGTCGTCGTAGGACAGGCCGAAGTACGCCAGCAGCGCCCGCGCCGCCTGCTCGCCGCCGCTGCCCGGCGCGCCGACGCCGATCCGCTTGCCGCGGAAGTCGGCGATCGAGTCGACGGCGCTGTCGGCGGGCGCGAAGACCTGCACGTAGTTGCCGACGGTCCCGAACAGGCCTTGCAGGTCCTTGACCGCCCTGCCTTCGTACGCTCCCGCACCGGTGTACGCCTGATAGGCGACGTCGTTCGCGGAAATCGCCCATTGCAGTTCGCCGTTGGCGAGATTGCGGATGTTCGCCAGCGAGCCGGCCGTCGCTTCCGCCGAGGCGCGTATGGTCTCGGAGTGGCGGTTGATGCTTTCGGCCATGGCCACGCCCATCGGGTACAGGGCGCCGGCGGTGCCCGCCGTGCCGATGACCACGCGCGTCACCTCGGCGGACGCCGGCGCCGCCGTGGCGGCCAGGGCCAGGGCGCACAGCAGCGCCGCGCATACGTTCCTCATGGGTGTCCCTCCTTTCCCCATTCAGCCATTCTTGGGCTCTTGGCCCCTTCTTGCATGCCGCCATCTCGTGTGGAATAGAGGTATGTGCGAAAGCAGCTCACGCGATTCGGAGCATAATGGGCCGCGCCTTTCGAGGCTGCCGGGTGCGGCGCGGATCGGGGGAGACCGTGGACACCTATCTCAATCTTCGCGCCTTCCTGGCGACCGCCGACGCCGGCAATTTCTCGCAGGCGGCGCGCGAACTCGGCGTCGCGGCGTCCGTCGTCACCAAGCGGGTCAACCAGCTCGAGCACCAGCTGGGGATCGAGCTGTTCCGCCGCTCGACGCGGAGCCTCACGCTCACCGAGGCGGGCCGCAAGCATCTCGACCGCTGCCGCTCGATCGTCGCCCAGATCGACGATCTGATCGCCCCGCCCCAGACGCGCCGGGAGCTCGAGGATTTCATCCGTGTCCGCGCCCCGGTCACCATGACGCGGATGTTCCTCGGCGCCATCATCCAGGACTTCCTGACGGCCCATCCGAAGGTGCGGCTGGAGCTGGTGATCTCCGAGCGCCCGATCGTCTCGGAGGGATCGGGATTCGACGTGTCGATCGGGGCCGTCCCGGTCACCGTCGGGACGATCACCGACGTCACGCTGTGCCGCCTGCGCCGCTTCCTGTGCGCCTCGCCGGCCTATCTCGCGCGCTTCGGCCGGCCCGAGAGTCCGCGCGACCTCGTCCACCACACCTGCCTGAACTTCATGCCGTCCGGCGCGGTGTGGGTCTTCCGCACCGGGACGGCGCCGATCGAGCTGGAGGTGGCGCCGCGGCTGAGCTCGAACGACGGCCAGCTCATCGTCGACGCCGCCGCCGCGGGCATGGGCATCGCCGCCGCGTCGGAATACGTCAGCGCGTCGCTGATCGGAAGCGGCAGGCTGGTGCCGGTCCTGGAGGACCACCCGCTGCCCGAATTCTGGATCAAGGCGACGCTTCCGGCCAACCGTCCGGCCACCCCGGCCGTCCAGGCCCTGATCGGCCACCTCAAGGCGGCGTTGTCGCCGGTCGCCCCCTGGGAGCGCGCGGCGCCGGAGCGGCCGGCCGGCGACGGCGCGCCGTAGCCGGCCGCGGCCGCCCCGACGACAGCGGCCGCAGCCGCGGCCGCCCCGACGACAGCGGCCGCGGCCGCGGCCGCCCCGACGACCTCACCAGAGGATGATGACCCCCATGAGGGCGCAGTAGCAGGCCACGAAGACGCCGGTCCAGCCGAGGCTGCGCTCCAGCGGGATCTTGGCGATGGTGCAGGCGAGCATCAGGCTGATGCCGTAGGGCGGGGTGATCTTGCCGACCGAGAGGGCCATGACCACGATCAGGCCGAGCTTGACCGGGTCGACCCCCAGGGTCATGGCGACGGGCGTCAGGACCGGCACGAAGATCAGCATGGCCGGCGCCGGGTCGAGGAAGGTGCCGAGCACCAGGAAGATGGCGGCGACGCCGAACAGGAACAGCACCGGCCCGACCGCCATCATGTCGATGGCGCCGCGCACCGCGCCCAGCACGTCGTAGTAGGTGAGCAGCCAGCCGAAGAGCGTCGCCGCGCCGACGCAGAACATCACCGCGGCGCTGAGGATGCCGGTCTGCAGCGCGGTCTCGTAGAGCACCCGCAGGGTCAGGTTGCGGTAGACGAACACGCCGAGCAGCATCACGTACACCGCGCCGACCGCCGCCGCCTCGGTCGCCGTCATGATGCCGAAGCGGATGCCGCCGACGATCACCACCACGGCCGTCAGCGGGATGAGCGCGCGCGCCAGGATCAGGAGGACGTCGGCCGCGCTGTGCTCCTGACGTTCGGCCTCCAGATTGTGGCGGCGGGCGTAGAACCAGACGACGAGGATCTGCTGCAGGGCGATGAGGAGGCCCGGGATGTAGCCCGCAACGAACAGGGCGCCGATCGACACGTTCCCCGCCGCGCCGTAGATGACCATGAGGATGCTCGGCGGGATGACGCTGCCGATGACCGACGAGGCCGCGGTCAGCGCCGCCGTGAATCCCGGGTCGAAGCCCTTGCGCGTCATCGCCGGGATGAGGAACCCGCCGACGCCGGCGACGTCCGCCGTGGAGGAGCCGGAGATCCCGCCGAACAGCACGCTGCCGGCGACGTTGACGTGGCCGAGGCCGCCGCGCAGCCGGCCGACCAGCAGGCCGGCGAGCGCCAGGACGTCGCGCGTGACGCCGATGCGGTTCATCAGGAAGGCGGCGAACATGAAGCCGGGCACCGCCAGCAGGAGGAAGCTGTTCAGTCCGGAGAACAGGCGCAGCGGCAGGACCGACAGGGTGAGCCCGGGATCGAGCGCGATCACCCCGGCCGAGGCCAGGAGCAGCCCGGCGGCGATGGGCGCGCCGATGATCAGGATCGCCGTGAAGACGGCGAAGAGGACGAGGATCGACATGCCGGCTCCCTCAGCTTTCCGCCCGCAGGGTCTCGTCGAGCAGGGGCTCGCCGCCGCGCAGCGCGATCTCCAGGGCGAAGACGATCATGAGCAGACCGCCGGCCGGCAGCGCCGCGTAGGTCGCCGCCATGGGAAACCCGGTGAAGGGGTCCGACTTGACGAGGCCGAGGCCGACGAAGCCGATCCCCGTCCAGACCAGCAGGATGCCGACGAGCCCCGACAGGGCGATCTGCACGAGGCGGAAGGGCAGACGCAGTTCCGGCGGCAGGGCGGGGACGATGACGTCGGCCGAGAAGTGGACGCCACGCCGGACCCCGATGGCGCTGCCGACCATGGACAGCCAGACGAAGAACAGGGGAATCAGGAAGCCGGTGACCGGCCAGCTTCCGCCGAAGACGTAGCGGTGGACCACCTGCTCGAAGAGGACGAAGACGAGCAGGACGGTCAAGGTGGCGATCACGGCGTTCAGGATGCGCTCCAGCCGGTCGAAGAAGGTGGGCATTGGCTGAAAAAGGCGGAAACCTGCGTTTCCGCCTCCTCCCATCAGTGGACGTCGGTGCTGCGGGGTGGACGGGGGCCGTCCGCTCGGAGCGATCGAGCGGACACGCTCGTCACTTGGCGGCGGCGCGGATGCGCTCCGCCAGTTCGGTCACCCCTTCCTTCTGGGCGTAGGCGTCGATCACCGGCACCGTCTTGGCGATGAAGGGCGCCTTGTCCGGGCTGGTGAAGGTGACGCCGAACTCCTTCTCGAGGCGGGTCTTGTTCTCCCGGTCGAGCTTCTGCTCCAGCGCCACGTCGAAGTCGGCCGCCTCGAGCGCGGCGTCGCGCACGACCGCCTTGAGATCGTCGGGGAGCTTCTCCAGCGAGGCCAGGTTCATCACCACCGGCCGCACCGTGACGTTGTGCTGGGTCAGCGCGACGTAGGGCGCCACCTCGGCCCAGCGCGCCGAGGTGAAGGTACTGTACTCGTTCTCCGCCCCGTCCACGACGCCGGTCTGCAGCGCGGAGTAGGTTTCCGGGAAGGCGACGACCGCACCGTACGCGCCGAGGGACGACCACCAGCCCAGGATGACGTCCCATTCCCAGGTGCGCATCTTCAGCCCGGCCAGATCGTCGATCGACGCGATGGGCTTGGAGCGGGTGATCATGTTGCGCTCGGCCCCGCCGAAATAGGCGAGGATCGCCATGCCGGCCTTTTCCTCGTACGTCTTGGCGATCTCCTTGCCGATCTCGCCCCGCGTCACCGCCAGCATGTGGTCGATCGACTGGAAGACGTACGGAAGCTCGAGGATGCCGGTGACGTTGGCGTACTCCGCCATCACGCCCGGGGTGTTGATGCAGATGTCGATGACGCCGGCCTTCACGCCGTCGAGCAGTTCGGGGTTGGAGCCGAGGGTGCCGTTGTCGTGGACGGCGACGTCGATCCGGCCGCCGCTCTTCTCCTCGACGATCCGCTCGAACTCGCGGGCGGAGACGCTGTGGGGATGGTCGGTCGGCGTGACCACGCCGACGCGCAACGTGAAATCGGCCGCCTGGGCGGTGCCCGACGCCAGGAGCGCGGCGAGCGGCAGCAAGGTCCAAATCTTCATGTTTCCTCCTTGGGGTTTCTGGTTCCGGTCGGCCATGCCCGCGGCGGGCGTCTAGAGCGGGATCACTCCAGGTGGAATCGCCTGGAGTGTGAATCCCGCCCTGAATTCAAATGTTCAGAGCAAGATTCACGGCTTTGGCCGGATCGGCCAAAAGCGATCTTGCTCTAGGCGGCGACGGCGTAGGCCTTGATGAAGTCGCGGTCCGGGGCGATGCCCAGGCCGGGACGCTCCGGCGGGCGGACCGCGCCGTGCTCGCGCAGCTGCTCACGGATGGCCAGCGGCTCGGTCAGCAGCTCGTCGCGGAAGCGGTTCGGCGTGGTGTCGAACTCCAGCATCGGCGGGATGGGGTGGGCGCCGCCCGGCATGTCGGGGAGCGTCATCAGCAGATGCATGTTCGTCGCCACGGCGACCGCCGATCCCCAGACGTGGTTGACCACCGGCACGAGCTGCGCCGCGGCCAGCGCCGTCACCTTCAGGTACTCGGTGATGCCGCCCAGCCCGCAGACCTCCGGCTGCAGGATGTCGACGCACCGGTCGGCCAGGAGGTCCCGGAAGCCGAAGCGGCTGAACTCCGCCTCGCCGCCGGCGACGTTGGTGTCGATCGCCGTGCGCAGCTCGCGGTAGCCGACCCGGTCCTCGGGCGCCAGCGGCTCCTCGAACCAGTACACGCCGAGACGGTCGAGGGCGCGCCCCACGGACACCGCCTCGCGGATGGAGTAGCAGTGGTTGGCGTCGACCATCAGGAGCTTGTCGTCGGGCAGCGCGTCGCGCACCGCCTCGACCAGTGCGATGTCCTCCCGCGGGCCGCGGCCGACCTTCATCTTGACGCCGACGAAAGGCTCCTGCCCGAGCACCGCGGCCTCCTCGCGGAAGCGGTCCGCGAGGTCGGGCACGCGCTGCAGCATCATGCCGTAGCCGTAGACCGGCACCCGCTCGCGGCACGGCCCGCCCAGCAGCCGATAGAGCGGCAACCCCGCCGCCTGGCCGGCGATGTCCCACAGGGCGATGTCGATGCCCGACAGCGCCTGGAGCGGCATGCCCTTCTGCCCGTGGTCGCGCAGCGCGTTGTACACCTTGTGCCAGAGCGCCTCGCGGGCGAGCGCGTCCTCGCCGAGCAGCATCGGCGCGATCGTCTTCTCGACGATTGCCCGGTTGCCGAGGGCGACGTTGCCCGGGCCGAAGCACTCGCCCCAGCCGGTGAGGCCGCCGTCGGTCTCCACCTCGACGAGGTGAGCGGTGCGCGCCCGATAGTACTGCTGCGAATAGCCGAGTTCGACGTCCATCGGATAGCTGAGGATGTGGCTGCGGATCGCCGTGATCCGCACCGCACCGATCCCCGCTCGGGCCGTGCCGTCCGACTTCGCTTGCGCCCCGGACATTCTCGTCCTCTCTTCATATTTTCATAATATGAAAAGGCTACGAGCCCACGAGGAGCGCTGTCAAGCCTGAATGTCGGCGGGTAGGATTTGACGAACCCGCCGGAGCTGCGGTATGGAAAGGTATGATGAAAACCACCGACCCGACGTTCCAGGAACGCGTTCCGCGGAACCTGTCCCAGCATGTCGCGCGGGAGATCGGCACCAGCGTGATTCGCGGCGACTGGAAGCCGGGCGACACGCTGCCCGACGAGCCGTCGCTGTGCGAGCAGCTGGGCGTCAGCCGCACGGTCGTCCGCGAAGCGGTCAAGATCCTCGCCGCGAAGGGTCTCATCGAGGTGCGGCCCCGTCGGGGCACCACGGTCCTGCCGCGCAAGCGCTGGCAGCGCCTCGATTCCGATCTCCTGGCGTGGCAGCAGACCATCACGCCGACGCGGGAGGTGCTGCAGCAGCTCCTCGAGGTGCGGCGGATCATCGAGCCCGAAGTGGCCGCCCTCGCCGCCGAACGGGCCGACCTGCGCGCCTGCAAGTCGATCCGCGCCGCGTACCAGGCCATGCAGGAGGTGGTGGACAGCGCCGACGGCTATGTCGTGGCGGACGCCGCCTTCCACGCCGCCGTGCTGCGTGCGGCCGAGAACGAGTTCCTCGACGCGCTGGAGGCCGTCATCTTCGCCGGGCTGCAGGCGAGCATCCGCGTCACCAACCCGCGCCCCGAGAACAACCGTTCCTCGCTCAAGCTGCACGAAGCGGTGGCGGACGCCATCGAGGCGCGCGACCCGGACCGGGCGCGCAAGGCGATGCAGGAACTGCTGGCCGACGCGAGCCTGCGCATCGCGAACTCGACCCTCTGAGCTCGATCCTCTGAGCGGGTCCGGCCGGGCCGGTCCAATGGCCGGCACCGGCCCTGAACCCGACGCCGGATTTCCTCCGCCCGGGAGCCCGAAGCGCGCTACTGTGTCGACGCCGCCGCGGCGCGGCCCAGGCCGGACGGCCGCCGGCCAGTCCGGCGCGGCCCAGCGGAGACGTGATCTTGCCGCCACACCACGAGAATTCCAGCGCCATGACGTCGGACCACGGCCAGCCCATCCCCTTCCCCCTGGAGGGCCGGCGCGTCTGGGTCGCCGGGCACCGGGGGATGGTCGGCTCCGCGCTCGTCCGCCGCCTCGGCGCGGCCGGCGCGGACGTCCTGACCGTCGGCCGCGATCACCTCGACCTGAGCGATCAGGCGGCGGTCCGGGACTGGCTCGCCGACGTCCGCCCCGACGCGGTGGTGGTGGCGGCGGCGAAGGTCGGCGGCATACATGCAAACGCCAGCCTGCCCGCCGATTTCCTGCACGACAACCTGGTCATCGCGGCGAACATCATCCACGGGGCGCACCTCGCCGACGTGCGCAAGCTGCTCTTCCTCGGTTCGTCCTGCGCCTACCCCCGCCAGGCGGCGCAGCCGATCGCCGAGGACCAGCTCCTGACCGGGCCGCTGGAGCCGACCAACGAGTGGTACGCCGTCGCCAAGATCGCCGGCATCAAGCTCTGCCAGGCCTACCGCCGCCAGCATGGCCGCGACTTCATCGCGCTGATGCCGACCAACCTCTACGGCCCCGGCGACAACTACCACCCGTTGCACAGCCACGTCCCCGCGGCCCTGATCCGGCGCTTCCACGAGGCCAAGGAGGCGGCGGTGGACCGGGTCGCCATCTGGGGCACCGGAGCGCCGCTCCGTGAGTTCCTCTACGTCGACGATCTCGCCGACGCCTGCGCGTTCGCCCTGGAACGCTACTCCGGCGAGATGTTCCTCAACGTCGGCAGCGGCGAGGAGACCACCATCGCCGCCTTCGCGCGGCTGGTGGCGGACGTCGTCGGCTTTCGCGGGCTCGTCACCTTCGACACCAGCAAGCCCGACGGCATGCCCCGCAAGCTGCTGGACTCGTCCAGGCTGACCGCCCTGGGATGGCGCCCGCGCACGCCGCTGCGGGCGGGCCTGCGGATGGCCTACGCGGATTTCCTCGCCGGCGGCGGCCGGTTTCGCGACGGCGACGGCGGGCGCTCGGCGTGTTTGCCCCCGCCCTCCCCGTGCGCGACACGGGAAGGGCGGGGGCGAGACCGCGACGGCCCCCGCGACGGCGCCTAGAGCAAGATTCACACTCCAGGTGATTCCACCCGGAGTGATCCCGCTCTAGAACCCCAGCAGCTTGGACGGCAGCCACAGGACCGTCTGCGGGAACGCCAGGACGATGGCGAGGGTGATCGCCTGGAGCCCGATGAACGGCAGGACGCCCAGGTACATGTCGCGCGTCGTCATCTCCGGCGGGGCGATGCCGCGGAGATAGAAGATGGCGGGCGCCATCGGCGGCGTGAGGTAGCTGGTCTGGATGACCACCAGGAACGCGATGCAGAACCAGGCGGGGTCGAAGCCCTGGGCCACCACCAACGGCGTGAACAGCGGGATCATGATCAGGACGATCGAGATCCAGTCGAGGAAGAAGCCGGCGGCGAAGGCCAGCCCCAGGATCAGGAACAGCAGCCCCCATGAGCCGAGATTCATCGTCTCGACCAGCTCCTGGGTCAGGGTGACGCCGCCGGCGGAGATGAAGACGCCGGTCATCATGCTGCCGGCCAGCAGGATCATCATGATCATGGCGGTGATCTGCACCGTCTTCATGATCGCCTCGTTCAGCACCGACCAGGAGAAGGTGCCGTAGAACGCGCTGAGCAGCACGCTGCCGAGGGCGCCGAGGGCCGCCGCCTCGGTCGGGGCGGCGACGCCCGTCATGATCGAGCCCAGCACCGCCACGATCATGCACATGGGCGGGACCAGCGCCGTCGCCGTGATCCGCAGCTTGACCGACAGCGGCATCGGGTCCTCCTCGTGGACGACCGGACCGGCGGACGGCTGGAGCACGCAGCGCAGGACGATGTACACGAGATAGAGGCCGGCCATGATCAGGCCGGGGATCACCATGCCGACCAGCAGATCGCCGACCGAGACGTTGGCCAGGGGGCCCATCACCACCACCACCACCGACGGCGGGATGATCGTGCCGAGCGAGCCGCCGGCGCAGATGGTGCCCGCGATCAGCCCCTTGTCGTAGCGGTTCTTCAGCATCACCGGGATGGCCAGCAGGCCGACCACCGCCTCGGTGGCGCCGACGACGCCGCTGGAGGCGGCGAAGACGATGCACATCAGCACCGTGCCCGCGGCCAGCCCGCCGGGTATGCGCCGCGTCCACAGGTGGACCGCCTCGAACAGGCGCTCGGCGACGCCGGCGCGTTCCAGCATGCAGCCCATGAAGACGAACAGCGCCACCGCGGCGAGCACGTAGTTCGAGGCGACGTCCTCGACCTTCTCGATCAGCTGGTAGATGATCGCGTCCTGGAAGACGATGTAGCCGAACGACATGGCCACGCCGAACATGGCGAAGGCGACGGGGACCCCGATCAGCAGCGCGCCGAGCAGGCCCGGAAACATGTAGAGCGCCAGGAACCCCATCTCACTGCCCCCGCGGCTGCGTGCCGGTTTCGAAGCCCAGCGCGGCGCCCTCGGCCGCGCCCGAACGGGCGAAAAGGACGTCCAGACAGCGCACCAGCTCGGCCAGCGCCTGCAGGCCCAGCACCGCGAACGACACGAAGAAGACGGTGCGGAACGGCCAGACCGGCGGGTTCCAGGCCGACATCCCGCTGCCCTCGCCGCTGACGTAGGCGTCGAGCGCGTAGTGCCACAGGCTCCAGGCCAGCCAGGCGCTGAACGGAATGACGATGAGGATGTGGGTCAGCGCGTTGACCAGCGCGCGGGCGCGCTCCGAATAGCGCCCGTACAGCACGTCGACCCGGATGTGGCCATCCATGCGCAGCACCAGCGGGGCGCCCAGGAGAAAGTTCGCGCCGGTCAGCATGTAGCCGAGCTCGAACGCCCAGATCGTCGGCGCGCCCATCACGTACCGGGAGAACACCTCGTACCCGATCGCCAGGGCCAGCGGGGCAACCATCCAGGCGCCCAACACACCGGTCGCGCCGGTGAGCCGGTCGACGGCTGTGACAAACCACTTCATGTTGGAAGACTCCCCGTCCCACGGGTTCCAGGACGGAGGCGGGGGCCGCCCCGCCTCCCGCGACGTCAGTCCTTCAGCTTCAGATTGCGGTAGTGCGGGGCATCGTGCCACAGGGCGTCGAACGCCTGCTGCGAGTCCAGCGTCTTGCTGAACCAGGAGTTGTCCGCGGCGGTCTCCTTGGCCCATTTGGCCGCGATGTCCCGGGTCTGCTGCTGGACCTCGGCGTCGAGCTCGATCACCTCGTTGCCCTGGCTGCGGTAGAACTCGAGCGCCTTGGCGTCGTCCTGGCCGACCTTGAGCCAGCTTTCGAAGGTGACGAGCTTGGCGGCGAGCGCGACCAGCTTCTGGTCCTCCTCCGACAGGGACGCGAAGGCGTCCTTGTTGACGACCAGCTCGAACGGGGCGACCGGCTGGTGCACGCCGGGAACGATCACGTACTTGGCCACCTTGTGGAAGCCGGTGGGAATGTTCTCCGACAGCGTCCCCCATTCGGTGGCGTCGATGACGCCGCGCTCCAGCATGGGGAAGACGTCGCCGCCGGCGGTGGTCACCGGCGAGGCCCCCAGTTCCTTGGCCATCTCCAGCCAGGCACCGGCCGTGCGCAGCTTCAGGCCCTTCAGGTCGGCGAGCGTGCGGACCGGCTTGCGGGAGTGCAGGAACACCTCGGCCGGCCGGATGAAGAGCGGGAAGGAGACGACGCCGAACTTCTCCTCGCGGTACTGACGCTGCAGCTCGGCGCCGCCGCCGGCGTAGAGCCAGTGCAGCATGCGCTCGCTGTCCGGGCTGCCGGCGTAACCGCCGAACAGCACCACCGTGGGGTCCTTGCCCCAGTCGTAGCCCATCCAGGTGTGCCCCAGTTCGGCGACGCCGTTCTTGACGGTCTCCGACACCTTCAAGGCGTTGCCCAGGGCGCCGCCGGTGAAGACCTGGACCTGGATGCGCCCGTCGGTCAGCTGCTCCAGACGCTCCGCGAACGCCTTGGCGCCGTAGTCCATCAGCGGACCGCCGGCCCAGCCCGTCGCCATCTTCCACTTGTAGGTGTCGGCGGCGTCCGCCGGCCCGCCGATAAGCAGTGCCGCGACCAGGCCGGCGGCGTATGTCCACATGCGTTTCATTTTTCCCTCCCCGTGCATCGGGCCGTCGACCGGCACGCCACCTGGCGCACAACTGCGCACGACCTGATATCTCACCGATAGTTCATCGGCATGCTAGTTCTGGCCGAAGCAGTCCGTCAACGCATTTGTACGGACCGCGAAGCAATCGCGCCTTCGAGTTCCGGCGCACCGCCGCCGCCCGACCTTCGGATTCGGTGGCATCGGACACGGATGGAACCACCCGTCGCCTTGCGCACGACGACGGACGCGGAGGGCGCCTTTCGGTGGCGTCCCGCTGGACGGGAGAACGTTTCCCCTGCCCCGGAGGCGGCCGCCCCATCCCGCCGGCAGCCTCCCGCCCTGCCGTCCACGGCCGGCGCGCGGCGGACCGGAGCGGGTCCGCATGCCGGCCGCCGAACGCTGGGACATCTCTCCCACGTCAACCGTCCACCAATCTGCGGCGGCGGCACCGCGAACAGGGATGGCAAACCCCGCGCGCTGCGACGCCCAGTGGTGAACGCTTGATCGTGTCTAGATATATCATTCGCTGATCAGCTTATTGCCGGCGCCGGGGTTTGTCGATACCTTTCGGCCATCGACGCCGCCGACCCCGCCGACCGCCGCCGGCACAGCCAGGAGAAGCCAATGCCGTCGTCCGCCAACAAGACCGACCGCGCCTACGACCGGATCGTCCGCATGATCACCTTCCAGGAGCTGAAGCCCGGCTCCATGGTGTCGGAGGGGACCCTGATGGATGTGACCGGGCTGGGCCGCACGCCGGTGCGCGAGGCCCTGCAGCGCCTGGCCCTGGAACGGATGGTCGAGATCCATCCCCGCCGCGGGATCGTCATCCCGCCGGTGTCGGTCGAGGTGCAGTTGAAGCTCCTGGAATTGCGGCGGGCGGTGGAGGAGCTGGCCGTGCGCATGGCGACCCACCGCGCCACCGCGGAGCAGCGGCGGGCGATGCTGGGACTGGCGGCCGACCTGGAGCGCCTGGAGGACACCGACGACATCCACGCCTTCGGCGAGCTTCTGAAGGCGATCCACGACAGCGTCGGCGCCGCCGCCCAGAACGAGTACCTGCAGCTGGCGATGATGCCCCTCCAGGGCCTGTCGCGCCGCTTCTGGTTCGCCAACCTGAAGGACCGGCGGGCGGAGCTGCGCAGCGGCGCCCGCCTGCACGCGGCCACCCTGCGGGCGGTCGCCTGCGGCGACGAGGCGGCGGCGGCGGCGGCGTCGCTGGCGCTGAACGACTATCTCACCGACTTCGCGTACCGCACCCTGCGCCGCGGCGACGCCCCGGCCCCCTCGGCGGCCCTGGCGCCGACGGCGTGAACGGGGGGACTCCCCGACCGGACGTCGCCCCCGGAAAAGGCGTCGACAGCCGCCGCCGACTGGTCTATGTTTGATGGACTGATGATATATCAAGATGCGATCACTCATGGATCAGACCAATCCCTTTCCCGGATGGACCACCGCATGCCGTTTCGATGATGCCCCCGGCCTGCCGGTGCTGGCCCGTGTCGACGTGCTCGTGGTCGGCGGCGGCGCCGCCGGCGTGGCCGCGGCGACGGTCGCGGCCGAGGCCGGCAAGTCCGTGCTGCTCCTGGAAAAGTACGGCTTCTGCGGCGGCGCCGCGGTGGCCGGGATGTCCGGCACCATCTGCGGCATGTATCTGGCCAGCGACCGGCGCAACGCCCCCGAACAGGTCGTCTTCGGCTTCACCGAGCGGTTCCGCGCCGCGCTCGCCGCCCGCGGCGGCCTGACCGAACCCCAGGTCTACGGCAAGACCTTCACCGTCACCCACGATCCCCTGATGTGGCGCGAGACGGCCGACGCCTTCCTGGAGGAGGCCGGCGTGCGCGTGCTGTTCCACACCGCCGTCACCGGCGTCCTCACCGACGGCGACGCCTACCGCGGCGTGGTGATCGAGTCCAAGGCCGGGCGTTCCACCATTCTGGCGCGCCGGATCGTCGACGCCTCGGGCGACGCCGCCGTGCTGGCGCGCGGCGGCCACCGCTGCCGGTTCGGCGACGACGGCCGGGTGCAGAACCCGACCATGTTCTTCCGCCTCGGCAACGTCGACATGGCGCGGTTCCTCGCCTGGTGGGGCGACGACACCATCTGCCCGCCCAAGCTGACCGAGGCGCTGCAGGCGGCCGACGCGTCCGGCGCCTACCATCTGCCGCGGCACAAGATCTGGGTCTTCCCGACCACCCGGCCGGGCGAGCTGATGGTCAACGCCACCCGGCTCAGCGGCCGCGACGGCCGCATGCTCAACGTCGTCGACCCCGCCGACTTCACCGAGGCCGAGATCCTCGGCCGCCGTCAGGTGCGCGACTACGCCCGCTTCCTCGCCGACCACGTGCCGGGCTGCGCCGCGAGCCACGTCGTCGACACCGGGGTGGAGGCCGGGGTGCGGCAGACCCGGACGATCGCCGGCGTCGAGACGCTGCGCAACGCCGACGTGGTCGGCGGGCGCAAGCGCGGCGACGGCATCTGCCGCGTGCCCTGGCCGATCGAGCTGCACGTCGGCGACCGGCCCAAGCTGCACTGGCTGCTCGACGACTGGTACGAGGTGCCCTACCACGCCCTGGTCCCCGAGACGGCGGAGAACGTCGTGGTCGCCGGCCGCTGCCTGAGCGCCGAGCACGAGGCCCTGGCGTCGGCCCGGGTCACCGCCCAGTGCTTCGAGTACGGCCACGCCGCCGCGGTCGCGGCGGTGATGTCCATCGACGACGACGCAGCACTGCGCGACCTGGACGTCGCGGCCGTGCGCGCCGCCATGACGCGAAACGGCAGCGCGCTTTAGCCGGCAACCCCCCGCCGGGGGCGGCGTCGGGCCGCCTCCCACCCCGAACCGGATGTGACCGGCGCGTGCCGCCGACCGCGAGAGGAACGACGATGACCCGAAAGTTGCGCAGCGAGTTCGAACCCGGCACCACCCGCTGGGCCGTGCGCCGGGCCCAGTGGCTGGCGATGGGGATCAAGGAGGAGGACTTCCACAAGCCGAAGATCGCGGTGGTCAACTCGTCCAGCGGCCTGTCCGTGTGCTACCAGCACCTCGACGAGGTCAGCCGGGCGGTGCAGACGGCCATCCGCGACGCCGGCGGCCTGCCCTTCGAGATCCGCACCGTGGCCCCCTCCGACTTCGTCACCTCGGCCGGGCGCAAGGCCCGCTACCTGATGCCGTCGCGCGACCTGCTGGTCAACGACGTCGAGGTGCAGGTGGAAGGGGCGGAGCTCGACGGCATGGTGCTGCTGGCGTCGTGCGACAAGACGACGCCCGGCCAGCTCATGGCCGCCGGACGCCTCGACCTGCCGTCGCTGGTGCTGGCCTGCGGCTATCAGCTGGGCGGCCAGTGCGCCGGCCGGTCCGTCGACATCGAGGAACTGTACAACAGCGTCGGCACCTACAAGTCCGGGCAGATCTCCCTGGATGAGCTCACCGCCATGTCCTGCCACGCCATCAAGGGTCCCGGCGTGTGCGCCGGGCTGGCCACCGCCAACTCCATGCACGTGCTGGCCGAGGCCCTGGGCATGGCGCTGACCGGCAACGCGCCGATCCGCGCCAACGGCGAGCGGCTGTACGAGTATGCCGAGCGCGCCGGGCGCGCCATCGTCGAGCTGATCGCCGGCGACCTGCGGCCCCGCCGCATCCTGACGCCCGGCGCCTTCCGCAACGCCATCCGCGTGGCGCAGGCCCTGGGCTGCTCGGTCAACACGGTGCGGCACCTCACCGCCATCGCCATCGAGAGCCAATGCCCCATCGACGTGGTCGCCGAGTACGAACGCCTGTCCGAAGGCGCCGTCCAGATCACCCGGGTCCGTCCCAACGGTCCCGACCGCATCGAGGACCTGGACGCCGCCGGCGGCTGCGCCGGCGCCATGCGGCAGCTCCGCGCCGCCCTCGACCTCGACGTCATGACGGTGACCGGACGCACCCTGGGGGAGAACCTGGAGACGGTGGCGCCGCCCGACGAGCGGGTCATCCGCCCCCTCTCCCGCCCCTTCCGCGGCGAACCCGGGCTGATCATCGTGCGCGGCAACCTCGCCCCGGACGGCGCCGTGGTGAAGCTGTCGGCGGTGCCGCCGGAGGTGCGCCGATTCGAGGGGCCGGCCCAGGTGTTCGAGGACGAGGATCTGGCCATCCAGGGGCTGGAGACCGGCGCCATCCGTCGCGGTCAGGTCATCGTGCTGCGCAACATGGGCCCCAAGGGCGGTCCCGGCACCGTCTTCGCCTGCAGCTTCATGGCGGCGCTGGTGGGGGCGGGCCTGGGCGGCGGCGTCGCGGTGGTGACCGACGGCGAGCTGTCGGGCCTCAACAGCGGCATCACCGTGGGGCAGGTCATGCCGGAAGCGGCCGAGGGCGGACCGCTCGGCCTGGTCCGGGACGGCGATCCCATCGCCATCGACCTCGACGCCCGGTCGCTGGTCCTGCGCGTCCCGGCCGCGGAGCTGGAGGCCCGCCGCGCCGACTGGACGCCGCCGCCGCCGGAACGGCACGGCTGGCTGTCGCTCTACGGCCAGCTCGTCCAGCCGCTCTCCAAGGGCGCGGTGCTCGGCAACCGCGGCTGGTGAGACGGCGATCCGGACGGCCCGGGCGGCTCGGCGGCGAGCCGCCCGGGCCGTCCGCTCAGAAGATCACGACGCTGCGGATCGCCTCGCCGCGGGCGAGCGACGCGAAGCCCTCGTTGATGTCGTCCAAGGCGATGCGCTGCGTGATCAGCTCGTCGAGCTTCAGCCGGCCGTCGACGTAGGCCTGGGCCAGCATCGGGAAGTCCCGCGTCGGCCGGGCCCCGCCATAGCTGGAGCGGCGGATGCGCTTCTCGCCCATGAGCGCGCCCCAGCGGAAGGCGATGTCCGACTGGACGTCGGTCTTGCCGAGCCAGATCACCTGGCCGCCCGGGCGCACCGCCTCGACCGTGGCGCGGAACGCGGCCGGGCTGCCGGCGGATTCCAGCACCACGTCGGCGCCGCGCCCGCCGGTCAGCGCCCGCACCGCCTCGGCCGTGTCGGCGCGCCGCGCGTTGACCCCGTGGCTGGCGCCGAGGCGGGCGGCCAGCTCCAGCTTGCCGTCGTCGAGGTCGACGGCGATGACCGAGCCCGCCCCGGCAAGGCGCGCGCCCTGCACCGCGGCAAGCCCGACCGCGCCGCAGCCCACCACCATCACGCTGTCCCCCGGGGCGATCTCGGCGATGTTGAGGGCGGCCCCGGCCCCCGTCATCACCCCGCAGCCGATCAGGCAGGCGACGTCGAAGGGCACGGCCTCGGGGACGGGGACGGCGGACTGGTCCGGCACGATGCAGTATTCGCCGAAGGCGCCGAGGAACATCAGGTGATGCAGCTCGGTCCCGTCGCGCAAGCGCGCCCGGGACGCACCGTCGAACTGCATCGCCCGGGGCCCTTCGCGCTGGTACGTCTCGCACAGGATGGGCAGGTCGCGATCGCAATAGAAGCAGTGATCGCAGTGGGGATTCCAGGACAGCACCACGTGGTCGCCGGGCCTGACGCCGGTCGCCGCCTCGCCGACCGCGACCACCTCCCCCGCCGCCTCGTGGCCGAGGACGATCGGCATGGGGTAGCGCAGCTGCCCCTGAATCACCTCCAGGTCGGTGTGGCAGAGGCCGGCGGCGCGGACGCGCACGAGAACGTCGGTCGGCCGCAGCTCGGGAGCGGTGACCGTCTCGATCCGCAGCGGCGTCCCGGCCTCGTGAAGGACGGCGGCCCGATAGTCCAAAGGCATGGCGTTTCAATCCCGTGAAGTCAGTCGCGAGCGGTCCCGCCGGTCGGCCGGTCCCGCGGCGGGCGCAGCGTGAGATGCAGCCCGGACAAGACTAACATATCACTGATATTCTTCAAGCCCCCGTTCCGGCGACGGCAACCATGCGCTGGCCCGATTGTTGTGGACATCAAGAAACGTCACTGATAGGCTGCTGATATGTCAGATCGGGCCGGCGGCCACGCCGCCCCGCCCGGACGAACCTCAGCCAAGGTCGAAGGAGGCGCCTCATGGAACTCACGCAAACGGTCATGACCGACCGCCAGCGCAAGTACCGCTCGACGTACCGGGAGCGCGTGGCCGGTTGGTACAACGGATGGCTTCACGTCTTCATCATCTACACCATCGGCTTCACGGCGCTTTACATCTACCTGTCGAACGTCGACGACCTGAAGTGGTGGGAGCTGGCGATCGTCCCGGTCACCTTCATCGGCTGCAACTTCTTCGAATGGTTCCTGCACCGCTATGTGATGCACCGGCCGTCGCACATCCCGGCACTGCGGGCGATCTACAACCGCCACACGCTGATGCACCACCAGTTCTTCACCGAGGAGGAGATGCGCTTCGCCGGTCATCACGACTGGCGCGTCACGTTCTTCCCGCCCTACGCCCTGGCGACCTTCACCCTGATGTCGATCCCGATGGCACTGGCGGCGGCGTGGCTGTTCACGGCCAACATCGGCTGGCTGTTCATCACGACCACCACCTCGATGTACCTGATCTACGAGTTCATGCACTTCTGCACCCACGTGGACGAGAACTGGTTCGTGCGCAACGTGCCGTTCATCAACACCAACCGCCGCCATCACACCGCCCACCACGACCAGTCGATCATGATGGAGCGGAACATGAACCTGACCTTCCCGATCATGGACTGGCTGTTCGGCACCTCCGATCTCGACCGCGGCCTGTGGGGTCACCTGTTCAACGGCTACGACACGCGCTACGTGAAGCGGGACATGCGCAAGACCTCGCGCACGCCCAAGCCCCGCGCTGCGAAGGCGATGGTCGCGGCCGAGTGATGCCGGCGGGCGCCGGCGGCCGTGCCCGCCGTGCGGAAAAGGGCAGCGAAAAGGGGGCGCCGCGGCCGCGGCGCCCCCTTCGACGGTCTGCGGTCGGGCGCCGTCACGCCGCGGCGTCGGTCAGCGATTCCACGAACGCGTCGATGTCGGCCGAGGTCATTTCCCACTCGTTGCTGAAGTTCGCCACCACGTCGCGCATGAAGCGGTCGTGGAGTGCCAGCGCGCGCTGGTCGCCCAGATGGTCGGCCAGGATCGCCAGCGCCAGCTGGTTGGGCGCGTCGCCCTCGTAGCTCCACTCGAAATCCTCGCCGGCGATCGACTTCAGGTCGGTGCGGTGGGCCAGCGGCTGGCCGTCGACGGTCACCATCACCCCGTCGATGGTGCGGTCGCCCCGGTAGGTCCTGCTCATGCTGATATCCTGCTGCTCAAGATTGGCTTGCCATAGAAATATAACTGACATATCATCCGTACGTCAAGCAGTGCGGGGGAGCGATGAACGAGATAGAACCCAACATTCTCGCGCTGGCGTGGTTCGGCCTCCTGTTCGCCGTCGGCTGCCTCGCCGTGCTGGTGGTCGCCGGCATGTTTCCGCTGTCCCTGCGCCCGCAACCGGCACGGGCGGCGGGCGGCCTGGCGCTGATCGCCGCCAATCTGGCGGCGCTGCCGCCGCTCCTGGCGGGTACGGCGCTCTACGGCTGGGACGAGCTGCGCTGGACCTCGCTGGTGATCGGCGGCGGCCTCGTCTTCCTGTTCGCGCCGCTGCTGCTGGACGTCCTGCCGCCCCGCTGGCGCGACGGGCGTCCGGGACTGGCGGCCCTGCTGGCCGCCCAGCTCGCCGCGCTGTCCTTGCTGCACGGCGCGCCGGCGGTGCTCTGAGCGCCCGACCAACCCGATCCCTGCCATACCGACCGGGGCCGCGCGGCACCGGTCCACCCGAAGGAGGCCACGATGCCCTTCCCCATCAAGCTCACGCTCTCCGTCGCCGTCCTGCTCGTCATGGTCGCGGCCTACGTGTTCCAGGACGCCGTGGGTCAGACCGGCCCCAAATACGCCGTCCTGTTCCTCGGCATCTTCATGACGGTGGCGCTGTGGGTGTTCCCCGAGGTCACGCGCGACGCCAAGGGCGGCCGGAAGTGAGCCAGGGCGGCGGCGGCGCGCCCGCGGCCGGCTGGCGCGCCATGGACACCGCGGCGCTCGACCGGGCCTACGACAATCTCGGCGCCGTGCCGGCGGGTGCGGCGACGCTGCAACGTCACGCCGACGCGGGGGCGGCGCTGCGCCGGCGCCACCCCGGCCTCCTGGACCTCGCCTACGGCCCCCGCCCCCGCAACCGGATCGACCTGTTCCGGTGCGGCGACGCCGGGGCGCCCCTGCTGGCCTTCGTCCATGGCGGCTACTGGCGGCGCAACGGCAAGGAGATGTTCGCCGGCATGGCGGTGGGGCCGATGGCCCACGGCTTCGACGTCGCGCTGATCGGCTACACCCTGGCGCCCGAGGCGAGCCTGACGGCGATCGCCGGCGAGATTCGCGACGCCATCCGCTTCCTGCGCACCGCCGGCCCGACGCACGGCGTGGGCGGCGGCCGGCTGGTGCTGGCGGGGTGGTCGGCCGGGGCGCACCTGAGCGCCGTCCATCTCGCCCTGCCGGAGATCGACGCCTGCCTGTGCGTCAGCGGCATCTTCGACCTGGAGCCCTGCCGGCTCGCCACCATGAACGAGGATCTGCGCCTGACGGAGCGGGAGGCGGCGGCGCTGAGCCCGATCCGCCACCCGCCGGGCCGCGTGCTGCCGGTGACGATCGCCTACGGCACCGGCGAGCTGCCCGAACTGCAGCGCCAGTCGCGCGACTACCACGCCGCCCTGGCGGCGGCGGGCACGCCGGCGACCCTGCTGCCCCTGGAGGGGGAGAACCACTTCTCGATCCTCGACCAGCTCGCCCGGCCCGACGGGCGCCTCGCCACCGCCCTGCCGGCGCTAGAGCAAGATCGCTTTTGGCCGATCCGGCCAAAAGCGTGAATCTTGCTCTAAACATTTGAATTTAGAGCGGGAACACTCCCGGTGATTCCACCGGGAGTGTTCCCGCTCCAGCGTGAGGCGGGCGGGCGCCCGCTCCGGCGCCGCCCGTTCACGCGCGCACGTTCAGGCGTACAGGGTGCGGCGCGCGAAGTCCTCGATGTAGTCGATCAGGGCGTCGGACGCGGCGGCGGCGGCGGCCGCGTCCCGCCGGGCGATGGTGTCGGCCACGTCGGCGTGCAGCCGGGCGCACAGCGGCAGATCCGCCACCTGCTTGTAGTGCTGGTACCAGAAGCGGCGCGACAGCCCGTGCATCAGCCCCATCGACCGGGTCGCGAACTCGTTGCGGGCGGCCAGGGAGATCAGGGTGTTGAGCTGCCGGTCGAGCCGCATGAAGGCGATGTCGTCCTCCTCGTCCGACGCCTGGCGCATGCCGGCGGCGATCTCCGCGAACTCCTTGCGCTCGGCGGCGGTGGCCCGTTCGGCGGCGGTGCGCGCCATCAGGCGTTCCAGCTCCCGCCGCACCTCCAGCAGCCGCAACTGGGTGCGCAGGTTGATCTCCGACACCAGGATGCCGCGGCGCGGCAGGATCACCACCAGCCCCTCCCGGGCCAGCCGCTGCAGCGCCTCGCGGATCGGTGTGCGGCCGATCGCGAGCCGGTTCGCCAGGGTCTGCTCCGACAGCACGGTGCCCGGCGGCAGCTGCAACGTGACGATCAGCTCCTCCAGTTGCCGGTAGGCCCGGTCGGTCATGGTCCCGTCGCCCGGCTCCTCCTCCGGCGGCGGCGGTTCGGCCAGGGCCGTCTGGTCCGGCAGCATCTCGACCGGCACCGGCTCCGGCCCGGCGGAACGGCGCCGGCCGCCGGCCGGCGGACCAGCCTTGACCGGCGCCGGCGCCCCGGCGCCGTCGGCCTTCTCCGCGGGCGACGGCCTGGCCGCCGCCCCTTGCTTCGTACGTGGCATGTCGTGAGGTCGTCCTCGGTGTCCACAGGTCTCGATATGGGTTGTGGCGGCGGGCGAGGTCAAGACGGCTCTGCGCGCCGCGAGAGACTGATTTCCATCAGGCATATCAATGGCAGATCGGTCAGTCCAATGTGATGGCCCCTCCGCGATGGTTCCACCCGTCGGCGGCCGCGCTCGCGGGCAGGCGCCGGACACCCCACCGGCGGCGGGCATCGGCTGGACCCAGCCTAACATATCAGTCGTAGCTTATCCCTTGCCAGAGGAAAGTTCGCCCGACGCGACGCCGCCCCGGCCCGACGGCAGCCGCGCCCTTCCCGTCGCCGGACGCCGAACGCCGGAGCGCCCTGTCGCGGGGGCGGTGCGTGCGGAACCGACAGGACACGCTCCGGGAGGCGCGGCGATGCCGGATTGATCCACGTCAAGGCGGTCCGGAGATGCTAGACATACCTTTGATATGTCAGACATCCATCGGAGTGGAGATCATGGAAGCCTTGTTCCTCGCCGTATCGACCGCCGCGCTCCTGCTGGCCGGCGTGTCCTTGGCGGCGCGGCGCGCCGCGGCGGAGCGCCTGCGCCTGGCCGGGGTCGTCGCCCGCCTGCGGCCCGGCGCGGCGGCGATGACCTGCGGCGCCAGCCGGGACCTGAACGACGCGGTCCGCCGGTGCCGCGCGTGCCCGCGCAAGGAGGCCTGCGACCGCTGGCTGATCCAGGCCGGGACGGACGCCGCGGTGGCTCCCCCCCACTGCCCGAACCGCTCCCTCGTCGAGCGCATCGCCGGCGCCGCCACGTGAATGCGCCCGACCGAAGCGGGTGGGCCGTTCGACCCCGGGTGGCGGCGGCCGCGACCGGCGCCCCTCAGAGCAGCTTGTCCAGGGTGATGGGCAGGTCGCGGATGCGCTTGCCGGTGGCGTTGAACACGGCGTTCGCGACGGCCGCCGCGACCCCGGTGATGCCGATCTCGCCGATCCCGCGCGCGCCGAGGGGTGAGCGCGGGTCCGGGATGCCGGTCCAGATCACGTCGATCTCCGGCACGTCGAGATGGGTCGGAATGTGATAGTCGGCGAGTGTGGCGTTCATGATCCGGCCGCTTCGCTCGTCGAACAGGGTTTCCTCGGTGAGCGCCAGGCCGAGGCCCATGATCATTCCGCCCCGGAACTGGCTCGCCGCCGTCTTCGGATTGAGGATCGTCCCGCAATCGAACGACCCCAGCAGGCGGTCCACGCGGACCTCGCCCGTGACCTCGCTCACGCGGAGTTCGCAGAAGACGGCCGAGAAGCTGTGCATCGCGAACTTGAGCATCTCCAGCGGCGCGCTTCCGGCCGCGGTGACGCTGACCTGCTCCCGCGCCGCACGCGTCAGGATCGATCGATAGCTCTCATGCCGGGACGGGTCCTCGATGGAGGCGATGCCGGCATCGGCGAGGCGAACGTCGCCGGGCCGCAGGCCGGCGACCGGGCTGTCGTTGCCGGCAAGGCGCAGCAGCTCGCCCGTCAGCTTCTCCGCCGCGGCCATGACCGCGCCCGCGATCGACACGGTCTGCGACGAGCCGCCCGCCACCGGCCCGGCCGGCAGCGCGGAATCGCCCATCTCGAACGCGATCGCCCCGACCGGCAGGCCCAGGCGGTCCGCGGCGTGCTGAACCTGCACCGTCGCGGTTCCCATGCCCATGTCCTGGGCCGAGCACGCGACCGTCGCCGAGCCGTCCCGGCGCACCGTGACGCGGACGTTCACTCCCGGCAGGCGCACGTAGGGGAAGCTGCCGCTCGCGCAGCCCATGCCGATGCGCCATTCGCCCTCGCGGCGCACGCCCGGTTCGGCCCGCCGGTGCCAGCCGAAGCGCGCGGCGCCGTCGTCGTAGGCCTGCATCAGCGCACGCTGCGAGAAGGGCGCGCCGTGGATGGGATGGCGGTCCGGCTCGTTGCGCCGGCGCAACTCGATCGGGTCGATGCCCATCGCGTGGGCGAGTTCGTCGACGGCGCTCTCGATCGCGAAGGTGCCGATCGCCTCGCCGGGCGCGCGCATGTAGGTGTTGGGAACGATGTCGAGATCGACGTGGCGCTGCAGGATCTCGAAGCTTTTCGAGCGGTAGAGTGCCCGCGAACTCAGCGTGTACTGCTCGGGGCAGGCGCCGTGCGGCGGCATGACGGAGTAGCCGGTGTGCACCAGTGCGGTGAACCGGCCGTCCGCGTCGGCGCCGATGGCCACGCGCTGCTCGGACGGGGTGCGGCCGCCGACGATGCGGTAGACGCTCTCGCGGCTCAGCATCAGGCGGACCGGCCGGCCGGCAAGCTTGGCCGCCGCCACCGCGACGATCTGATGATCCCACAGGCCCTTGCCGCCGAACCCGCCGCCGACGAAGGGCGAAAGAACGCGGACCTGGTCCTTCCTGAGGCCGAACAGCTTGGCGAGTGCCTTGGCGCTCGGCGCGATCATCTGCGTCGCGTCGTGGATCACCAGCGCCTCGCCCTCCCAGGCGACCGTCACGGCGTGCAACTCGATCGCGTTGTGGTTCTGGGCCGGCGTCCGATAGACGTGGTCGACGCGATGCGCCGCCTGCTCCAGCTCCCGTTCGGCATCGCCGACGGAGACGTGGTTCCTCTCGATCAGGATCGACGCCGGGGTCCGCGCGTTGGTCCTGGCGGCTTCGAAGCGGGTGCCGGCCTCTTCGGACGCATAGGCGATCTCGACGAGCGAGGCGGCATGGTCCGCCTGCTCCTGCGTCGCGGCGACGACGACGGCGACGATCTGGCCGTTGTAGTGGATCTCGGCGTCCTGCAGGATGGGCAGGTCGCAGTTGCCGACGGCGGACAGGTCGGTGACGCTGATCAGGGGCAGGGTGCCGATCCGGGGCATGTTCCGATGGGTCATCACCAGGATCACCCCCGGCGCGGCCTCCGCCGCGGCGGTGCCGAGGCGTGTGATCCGCCCGCGCGTCACCGTGCTGTGGACCAGGCTCGCGTAGGCCAGCCCGTCCATCGCGACCTCGGCGGCGAAGCGCGCCTGTCCGGCGACCTTGGCCGGGCCGTCCAGCCGGGAATCCTGCCGGCCGACCGCGGCGCGGCGCTGGATCAGCGGATCGGGCGTGCCGCCCGGCAGCCATTGCGCCGGAACCCAGCCGAGCGCGGTCTTGACCGACTCGACGATGACGTTCTGCATCCTGCTCATCGTTCGCTTCCGCTCAGTTCGGCGAGGACGGCGCCCGCCGTGCGCGTCGCCAGTTCGACCTTGAAGGCGTTGCCGGCCAGCGGCGCGGCGCCGGCGAATTCGTCGGCCAGGGCGGCCGCGAAGGCATCGGGCGTGGCCGCAGCGCCGCGCAACGCCGCCTCGGCACGGAACGCCCGCCACGGCTTCGGGGCGATGCCGCCGAACGCGATGCGGACGTCGTCGATCCGGTCGCCGCGCATCGTCAGCCCGGCGGCGACCGAGACCAGCGCGAAGGCGTAGCTCGCCCGGTCGCGCACCTTGCGGTAGGCGGAGCGCGCCGCGAACGGCGATGGAGGAATCTCGACGGCGGTGATCACCTCGCCCGGTTCGAGCACGGTGTCGCGATCGGGCCGGTCGTCGGGCAGCCGATGGAACTCGGTGACGGGAATGGTCCGCGGGCCGTCCGTGCCGGCGACGCGGACGACGGCGTCGAGCGCGGCGAGCGCGACGCACATGTCCGACGGGTGCGCGGCGATGCAGTGGGGCGACGTGCCGATGATCGCGTGATGGCGGTTGAAGCCGCCCGCCGCGTCGCATCCGCTGCCGGGCGCCCGCTTGTTGCAGCGCGAGGCGGCGGCATCCTGGAAGTAGAGGCAGCGGGTGCGCTGCATGAGATTGCCGCCGACGGTCGCCATGTTGCGGATCTGCGCCGACGCGCCGGCGAGGATCGCCCGCGCCAGCATGGGATGGCGCGCGCGGACCAGCGGATGCGCCGCGACGGCGCTGTTGCGCGCGGCGGCGCCGATCACCAGGCCGCCATCGCCCGTCTCCGCGATCGCGCTCGACAGGGCCGTCACATCGACCAGAGCGGCCGGCCGCTCGACGCCCTTGCGCATGAGGTCGACGAGGTTGGTCCCGCCGCCGAGCAGCCGGCCGCCGTCGGCGGCGGCCAGGCGCGCCGCCTCGTCGGCCGAGGTCGCGCGGTGATAGCTGACCGGCCTCATGCCGCGCGCTCCGTCGCCACCCGGAGGATCGCGTCGACGATGCCGTTGTGGGCGCCGCACCGGCAGAGATTGCCGCTCATCCGCTCGCGGATCTCGTCGCGCGAGAGCGGGGCCGGAGCCGTCAGGTCGGCGGTGACGTAGCTCGGGACACCCGCATCGATCTCGCGCAGCATCGCCGCCGCCGCGCAGATCTGGCCCGGCGTGCAGTAGCCGCACTGGAAGCCGTCATGGTCGATGAACGCGGCCTGCAGCGGATGCGGCTCGTCGGCGCTGCCCAGTCCCTCGATCGTCGTGACCGACCGCCCGTCCGCCTGTGCGGCCAGGGTCAGGCACGACAGCACCCGTTCGTCGTCGATGAGCACGGTGCACGCGCCGCAGGCACCCTGGTTGCAGCCGACCTTGGTTCCGGTCAGGTGCAGCCGCTCGCGCAGCAGGTCGAGCAGGGACATGCGCGCGTCCTCGGGCGCAGCCACATCGGTGCCGTTGATCCTGATCGTCATCCTCGTCCATCCGAGTGAAGGGAGCGTGTCGGTCACGCTCCTCCGGAAGATGGAACGAGATTCGTATTATTCAATGATCGTCAGATACGATTTTCGTGATCATGCCGATGAAGCTGTCCCGCTCGGCGGGCGACAGCGGCTCCAGCATTCTCCGGTAGAGCGCGCGATGCGCCGCCACGAAGGCATCGACCCGCCGCCTGCCGTCCTGCGAAAGCCGCAGCGCGACGGCACGGCGATCGCCTTCCGGACGGTCGCGCTCCAGCAGCCCGCGCTTGGCGAGGCGGTCGGTGGCGGAAGAGACCGTCGTGTTCGGGACGGCGAGGAACCGCGCCACGTCGGTGGGTCCGCAGCCCGGATGGTCGGCCACGTACAGGAGCGTCTGCTTGTCGAGCTCGTTCAGCGGCTTTTCCGAACTGAGCGCATCGGCCAGTTTGTACCGGCGTGAAAAAGCGTCGAACGCGGCGCCGAGCGTCGCCAGCTGGTCATCGGTGGGCATGGTCATGGGGATTTGCGGCGGTGGCCGCATCGGGCGCGGTCGGCGCTGGCCCGCCGCCGGCGCGGCGCCGACGAGACAGCCGGAGACACCACCCGACGACAGCCGTTCGCCCCGGTCTTCGGATGGCGCAGTGGACAAACAGCGGAAGTCATACCGTCCACCTTTCGCCTGACATGCCAACCCATTTGAAAGGTTGGCGTCCCCAAGGGGAGGAGACAGGCCGTTGCCCGTCAAGTGTTTGTCAACAACTGCACTTTCCGGCTGGAAACTTAGACCGGAGCGTCCCTGGCACCTAGGAGTGGTACACTCGCGGACAGCGGGCGTCAATCCCTTGAACAAAAAGGTCTAGGGAAAAGTGCATCGCCGAGATGGCTCACAACATATGTCTGGGGAATTTTTTTTACAACAAGCCACCTCCGCGAAATTCAACACTACCGGAGCGTCCGCCAAAAAGTGGAAGAAAGGCACCCAAACCTATCTCCTATCAGATGTGTCCTATTCCAAACGGCGCGAATTTATGATACTTGGGCAAGCTATGCTCTGGCCTAGTAGATGCGTTAGGGCCTCTCACATTCGATTGTAAGTTGAACGAGGCAAAATATGAAATGGCAGATGGTTGAGCAGAAGGCTCGAAAAATAGCGGAGTCGATTTGGGGAGCTGTTGCGACACCTGAACGCGAGAGCGGAGTGAAATGTGATGCTATAGTAAAATACAGAAGTGACTATTGGATATTAATTGAAGTCTCGAAAAGGGACGGGCTCGATAAGCTGCGCGACGACTTGGCTAAGTTTGCAGTTATGCGCACAGCCCTAATGGCGCGCGGAATTTACTCTGAGTGCTACTTCATTACGAGCGGCAACCACTCGTCTTTGAAGGAAAGCGGGGTTGCTCTGAATGTCGAAGTGCTTGATCTTGATGGATTTGCGACAAAATTTCTTGGATCGAGGTTTTATACAAACGAAAGGTTGCTATCCCCTTTTGGAAGTGCGGTGGATCCGGACACCGGGAAGGTTGATAAAGCAAAATACATTGAGATTAAATACGTAGACAAAGATGGCGCACAGTATGGAGTATCTGACATTGCGCGTAAAGTTGAAAGTGGCGCCAAAATTGTTTTGGTTGGAGAATTCGGCTCCGGAAAATCCCGGTGTCTAATGGAGGTTTTTAGCGAACTTTCAGCATGCGGCCGTGAGTTCGTTCCTGTTGCAATTAACCTTAGAGATAATTGGGGTTACAAGCGCTTAAGCCATATAATAAGCAATCACTTGGACTCTCTTGGGCTTGGTGACTATGCGGATAACCTAGTGAGAAGCCTCCGGAGAGGAAACCATGTCCTGTTGCTCGACGGCTTTGATGAGATTGGATCCCAATCCTGGTCTGGCGATCCGGCTCGCCTGACTGAAATTCGGAAAAAAAGCCTCGAAGGGGTGCGCGACGTTATCCAATCGTGCCCGGGTTCAGGGATGCTTATTACTGGAAGAGAGCACTATTTCAATTCCGACGATGAAATGGCTGAGTGCCTTGGCCTCAAGAAGAGCGAGATTATACTACTAAAGTGTCCAGAAGAGTTTTCTGAAGGCGAGGTTAGGAAATACATAGAAGGAAACACAAGCCTTAAAAAAATTCCTGAATGGATGCCTCGAAAACCCCTCATATTTCAGCTTCTAAGCAGACTTGATCCAGCTGAGGTTGAGCGTCTTCACGACTCGGCAAATGGCGAAGTGGAATTTTTCGAAAGCATTCTTGATGCTATCTGCAAAAGAGAGACGAGAATAAGCCCTACAGTCTACGCGGACGCCTTAAAGGGGATACTCCTGGCGCTTGCGCAAAAAACTCGGGAAAAAAGAAAGGACGACGAGAGAATATCCAACGCTGAGATTAATCAAGCGTTCTATGACATCGTTGGATATGCGCCTATTGACGAGTCTGCGGCTCTCCTTCAACGCCTTCCGTACCTCGGTCGAATTGGAACGGGCGGAGCTGAGAGAATATTTATTGACGACTACGCGAAAGATGGCTTGAGGGCCATTTCATTGAGTCAATCTCTCTCTACTAGTAGTAAAGAAATCGCTTCTCTGAGATGGCAGCAGGCGCTAGGGACGTTTGGTCTAAGAGTCCTGTCTAGTAAAGTGAAGGCTGACCAAGGTCTTGAGAAGTTTATTCGCTATTGCGCAACCCACGGCAATAGCCAAGTGGCGTGTGACTACATAGCTCTTATACTCGGAAGCGATAATAGGTCATGTGACTTTCGTAATCTCAGTGTGTCCGGGGGCGCCTTTGAGCTGTTGAGTTTTGTAGATGTGCGTGTTTCAGGTCTGCGGCTCGATGGAGTTGAAATTGATACGCTAGAGATTGAATCGGCGTCATTTTCGAATGTATTTTTGAGCGACTGCGTCATCAGCGCGGTAAATGGGATCGGCAGTGTCAATGCATTGCCCGAAATATTCCAGAATTGTGTTTTCGGGAAATTTCAGGGAGCTTACAATTCATCTCGAATAAGTAAGCTAAACCTTTGCAATGCGCATAAGACACTGTTGTCAATTATCAAAAAGCTGTTTTTCCAAAAAGGCGGCGGAAGGCAAGAGGATGCCTTGCTGCGCGGCGCCGAGGACTACTGGGACTCTGAGTCAGCAGAAAAAGTACTGCACTACATGGTTTCGAATAAAATTGCAATAAAAGCGAACGGAAACCATGGTCTTTTGTATGTTCCGAGGCGATCTCACACCAGGCGAATGGCGAGAATATGGGAGCTACAAACAAGCTGCGGCGACGAGCTTTGGGATATGCTCAACTAATCAGTAGGATATCAGATTATTCGGTTTGGATGGTGTCGATGGTATTGGGTCATCCGTTTTTGAAATTCCTTTCTTTTGACGAGTGGAGGCAATTCCTCCAGTATTGAGGTGGGCTGAACGTAATTGCTCACGGGGTTGGCGAAAAGGGTTGCCGCGGGGCTCGGAATATGAGTCAACGTGTGGATGGAGAAGCCGC
>NZ_JBPJSP010000026.1:0-99794 GCF_051225715.1 Azospirillum sp. ST 5-10
ACGTGCTGTACGGCAACAAGGCGGCGGACACGCTGTTCGGCGGGCAGGCGGACGACACGCTGTTCGGCGGCCAGGACGGCGACCTCCTCTATGGCGGCCGGGGCGACGACGTGCTGGACGGCAACCAGGGGGCCGACACCCTCTGGGGCGGCGCCGGCGCCGACCTGTTCGTCGTCCGCCATCCCGGCGAGGGCGGCGACACCGTCGCCGACTTCGAGAGCGGGGCCGACCGCGTCGCGGTCGTCGGGCCCAACTTCGGCCTCGTCGGGACGGGCACGCTGTCGGCCGGCCACTTCGCGCTCGGCGCGCCGGGCGACGCCGACGACTGGTTCGTCTTCGACACCGCCACCGGGGTGCTCTCCTTCGACGCCGACGGCAGCGGCGCCGGCACCGCGGTCACCGTCGCCACGCTGAACGTCAGGTCCCTGTCGGCCTCCGACATCGCCGTGCTGGCGGGGTAGACGGCAAGGCCGGGCCCCGGTCGCCCTGTCGGTCGGCGTCTCCGCGGCCCCGTCCACCGTGGGCGCTTGACCAACGCATATCTCGTCGGTTATGAGTAACGCATAGCCGACGAGTTATCTGTCGTTGGCGCCGCCCGTGCAGCGAACGCAGCCGAAGGATCCGCAGATGAAGATCAAGCTTGCGACCGTTTATGTGGACGACCAGGAAAGGGCCTTGCGCTTCTACACGGAAGGGTTGGGCTTCCTGAAGAAGGCTGACGTCACCAACGGCCCCTTCCGCTGGCTGACCGTGGTGTCCCCGGAGGAGCCGGACGGCACGGAACTGCAACTGGCGATGAACGACACCCCGGCGGCCGAGGCGTACCAGCGGGCGTTGTTCCAGCAGGACCGGCCGGCCGTGAATTTGTTCACGGACGACGTCGAGGGCGATCACGAACGTATCTCCGCACGCGGCTTCGCCTTCACCATGCCGCCGACCGACGTGCCCGGCTCGACCATCGCCCGGCTGAACGACACCTGCGGAAATCTCGTCCAGATCACCCAGCTTGCGCGCCGGTAGAACGGCACGACGGACCGGTCACCCTTGCAGGCCGCTCGACGACCCACCGACACGGACGTCCCGATGAACGACTCAGCAGCCGAGGCCCGGTCCGTGGTGGTCGAGCGGGATCTGCCCCATCCGCCGGCGCGGGTGTGGCGGGCCATCACGCAGCCGCACCTGATCGAGGAGTGGTTGATGGCGAACGACTTCGAGCCCGTCGTCGGCCATCGCTTCCAGCTGCGCACGGAATGGGGCGTGATCGACTGCCGCGTGCTCGAGGTCGAGGAGAACCGGACGCTCTCCTACACCTGGGCCGCCCGGGGCCTCGACAGCGTCGTCACCTGGACCCTCACCCCGACGTCGACGGGGACCCGCGTGCGCATGGAGCAGTCGGGCTTCCCGCCGGATCATCCTCAGTATCACCAGGGCGCCCGGGCCGGGTGGCCCAAATTCCTGGCGTCCCTCGAGCAGGCGTTGGCGCGGATGGAACAGGGCGGCCGGTCCCGAAACGGCTGAGGCGCCGGCGGCCGGCGCGTTTGTCACCGGCGGACGTCGTGCGGTAGCATCCCTTCCCCGCCCCCGTCACGCCAAGGGAATCCGCCGATGTTCGATCTGGTCCTGCGCCGCGCCACCCTGCCCGACGGGCGCACCGGCGTCGACATCGGTGTGCGCGCCGGCCGCATCGCCGCCGTCGAGGCGAACCTGCCCGGCGACGCCGGGACCGAGATCGACGCCACCGGCCGTCTGGTGACGCCGCCCTTCGTCGACGCCCATTTCCACATGGACTCGACGCTCAGCTACGGGCTGCCGCGGGTCAACCGGTCGGGCACGCTGCTGGAGGGCATCGCCCTGTGGGGCGAGCTGAAGCCCCAGCTCACCCAGGACGCCATCGTCGAGCGGGCGCTGGCCTACTGCGACTGGGCGGTGGCGCGCGGCCTGCTGGCGATCCGCAGCCACGTCGACGTGTGCGACCCGCGCCTCTTGGCGGTGGAGGCGCTGCTCGACGTCAGGCGGCGGGTCGCCCCCTATCTCGACCTGCAGCTCGTCGCCTTCCCGCAGGACGGGGTGCTGCGCGCGCCCGGCGCCGTCGACCTGCTGAAGCGGGCGCTCGACATGGGGGTCGACGTGGTCGGCGGCATCCCGCACTTCGAGCGCACCATGGCCGACGGGGCCGCCTCGGTGCGGCTCTTGTGCGAGATCGCCGCCGAGCGCGGGCTGCTGGTCGACATGCACTGCGACGAGAGCGACGACCCGCTGTCGCGCCACGTCGAGACCCTGGCGTACGAGACCCAGCGCCTCGGCCTGCACGGGCGGGTGACCGGCTCGCACCTCACCTCCATGCATTCCATGGACAACTACTACGTCTCCAAGCTGATCCCGCTGATGGCCGAGGCGCGCCTCGGCGTGGTCGCCAACCCGCTGATCAACATCACCCTCCAGGGCCGCCACGACACCTACCCCAAGCGCCGCGGCATGACCCGCGTGCCCGAGCTGATGGCCGCCGGGCTGACGGTGGCGTTCGGCCACGACTGCGTCATGGACCCCTGGTACCCGCTGGGCTCGGCCGACCTCCTGGAGGCGGCGCACATGGGCCTGCACGTCGGCCAGATGACCGGCCACGACGCCATGAAGGCCTGCTTCACCGCGGTGACCGCGAATCCGGCGAGGCTGCTGCACCTCGACGGCTACGGCCTGGAGCCCGGCTGCCACGCCGACCTCGTGATGCTGCAGGCGGCCGACCCGGTGGAGGCCCTGCGCACCCGCGCCGCCCGGCTCTACGTGCTGCGGCGCGGCGCCGTGGTGTCGCGCTGCGCCCCCGTCGAGGCGCACCTGTCCCTGCCCGGACGGCCGGAGCGGGTGGACTTCAGTCTGCCGCCGCGGCGGTGAGGCTCGGCGCCGGGTGATACCGTCGAGCGGAATGGCTGACACACCTGCTGCCTCCACCCTCCCCATGGCTCCGCCGCGGGTCGCCTCCCTCCCCTGCGAAGCGGGGGAGGGGCGGGGTGGGGGCACTCGTGGTCAGGGGTTCGGCTCGGGGTATGACATAAAGAGGACATTCCGCCCCGGCGCGGAACCGGGTCCGACGGCGGGCCGTTGTCCGGCTGTCTGGAAGCAGCGGGCACACTCGGCAGAGCGGGTCCGGGGCGGCTTCACTGGCTTGGCATTCCACACTCGCGGCCGCCCCACCGGCGGCCGCTTTTTCTTGCCCCACCCGGCCGTCCGCCCACCGCTGCGTCACCGTCCGACGTCACGGCCGTCGCCGCGCAGCGGGTGCCAGACCTGCACCGCCCGGGGCTCGCGCAGGAGCTCCGGCAGGCGCGCCTCGTAGGCGGCCCGGTAGGGACGCGCCATCTGCACCTCGACCACCTCCGTCAGGTCGGTCCAGGTCTCGTACAGCATGAAGCGGCCGGGGTCGGCGGGATCGCGGTGGAGCACCGCGTTGACGAAGCCCGTCTCGTGGCGCATGGCGTCGAGCAGCGGGTGGAGAAGGCCGAGGAAGGCCTCCTCGCAGCCGGGGCGGACGGTCAGGGAGACGACGAACACGACGGGACCGGTGGCGGGCATGGCTGGGCTCCGTTGGCGGGTGGGGACGGCGGTCAGGGCGGCGGTCAGGCGGCGGGCACCGCCGTCCGGCGGACGCACAGCCACTCGGCCTCGGCGAAGGCCAGGACGAGCACCGCCTGGGCCAGCACGAAGGCGGTCCCCAGCCCCGTCGGCTGCACCCAGCCGGACAGCAGCAACGCCACGCTGTCGGCCGCCCACAGGGCGTTGAGGGCGATCACCGCTCCCACCGCCGGCCGCGGCATCGCCGGCCGGGTGGCGAGGAGCAGCACGGCGGCGGCGCAGGCCAGCAGGACGGCGCCGGCCCCGCCCAGCAGGGCTACCGGCAGGCCCAGCGGGCCGGACAGACCGCCGGCGCCGGCCAGCAGCACCGTGCCGGCCACCGCGCAGGTGGCGGCATCGGCCAGCAGGACGCGGCGCAGCCGGGAGGGGGAAAAGCGGATCGTCATCGCACGCTCCATCGTTCATGGGGAACCAACGGTGCGCAGCATGGCCGCGGCGCGGCGGGGACGCGATTACGTCGGGGGTAATGGAGCGGCGGCGGCCGGCGGGCTATCCTCGGCGCCATGACGATCCTCGACGACGGCCGCACGGTGGGGGAGCTCCTGCGCACCTGGCGCCAGCGGCGGCGGCTCAGCCAGCTCGACCTGGCCTGCGACGCCAACATCTCCACCCGCCATCTCAGCTTCCTGGAGACCGGACGCTCGCGGCCCAGCCGCGACATGGTCCTGCATCTGGCGGAGCACCTGGAGCTGCCCTTGCGCGAACGCAACGCGCTGCTGGTGGCGGCCGGCTTCGCGCCGGTGTTCGCCGAGCGCCCGCTCGCCGACCCGGCGCTGGCGGCGGCGCGGCGCGCCGTCGACCTGGTGCTGGCCGGCCACGAGCCCTACCCGGCCCTGGCGGTGGACCGGCACTGGCACCTCGTCGCCGCCAACCGGGCGACCGGGCGGCTGATGGCGGGCCTGGCACCGGCGCTGCTGGAGGCGCCGGTCAACGTGCTGCGCCTCAGCCTCCACCCCGACGGGCTGGCGCCGCGCATCGCCAACCTGTCGGAATGGCGCGCCCATCTGCTGGCCCGCCTGGCCTCGCAGCACGCCGCCACCGCCGACCCGGCGCTGGCCGCCCTGCTCGACGAGCTGAATGCCTACCCGGTCCCGGCGACGGAGCGGCCGCACGGCGACTACGGCGGCATCGTCGTGCCCTTCCGCCTGGTCGCCGACGGGCGCGTGCTGTCCTTCTTCAGCACCACCACCGTGTTCGGCACGCCCCTCGACGTGACCCTGGCCGAGCTGGCGATCGAGGCCTTCTTCCCCGCCGATCCCGAAACGGCGGAGGCGATGGCGGCGGCGGCGCGGTGAGCGCCGCTCGGAGCAAGATCGCTTTTGGCCGATCCGGCCAAAAGCGTGAATCTTGCTCCAAACATTTGAATTGAGAGCGGGATCACTCCAGGTGATTCCGCTCTCAGGTCACCCGCCCCCGCTCGGCCAGGAAGTCGAGCAGCGCGCGGACGCGCGACGGCAGCGGCCCGCCCTGGCCGACGAAGACGGCGTGGAAGTCCTCGCGGTCGCCGGGATTGAGGTGCTCCAGCACCGGCACCAGCCGCCCCGCCGCCAGGTCGGCGCGCACCGTGAACGCCGCCATGCGGGCCAGCCCGGCGCCGCCCAGCGCCAGGTGGCGCAGGGCCTCGCCGTCGCTCGCCTGGACCGGCCCGGCGACGGGAACGGTGACGACGGCCCCGCCGTCGCGCAGCGGCCAGCCCTCCACCGCCCGCGCGTAGCCGAGCCCGAGGCGGTGGTGCCGCTCCAGGTCGGCACGGCTCTCCGGCTCGCCGAAACGGGCGAGGTAGGCGGGGGCGGCGACGATCACCATGGGCGTCGCGCCGAGCTTGCGGGCGATCAGGCTGGAGCTCTTCAAGGGTCCGGCCCGCACCGCCACGTCGGCGCGCTCGGCCAGCAGGTCGACCACGGCGTCGGTCTGCACCAGGTCGACGGTGACGCCGGGATGGCGGGACAGGAACTCGGGCAGCGCCGGCGCCAGGACGTGGGCGGCATAGGAGGCGCTGGTGTTGAGCCGGACCCGGCCGACGGCCGCCTCGCCGGTGGCGGCGCCGCGCTCGGCGTCCTCCAGGTCGGCAAGGATGCGCGTCGCCCGCTCGTAGAAGGCGCAGCCCTCGGGGGTCATCCGCAGCGCCCGGGTCGAGCGGTTGAGCAGGCGCGCGCCGAGACGGCTCTCCAGCCGGGCGATCAGCTTGCTCACCGCCGACGGGGTCATGCGGCAGGCGCGGGCGGCCGGCGAGAAGCCGCCGCGCTCGACGACCCGCACGAACACCTCCATCTCCGCGAACCGGTTGACCTCGCGGCCCGCCATCCTTGACCTCAGCTCACAGATGATGGTCGTTCCCGCAGTCTATCTCATCACCGGCCGGCCTCCTACTGTCCCCCCGACGCGCCGCCTCGGGCGGCGCCACGGACACGGGGAGAAACCGTCATGGACCACCGTCAACTCGGCGCCTCCGGGCTCAAAGTGCCGGTCCTGAGCTTTGGCACCGGCACCTTCGGCGGCTCCGGCCCGCTGTTCGGCGCCTGGGGGGCCACCGACGCCAAGGAGGCGCGCCGCCTCGTCGACATCTGCCTCGACGCCGGCGTCACCCTGTTCGACACCGCCGACGTCTACTCCGACGGCGCGTCGGAGGAGGTGCTGGGCCAGGCCATCCGCGGCCGGCGCGGCGACGTCCTGATCTCGACCAAGACCGGCCTGCCCATGGGCGACGGGCCGAACGACGCCGGCACGTCGCGCCGCCGCCTCGTCGGCGCCGTGGAGGACGCGCTGCGCCGGCTCGACACCGATCACATCGACCTGCTGCAACTCCACGCCTTCGACGCCGCCACGCCGGTGGAGGAGGTCCTGTCGACCCTGGACACGCTGGTGCGCGCCGGCAAGCTGCGCTACGTCGGCGTCTCCAACTTCTCCGGCTGGCAGATCATGAAGTCGCTGGCGGTGGCTGAGCGGCACGGCTGGCCGCGCTACGTCGCCCACCAGGTCTATTATTCGCTGGTCGGGCGCGACTACGAGTGGGACCTCATGCCGCTCAGCCGCGACCAGGGGCTCGGCGCCCTGGTGTGGAGCCCGCTGGGTTGGGGCCGCCTCACCGGCCGCGTCCGGCGCGGCCAGCCCCTGCCCGCCGGCAGCCGCCTGCACGCGACGGCCGGCTTCGGCCCGCCGGTCGAGGAGGAGCGCCTGTTCCGGGTGACCGACGCGCTCGACACGGTGGCCGCGGAGACCGGCCGCAGCGTGCCGCAGGTCGCCATCAACTGGCTGCTCGGGCGCCCGACGGTCGCCTCGGTCATCCTCGGCGCCCGCGACGAGGCGCAGTTGCGCCAGAACCTGGGCGCCGTCGGCTGGACCCTGACGGCCGAGCAGAGCGCCCGGCTCGACGAGGCCAGCGCCGTCACCGCGCCCTATCCGCACTTCCCCTACCGCCGCCAGGAGGGCTTCGCCCGGCTCGACCCGCCGATGGCGTAGCCTCCCAGCGCCCCTGTCATCGCCGCCCCCGTCGCCGCCGCGAAGTCCGGCGGTGCGATTCCCGTTGCCGTGCACTGCAAAACGATATATCGTTTGATCCACTCTTACATAGGAGACGATCATGCGCATCCATATGGGACACTGGGACTTCTGGCATCATGCGGCGCACGCCGGGCGCGGCGGCGGCGGGCGCGGCCACCGGCCCGGCGGCCGCGGCGGTTTCGGCCAGGGCGGGCCGGAGGGATTCGGGCGCGGCGGGCGGGTCTTCGGACCGGGCGACCTGCGCCTGGTGCTGCTGGCGCTGATCGCCGAGCAGCCGCGCCACGGCTACGAGCTGATCAAGGAGATCGAGCAGCGCTTCGGCGGCGCCTACGCGCCCAGCCCGGGGTCGGTCTATCCCACGCTCACCCTGCTGGAGGAGCTGGGCTACGTGCGGGCGACGGTCAGCGAAGGCGCCAAGCGCCTGTTCGAGATCACCGAGGAGGGCGGCGCCTACCTCGCGGAGAACCGGCCCACCGTCGACGGCGTGATGGCCCGCATGGAGCTGGCGGCCCGCGCCATGACCGGCGACGCCGCGCCCGACGTCATCCGCGAGGCGATGCACACGCTGCGCGCCGCCCTGCACTTCCACCGCGCCGGCTGGAGCGACGCCGAGACGGAGCGGGTGCGGACGATCCTGGAGCGGGCGACCCGGGCCATCACCGGCGGGGAGCGGGCGGATGAGTAGCCCCCGCCCGGCGCCGCCCGCCGACCCGGCCGGCGGTGTCCTGGGGCTGCGGCCGAGCCGGGCCCGCCGCGCCATCGGCGAGGCGCTGCGGCGGGCCGGCGCCCCGTGCGACGCGGCGACGCTGCTGTCCCACGCCCGGGCGGTGGCGCCCCGCACCAGCCTGGCGTCGGTCTACCGGACGCTGAAGCGCCTGGAGGACAGCGGCGCCGTGATCCGCCACGACATCGGCTGCGGCCGCTCGCTCTGGGCGCTCGCGGCGGACGACCGGCCGCTGCATCTGGTCGACGCCGGAACCGGGCGCATCCTCGACGCCGATCTGCCCGGCCTGCAGCGCCTGCGCCGTGCCGCGGCGGCGGCCCTCGGCTACGGGCCCGCCGACGCGCGGATCGACGTCGTGGTCCGCGCGACGCCGCCGCGGCCTCACGCCGGTTCGTCGTAACCGAGGCTCCAGTCCGAGCCGACGAACCAGCAGCGGCCGGGGAGCGCGGGCTGCCGCCAGCGCAGGCTGCGGACGAACTCGACACCGCCCGCCTCGAACGCGGCCCGCAACGCCCGGGCGTCCTCCGGGCGGTCGGCCAGGGCGCCTTCGGCGCACACGAAACAGGCGGGCCCGAGCCAGCGGACGGCGAAGCCGTCCGGCCGCCGCTCGACCCGCAGGCCGGCCCCATGCAGGGCGTAGCGGCCGCCCGACGGGTCGGGCCGGGGCGACGGCACGCCCAGGGGAAAGACGAGGCGTCCGCCGGGCGCCAGGGCCGCCAGCCAGGCGTCCGCCGGACGCGACACGTGGGCGCTGACGTAGACGACGTCGGCCGCGTCCTGCGGCCAGAGCGCGCCGTCTCCGTGGACGACGGTGACGTTGCCGTAGGGCGCCAGCGCGTCCCGCGCCCGTGCGGCCAGCGCCGCGTCGACCTCGACGGCGAGGACGCGGCCGGAGTCGCCGACCAGCCGGCCCAGCAGGGCGCTGTAGTAGCCGGTGCCGGCGCCGATGTGCACGACCCGGTCGCCCGGGCGGGGGCCGGCGGCGTGCAGCCACGCCGCGTGCAGGGACGGCGAGCCGTTGTTGACCCCGCGCCCGGGGTCGAGCGCCACGTTGACGTCCTGGTAGAGCAGGACGGGATCCGCGCCCGCCAACACGCCGTGGACGCCGGACGCGGCGAAAACGCGCCACGGCGGCGGTCCCAGGAAGCGCTCGCGCGGCACGGCCGCGAAGGCGTCCTCCAGGGCGCTGCCCGGTCCGAGGCCGGCGCCGGCGGTCATCTGCCGGGCGTAGGCGCGGCGGACCACCGCCAGCGCCGCCGCGTCGAACGGGACGGCGTCGCTCATCGGCTCCTCCCGCATCGCCGGGCCCGGCCGCCCGCGCCGGCGGCGGCCGGGTCTACTCGTCGGAACACAGCTTGCCGCCCGACGCCCAGTCGCTCTTCTTCACGTCGTGGAAGATGATGTCGACGGCGTCGGCCGAGCAGCCCAGGACCTGCACCGTGGTGTCGGTCAGGGCCTTGGCGTAGGCCCGCTTCTGTTCGACCGTGCGGCCTTCGAAGAGCTGGATGTTGATGGTCGGCATGGGCTCGTCCTTTCGTCGGGATCTTCGGTTCACAAGGCGTAGTCGGGGCACAGCCGGTCGAGCCGCCGCAGCAGCGCCGGCCATTCGTCGGCGCCCTCCGGCTCGGGGTCGGCGGTCAGCTGGCGGTAGGTCGTCTCGCACACCTGCGGGTCGGGCATCACCAGCGGGACGCCGGCCGCCTGGGCGGCGAGCTGCATGCGGCACGCCTTGTCCAGCGTGTCCATCAGCACGAAGGCCTCCGCCACCGTGCGCCCGGCCACCAGGCTGCCATGGTTGTGCAGCAGCAGGGCGCGCCGCTCCCCCAGCGCGGCGATCAGCCGGCCGGTCTCCGCGACGTCCAGCGCCAGCCCCTCGTACCGGTGGTAGCCGAGGTCGCGGTAGAAGCGCAGGGCATGCTGCGACAGCGGCAGCAGCCCGCCCTCCAGCATCGACACGGCGACCGCCGCCTCGTTGTGCAGGTGCATGACGCAGCGCGCGTCGGGCCGCGCCCGGTGGACGGCGGCGTGGATGACGAAGCCCGTCACGTTCACCCGGTGCGGCGTGTCGCCGACGACGGTGCCGTCGCGGTCGATCTTCACCAGGTTCGACGCCGTCACCTCGTCGAAGGTCAGGCCGAACGGGTTGATGAGGAAACGGCCGGGCTCGCCCGGCACCGCCGCCGAGACGTGGGTGTAGATCAGGTCGCCCCAACCGCGGTCCTGCGCCAGCCGGTAGGCGGCGGCGAGGTCGACGCGCACCCGCCATTCGGCGGCGCTCACGGCATCGCGGCAGGACGTGGCGGCGGTGGTCGGCACGGCGACGGCACTCCGGCGGGTTGCGGCGGCGCGAGTGTGGCATTCCGGATACCGGGCGTCCACCCTCGATCCGCCCCGTCCCTGCAGGCCCGGGCACGCCGCCTGCCGCCCGACGCTCAGCCCGGCGGCGGCACCACGCCGGCACGCACGAGGGCGTCGGCCCACCCGTCGTCGCCGCCGCCGGCGGCGCGGCGCCGGCGGGCGAGCTCGGCGAGCCGGTCGCCGTCCGCCGCCAGCCGTTCCACCAGAACCCAGCGGTTCCAGTCCGCCGCCGGGCTCCAGCCGGGCTCGCCGACGCGGGCCAGCGGCAGGCGGTAGTGGAAGGCCGGCCGGGCGCTGATCTTCTCCCGCGGCAGCCGGGCCCGCACCCGCTCCGGCTCCAGGTGCAGCAGCAGCGGCAGCAGGTCCAGGCCACGGTCGCGGCTCGGGTTGGCGTCGAGATAGTCGTCGACGAAGGTGGCGGCGTCCGGCCGGTAGGCCGGGTCGAGGAGGCGGTCGACGTAGGCGGCGGGATGGCGCGCCGGCAGCGAGGCGCGGGCCCGCGTCGCACCGCCGAAGGCGTCCAGGGCGGCCCGGCGCAGCCAGGGCTCCAGCAGCACGAACGCCCGGAGATGGGCGGTCAGCGCCGCGGCCTCGCAGCTCGGGACGTCGACGTTGAAGTGGAGGCCGGGGACCTCGACCAGGGGCAATCGCGTCGTCCTGGCGCCGGCACCGGCCAGCACGGCGACGGCGCGTTCGAACTCGTGCAGCCGGTCCAGCGGCAAGGGCCGCGTGATCAGCTCCTGCGGCACGACGCGGCGGGCCAGGGTGCCGAGCAGGCCGGCCCCCCGCCGGCCGAGGCGCCAGCGCAGAGCGCCCGCGTGGCGCTGCGGGTGGGCGTGGCGCAGGTCGAGCTCGACGGCGAGGTCGCCCAGCGCGCTGTCCAGCACGGCGTAGGCGTGCGGATCCTCGCCCACCACCCGGCCGCCGAGCGCCGCCGCGAGGGCCTGCGCCGCCCGCGCCGTGGCGACGCCCATGAACTCCAGCTCAAGGCCGACCCGCCGCGGCGCGCCGTCGGCGGTGTGCAGTCGGGGCGGCGTCGCGTAGGGGTCGGGCAGAACGGCGGCGGGGCACGCGCTCACGACGTCGGCTCCTGCGTGGCGGAGCCCAACATCTTGGCGGTGCCCCCCGCCGCTTCAAGGAGACGTCACGCGGCGTCGGTCGCCGCCGCCGTCCAGTGCGTCAGGTCCGGGGTCCGCATCTCGAAGCGGTCGCGGGTCGTCGAGCAGACGTCGCCGCCGAGCCGCGCGATGGCGTCGAGGCCGGCGGGGTCGACCAGCAGGCGCTCGGGGTCGACGACGCCGGCGCGGTAATGGGCGTGCACGATCTCGCCGAGGATGATCTGCCGCGACCGGCCCAGCTCCAGGGTCATGGTCCGCCGGCATTCGAACGCCGCGGGCGCCTCGCGGATCCACGGCGACGCCACCGCCGTCCCCGGCACCGCCGTCAGCCCGGCCTGACGCAGCTCGTCGGTCCCCGGCGGGAACCCGACGGCGCAGACGTGCATCGCCTCGGCGATGGCCATGGAGACGATGTTGACGGTGAACACCTCGGTCAGCCGGATGTTGCGGGCGGTGTCCTTGAAGCTCATGTCGGGATGGTTTTCCACCCCGAGGGCGAGGATCGGCGGGTCCGCCGACAGGCAGTTGAAGAAGCTGAAGGGAGCGGCGTTGACGCGGCCGTCGGGATCGACGGTGGTCACCAGCGCGATCGGCCGCGGCACCACGGTGCCGATCATCAGCTTGTACCGCTCGCGCGCCGACAGGGCACGGAAATCGAAGTCGACCGTATCGGTCCGGTCGGTGGAGGCGTCGGCCATGTCAGAGACCCTTGATGCGGGAGGCGTAGGGCGCGAGGACGTCGCGGATGTCCCGGCTGACCCGGGCTTCCAGAAAGGCGCGGCTGGCCACGTGCTCGAGGTGGTGGTCCATCAGCCGGCCCGCCTCCACGGCGTCGCCGGCGATCAGCGCGGCGACGATCGCCGCGTGCTCGGAGACGCCGCACTCCGCCGAATGGGGGCGGCCGTACATGGCCAGCACCAGCGAGCAGCGGGACACCACCTCGGTGACGTAGCGGATCAGCAGGCCGTTGCCGGTGAGGCGGGCGAGCAGCAGATGGAACTCGCCGGCCAAGCGGATCGACTCCACCGCGTCGGCGCCGGCGACCGCCGTCTCGCGGGCGACGAAGTCCCGCAGTTCGCTCACCTCGTCCGGCCGCAGGCGGCCGGCCAGGGTCTCGGCGACGGTGCGCTCCAGACTGCGGCGCACGACGAAGGCGTCGCGCCCCTCCTCCAGGGAGGGATTCGCGACGAAGGCGCCGCGGTTCGGCTTCAGCTCCACCAGCCCCTCCACGGCGAGGCGGCCGAGCGCTTCGCGGGCGATGGTGCGGCTGGTGCCGAAGGTCTCGCCGATGGCATCCTCCGGCAGCCGCGCCCCCGGCACGAGGCGCTGCTCGATGATCGCCTGGCGCAGCGCCTCGTGCACGGCTTCCGTGCGCGACACCGGGGCGGGCGGCCCCTTCCCCTTGGCGGTGGGGTCGTTGACGGTCCGGCCGGTGCCGCCGGGGGTGGCCTTGCGCGTCATCGTCAGCCGGCCTTCCGCATCGCCGCCCAGTCCCGCAGCACCGCCACCGCGTCGGCGGCCAGCGCCTGCTCGGCCGGCAGGGTCCGCGCGTGCACCTCGGCCGCGCACTCCGCCCGCAGCCGGTCCGTGTCGATGGGATGGCGCTCGGCCGGGGTCAGGCCGGCGAAGGCGGCTCCGGCGTCGTCCATGGCGGCGGCGTAGTACAGCTTGGAAATGCCGGCGATTGCCATGGTTGCAACACACATCGCGCAGGGTTCGCACGAGGTGTAGAGCTCGCATCCCGCGAGGTCAACGGTGTCGAGCCGGCGGCAGGCGTCGCGGATCGCCTCGACCTCGCCGTGGGAGGTCGGGTCGCGGTGGGCGGCGGAATGGTTGAGACCTTCGCCGACGATCGCCCCGTCCTTGACGACGACGGCGCCGAACGGCTCGGTGCCGGGGACGGACAGGGCCTCGCGGGACAGGGCGATGGCGCGGTGCATGAATCGTTCTTCGTACATGGATGGGTCTCCCGATGGTGGTGGGGGATCAGGCCGCCTTGGGCAGCAGCCAGGCGTGCCGGGGGTCCCAGCTCAGCTCCACCGCGCGGCCGGGGTGGAGGTCGAGCTGCTCGATCTCGTGCTGTTGCTTCTGGACGCGGAACTCGCGCCCGTCGGCCGCCTCGACGAAGACGGTCTGGGTGGAGCCGACGAACTCGAGCCCCAGCACCGTCCCCGCCACGGTGGCGCGGCTGGCGTCGCCGGCGGTGCCGCCGGTCGATAGGGCGACGCGGTCGGCGGCGATGACGAAGGCGGCCGCGCCGCCGACCGCCAGCCCCACCGTGTCGGGCACGGTGAAGCGGCCGAGCCCGCAGGCGACGCGGGCGGTGCCGTCGCCCGCCGCCTCCACCGTGCCGCGGATCAGGTTGTTCATCCCCATGAACTCGGCGACGAACGGGTTCGCCGGGGCGCGGTAGACGTCCTGCGGCCGGCCGACCTGCTGGATGCGCCCGTCGCTCATGACGACGATGCGGTCGGCCAGCGCGAAGGCCTCGGACTGGGCGTGGGTGACGTAGACGAAGGTGATGCCGAGCTGCCTGTGCAGGCGCGACAGCTCGGTCTGCATGCGCACCCGGAGATGGGCGTCGAGCGCGCTCAGCGGCTCGTCGAGCAGCAGGATGGAGGGCTCGGTGACCAGGGCACGGGCGATGGCGACCCGTTGCCGCTGCCCGCCGGAGAGCTGCGACACCCGGCGGCCGGCCATGCCGGCGAGGCCGAGGCGGTCGAGCCACTCCAGCGCCCGCCGCGTCCGCTCCGCCGCCGCCACCTTCTTCATGCGCAAGGGGAAGGCGACGTTCTCCGCCACCGTCAGGAAGGGGAACAGGGCGAGGCTCTGCCACACCATCGGGGTGTCGCGCCGGGACGCCGGGATGCCCCGCATGCTCTGCCCGGCGATGCGGATGTCGCCGCCGGTCGGCTCGTCGAGGCCGGCGATGAGGCGCAAGGTCGTCGACTTGCCGCAGCCGGACGGCCCCATGATGGCGACGAACTCGCCCTCCTGGATCTCCAGGTCGATGCCGCGCACGGCGTGGTGTCCGGGAAAGCGCTTGTCGAGCGCGTCCAACGCGACGAAGGAACGGGACATGGAACGAGCCTCCGAATCAGGCCGAGGGGGACCGGCGCCCGGCGCGCACGCCGACGAAGCGCTGGGCGACCAGGACGAGGACCACGCTGATCGCCAGCACCGCGGTGCCGACGGCGTTGATCTTCGGGTTCACCTGCCCCTGCAGCAGGTTGAGGATGCGCACCGGCAGCGTCTCGTGGACACCGCCGACGAACCAGGCGACCATGAACTCGTCGAAGGAGACCGCCGCCGACAGGAAGAACGCGGCCACCAGCGCCGGCCGGCAGAAGGGGATCACGACGTGGAGCAGCGCCCCCAGGGGTGTCGCGCCGAGGTTCCAGGCGGCCGGCTCCAACTCGTCGCCCAGTTCGCCCAGGCGCAGCCGGACCAGCGCCATGGCGAAGGAGGTGGCGATGGCGACGTGGCAGGCGATCACCGCCCACAGCGTGCCGAACAGGCCGATGCGCGACAGGAAGGCCATCATCGCCATGCCGAGGATCGCCACCGGCACCGCCGGCGGAACGGCGACCATCAGCACGAACAGCCGCTTGCCCCGGAACCCGCAGCGGAAGTCGAGATAGGCCGCGGCGAAGCCCAGCACGGTGGCCAGGGCCGCCGTGGCGAGGCCGACGACGACGCTGTTGACGAAGGCGTCGCGGATCATCGGATCGGCGAGGACGGCGCGGTGCCACTCCAGGCTGAAGCCGCCCCAGGGGATGGTGGGAAAGCGGTTGGCGTCGAAGGAGAAGACGACAATCACCAGCATCGGCGCCGCGAGGAAGGCGAACAGCGCGGCGACGCCGAGATACTGGAGGGTGCGGGAGAGCCGCCGCGCCAGAGGAACGGACATCATGCCCTCCCGTTGCCGAGGCGCCGGCCGACGGCGAAGACCGCGGCGAGGATCGCCAGCATGGAAACGCCGACCACGGAGGCCCGCGGCCATTGGGCGCCCGACTTGACGGTGTCGACGACCAGGATGGACAGGGTCGGCGGCCGGCTGCCGGTCATGAACAGCGGGCTGACGTAGTCGCCGAAGGCGAGCAGGAAAGTGGTGGTGGCGGCGAGCGCCAGCGCCGGCCGGACCGCCGGGACCAGCACGTGGGCGATCACCCCGGCCGGACCGCAGCCGAGGTTCTCCGCCGCCTCGACCAGGCGGCGGTCGACGCCCGCCAGGGCGAACACCAGGATCAGCACCGCCACCGGCAGGGTCAGCGTCAGCAGGCCGATCTGCAGCGCGACGGCGCCGCCGAGCAGCGGCAGCGGCGCGATGCCGGCGGCGCCCAGCAGCGCGTTGACCACGCCGTCCGGGCTCAGCACGATCTGCCAGGCGTAGATGCGCAGGAGGTAGCTGGAGAAGACCGGAACGACGAGGAAGGCGACCGCCAGGTCGCGCAGCCGCGCCGGCAGGCGCAGGGCGATGGTGTAGGCGGCGGGAAAGGCGATCAGGAGGGCCAGCGCCGTGGTGGTGCAGGCCGTCGCGAGGGTGTGGCCGAGCGCGCGGTGGAAGACCGTCGAGGTCAGCATCCGCTCCCAGTTGTCGAGCACGAGGGCGGGCTGCAGGCGGAACGCCTTCACCTGCCACAGGGTGATCGCCAGCAGGAGCAGCAGGGGAGCCGCGAAGAACACCGCCTGCCAGACGAGCACCGGCAGGCCGAGCAGGGCCGGCAGCGGCACCGTCCGGCGGCGGCCGGCGGGCGGCGCCCGCAGACCCGGCGGCGCGGCGGAGGCGGATGGGATGGTGAGGTCGGACATGGTGCGGCGGCTCCCCCCGGGACGGACGCGATGCGGGATCACAGGCTCTTGAATTCGCTCCACGCCTCGTTCCAGTCCTCGATCTCCTGCCGCACCGGCAGACGGCGGAAGTCGATGCGGTTCTTCTTGTACTCGTCCATGACGTTGGGCCCGGCCAGGGTCATGCGCAGGATCTCGGCCTCGCGCGGCATCGTGTCGTTCAGCAGTTTCCAGCCGGCCATGGACGGGATGGACTTCTTGTTGTCGACCTTGGTGGCCTGGCGGACCTGGCCTTCGGGCGACGTCGTGTACTGGATGAACTTGCGCGCCAGGTCGCGCTTGGCCGTTCCCTTGACGATGGACAGCGATTCCGTCCACTGCAGGCCGCCCTCCTCGGGGATGACGGTGTCGACCGGCACACCGTTCATGCGCAGGCCGAGCGTGATCCATTCGCCGATGCCCGGCACCAGGTGCGCCTGACCGTTGGTCAGCGACGAGAAGATGTCGGCGATGGTGTAGAAGCCCGCGGCCTGCGGCTTCAGGGAGAACAGCTTCGTCCGCAGCGCGGCGAAGGCGTCGTCGGCGATGTCGAACGGCGGGCGGTTGCCGTCGGACAGGCTGACCGTGCCCATGGACGGCAGATACCAGTCGAAGAAGCCGACCTTGCCCTTTGCCTTGCCGGCCCACAGGGCGGCGTAGGAGGCGACCTCCTCGGGACGGTAGACGTCGGTGTTGTAGGACAGGCCGAGATAGCCGAAATCCGTCATCACCCCGTAAAGCTTGCCGTCGAACCAGTGCAGCGGAAACCGCCGGAATTCCGGCCAGAAGTCCTGGAGGGGGTAGTCGGCCGGGTCGAGCTCCTCGACGAAGTCCGCCGCATACAGCAAGTGCATGTACTCCGCATCGGCCAGCACCACGTCGAAGGAGCCGGGCGGCGCCTGGTTGATGACCGCCAGCATCTGGTCGCCGCCGACATACTCCTTGATGCGGATCTTGACGCCGTGCTCCTTCTCGAACGCCGCGACCAGGTAAGGGTCGGCGTTGCCCGGCCAGGAGAGATAATTCAGGACCGCCGGATCGGCGGCGGCCGCGGGCGACCAGCGGGTGGCGGCGGCGGCACCGACCGCGGCGGTCCCCTTGAGGAACGAACGGCGGCTGAGATCGGAACACGGGACGTTCGGCATGACACGCTCCTCGGCAGAAAGTATTGCATGCGCTCATCGCATGCAATAACGATCGCAGGAATCGTGCCAGGACGAGTCGCCGCAGGCCGTGGCGCGCAGCGGCCTCAAGGCAAAGGGAAAACGCCGACGGGTTGCAGAAGCCGGACGCCCGACGCGTCGTGTCGAGTGCATCTGGCGCACGCAATCGCATGCGATTTAATCAGGAGATTGCCTGCAAAGCAGAGGGCGACGCGTTCCACGGTCGCCCCGGCCGTCGCCGCCGGCGGGCGCGCCACGACGCGCGCGCCCCTCTCCGGGGACCGGAGAGGGGCGGCGGCAGGAGGATGTCGGGGGACCGGCGGTCAGTCGTGGGCCGCCAGGAACGCCTCCACCCGGTCGAGGCAGGCTTGCTTGGTCTCCACGTGCGGCATGTGGCTGGAGTCCGGGAAGACGCACCACTCGGCGCCGGGAATGCGATCGATGAAGGGCTGGATGCACGCCTGCGTCGCCTCGTCGAACTCGCCGCGGAAGACGAGGGTCGGGACGGCGATGGCCGGCAGGCGGTCGATGATGCTCCAGGTCCGCATCGTGCCGATGACGTGGAACTCGTTGGGACCGTTCATGGTGCGGTAGACGGTCGGATCGGCGTCGACGGCGGCGAAGGTGCGCGCCACCTCCTCCGGCCAGGGGGTGACCCGGCAGACGTGGCGGTCGTAGAAGACCCGGGTCGCCGCGAGATAGTCGGGATGATCGGTGGTCCCGGCCGCCTCGTGGCGGTTCAGCGTCTCCTGCACCTCGGGCGGCAGGGCGGCGCGCAGCTCCTGCGCCCCCCTCACCCACAGCTCCATCGAGGCCAGCGAGTTGGCCAGGACCAGGGACTTGAGCCCGGCCGGGCGGCGCACCGCGTGCTCGGAGCCGAGCATGCCGCCCCAGGACTGGCCGAGCAGGTGGTAGCGCCCGGCGATGCCGAGGTGCGCCAGCAGGTTGTCGAGCTCGGCGAGGAACAGGGCCACCGTCCAGAAATCGCCGCCCCGGTCGGGCAGGTGGGTCGACTTGCCGTTGCCGAGCTGGTCGTAGTGGACCACCGCCCGCCCCGTCCGGGCCAGTTCCTTGAAGGAATCGACGTAGTCGTGGGTGCAGCCGGGCCCGCCGTGCAGGACCACCAGCGGCGCCTTGGCGGCGGTGAGGTCTCCGGTCACGCGGTACCAGGTGCGGTGGCCGTCGAACGGGGCATACCCTTCGTGGCTGCTCAGCGTCATGCTCTCCTCGCGTGCGATCCATCGGCCGGCGGGCGGCGACTGCCGACGAGCCTAGAGCCGGCGCGCCGGCGCGGTAAGCTGGCAAATTTGATAGTGCGCCCCTGATGGTGCCGCTGCCGCCCGCCGCTCACGGCTCGGGGTCGAGCAGCCGGTAGTGGGCCGCCCGGGCGATCGCCTGCAAGCGGTTGCGGGCCCCCAGCTTGCGGATCGCCGCGTTGAGGTGGAAGGTGACCGTGGGGATCGAGCGGTCGATGCGGAAGGCGATCTCCTTGGCGGTCAGGCCCTCGGCGCACAGGCGCAGGCACTCGCGCTCGCGGCGCGTCAGGTGCACGTGGGGGCAGGTCCGCACGGCGGCGGCGAAGCCGGGAAACACCGCGTCGTGGAAGCGGTGGCCGAGCAGGGCGATCTCCGCCAGCGCCGGCGGGAGGCGCGCCTCCGCGCCGCGGGGCGGGTCGACCCGGATGGCGGTGAAGGTGGCGAGGTCGCCGCCCGCCAGCCGGATCGGCACGGTGATGCCGCAGGTCAGCTTGCGGTCCTGCAGATAGCGCACCACCGGCCCGTGGCTGTCGCGCAGCACCCGCGCCATGACGTCGCTCTGGGCGCCGGCGTGCGACCAGGTGAAGGGCGAGGACACGGCCAGGGCGGCGTCCTGCACCGGGTCGAGCTGATAGTAGCCCCGGTTGCACCAGAGGTCGGCCATGTCCGCCGGGACGTTGCGCATCTCCAGGACGCTGGGGTTGATCAGCCGGCCGTCGTGGGTGCGCGGCACCGGGGCGTAGTCGTAGATGAGGGCGTCGAACCCGAGCGCCTTGACCCTGTCGAAGGCGGCGTCCACCTGGGCGGCGAGGCGCGCGTCGGCTGCCATGCGGTTCCAAGCTCCCGTCGGCTCTGTCCCGGAGCCGCAAGGATAGGAACGAAGCCGACCGCCTGTCAAACGCCGCCGTTCCGGCCGTTTCGAGGCAACAGCCTAAGAAATAGGCAGATATTGCCCAAACCGCGGTCATCCAACCCGACGTCTTCGCCCCCGGGCGGCGCCGGCCGCGCCGGGAAGGTCTTGCCCCGCCGGCCCGGCGGGTGCGGCGTCCCTATCATTTCTCATAGCGTGGTCCACCGCTTGCACCCCTTCCGGCGTGTTCCAGCGGCGGCTGCCCGGCACGAAGGGCACCGCCGCGCGGTCCCCAGCGCACGGACACGATCGAAGCGTTCGGAGAGGTCCAACCCATGAAGACATACCCATCGGCGGTGCGCGGCGCCCTGCGCGCCCTGTCCTGTTCGGCGCTGGCGGCCGCGCTGCTGCTCGGCCCGCCGGGCGGGGCCCATGCGCAGGAGGGCAAGCGCGGCGGAACCCTGCGCCTGCTGGCGCGCGCCGCCGCCGGCACCATCGACCCGCACGTCAACTACACGCTGCAGTTCTTCCAGATCAACTACGTGCTCTACGACGGGCTGGTCACCTTCAAGAAGGTCGCCGGCAAGGAGGGCTTCTCGGTCGTCGCCGACCTGGCGGAGGCGCTGCCGCAGCCCGCCGACGGCGGCAAGACCTACGTCTTCAAGCTGCGCGACGGCATCTCCTTCGCCAACGGCAAGCCGGTGACCGTCGACGACGTGGTCGCCTCCTTCCAGCGCATCTTCAAGGTGCTGGGGCCGACCGCCGGGACCTTCTACAACGGCATCGTCGGCGCCGACGCCTGCCTGGCCGAGCCGGCGACCTGCACGCTCGCCGGCGGCGTCGTCGCCGACCCGGCGGCGCGCACGGTGACCATCAACCTGACCCAGCCCGACGGCGAGTTCCTGCAGAAGATCGCCATCCCGCACGCGGCCATCCTGCCGGCCGACGCGCCGCCCAAGGACGTCGGCACCGAGCCGATCCCCGGCACCGGCCCCTACATGATCGCCGGCTACGACCCCAACAGCCGCATGACCCTGGTGCGCAACCCCCACTTCAAGGAGTGGAGCAAGGACGCCCAGCCCGACGGCTACGCCGACGAGATCCACTACGATTTCGGCCTGACCGAGGAGGCCGCGGTCACCGCGATCCAGAACGGCCAGGCCGACTGGATGTTCGACCCGCCGCCGCCCGACCGCCTGCCGGAGATCGGCAGCAAGTACGCCAAGCAGGTCGCGGTGAACCTGCTGACCGCCATGTGGTACGCGCCGATGAACACCAACCTGGCGCCGTTCGACGACGTGCGCGTGCGCCAGGCGGTCAACTACGCCATCGACCGCGCCGCCATCGTCAAGCTGTTCGGCGGCGCCAACCTGGCCGCCCCGACCTGCCAGATCCTGCCGCAGGGCTTCCCCTCCTACGAGCCCTACTGCCCCTACACCCAGAACCCCGGCGCCAAGTGGAGCAAGCCGGATCTGGCCAAGGCCAAGGCGCTGGTCAAGGAGTCCGGCACCGCCGGCCAGAAGGTGACGATCATCACCGAGGACACCGTCGTCTCCCGCAACATCGGCGTCTATCTCCAGGGCGTGCTGCAGGAGCTGGGCTACGACGCCGGCGTCAAGCCGATCTCGCAGAACATCCAGTTCACCTACATCCAGAACACCAACAACAACGTGCAGATCAGCGTCAGCCAGTGGTTCCAGGACTACCCCTCGCCGTCGAACTTCCTGAACGTGCTGTTCAGCTGCGCCTCCTTCCATCCCGGCTCCGACGCCTCGGTGAACATCGCCGGCTTCTGCGACAAGGCGGTCGACGCCCGCATGGAGGAGGCGTTCGCGGCCTCGGTGAGCGACCCGGCCACGGCGGCGAAGATCTGGACCGAGGTCGACCGCATGGTCACCGACAAGGCGCCGGCCGCCGTCCTGTTCACGCCCAAGCGCGTCGACTTCGTGTCGAGCCGCGTCAAGAACTTCACCTTCAGCCCGCAGTTCTACTGGATCGTCAGCCAGTCATGGGTCAACTGACCGTGCCCGACGGGTCGCCGGCCGACGGCGACCCGCCGCTTGCCACCGCCGCCGTCCCCATCCCCGGGGACGCGGCGCACGCCATGCCGGAAGGGCCGTGGCGCAGCGCGCTCCGCAAGCTCGCGCGCGACCGCGCCGCGGTCGCCGCGCTGGCGACCCTGGTGCTGGTGCTCGCCCTCTGCCTGCTGGCGCCGCTCTACGCCGCCCACGTCTCCGGCACCGACCCCTTCGCCACCAACCTCAACGGCGAGGTGGCGATCGACGGCGAGACGCGGCCGGTGCTGGAGCCCTCGACCGAAGGGCTCGGCCTCGGCCTGACGCCGATCGGGCCGACCTGGCGCCTCGGCCCCTACCTGCTGGGCGCCGACAACCAGGGCCGCGACGTCGCCGCCCGCCTCCTCTACGGCGGCCGCAACTCGCTGCTGATCGCCGGGGCGGCGACCGCCATCGGCCTCGTCCTCGCCACCGTGCTGGGGGTGGTCTCCGGCTTCTTCGGCGGGGTGGTGGACGCCGTGCTGTCGCGCCTGCTCGACATCCTCTGGGCCTTCCCCGTCTACCTCCTCGCCATCTCCCTCTCCATCGTGCTGATCAGCAAGGGCTTCGACATCGGGCCGATCTCCATCACCGCGGGCAGCCTGTGGCTGCCCATCATGATCATCGGCATCGTCTACGTGCCCTACATGGCGCGGCCGATCCGCGGCCAGGTGCTGTCGCTCATGTCGGCGGAGTTCGTGCTGGCGGCGGTCGGGCTGGGGGTGCCGGCCTGGCGCATCCTGGTGCGCGACATCCTGCCCAACGTGATGACCCGGGTCATCGTCTTCGTCCCGCTCATGATGGCGCTCAACATGATGACGGAATCGGCGCTCTCCTTCCTGTCGATCGGCGTGCAGCCGCCCGACGCGAGCTGGGGCACCATCATCCAGGACGGCCAGGGGCTGCTCTACAGCCGGCCCCTGGTGGCGGTCGCCCCCGGCGTCGCCATCGCCGTGACGGTGCTGGCCCTCAACATCCTGGGCGACGGGGTGCGCGACGCGCTCGACCCCAAGTCCAAGCTGCGGATCGGGTGAGCGGCGATGCTGGGCGCCCTCCTCCGCCGCTTCGCGCAGATGCTGTTCGTCATGGTCGGCATCAGCGTGGTCGCCTTCCTCATCTTCTTCGCCACCCCCGGCGCCGATCCGGCGGCGCGCATCGCCGGCCGCAACGCCTCCCAGGAGACCTTGCAGCAGGTGCGCCGGGACTTCGGGCTCGACCGCCCGCTGCCCGTGCAGTACGGGCTGATGATGAAGCGCCTGTTCGTGACCGGCGACCTCACCTCCTTCGTCAACCGCGGCCAGAAGGTGGTGCCGACGGTGCTGAACGCCTTCCCCGTCACCCTGTCGCTGGTGCTGGGGGCGGCCGTGCTGTGGCTGATCGGCGGGCTGGTGGTGGGTGTGGCGGCCGCCGCGGCGCGCGGCCGCTGGCTCGACCGCACGCTCATGCTGCTGAGCCTGCTCGGCGTGTCGATCCCCGTGTTCTGGCTGGGCGAGGTCGCCAACCTGATCACCCAGAGCCGCTTCCACGACACGGTGCTGTTCTCCTGGGTGCCGGCGCTCGGCTACAAGCCGCTCGGCGAGGATCCCTGGGGCTGGTTCAAGACCCTGGTCATCCCCTGGTTCACGCTGGCCACCCTCTATGTCGGGCTGTACGGCCGGGTGCTGCGCGCCAGCCTGATCGAGGTGATGCAGGAGGACTTCATCCGCACCGCCCGCGCCAAGGGCCTCAGCGAGACGCGGGTGCTGTGGTGGCACGGCGTGCGCTCCTCGCTGGTCGCCTTCGTCACCATGTTCGGCCTCGACTTCGGGGCGCTGGTCGGCGGCGGCGCCCTGCTGACCGAGGTGGTGTTCGGCCTGCAGGGAGTCGGCAAGCTGACCTACGACGCGCTGCAGAACCTCGACCTGCCGATCATCATGGCGACCGTGCTCTATTCCGCCTTCTTCGTGGTCGCCGCCAACTTCGTGGTGGACATGCTCTACGCCCTTCTCGACCCGCGGGTGCGCGATGCCGTCTGACGCCCCTCCGCTGCTGGAGGTCCGCGACCTCCGCGTCTCCTTCCGCACCGAGCGCGGCGTCGTGCGCGCCGTCGACGGCGTCTCCTTCACCGTCGGCCAGCGCGAGATCCTCGGCCTCGTCGGCGAGTCCGGCTCGGGCAAGACGCAGACGCTGCTGAGCGTGATGGGGCTGATCGACGACCCCAACGCGGCGATCGAGGGCTCGATCCGCTTCCAGGGGCAGGAGCTGGTGGGGCTGTCGCGCCGCGCGCTGCGGGCGATCCGCGGCCGGCGGATCGCCATGATCTTCCAGGATCCCATGACCTCGCTGACGCCGGTCCACACGGTGGGCGGCCAGATCGTCGAGCAGCTCCGCGCCCACACCGACCTGTCGCGCGCGGCGGCGCGGACGCGGGCGGTGGAGCTGCTGGACGCCGTCGGCATCCGCGCCGCCGCCGCGGTGGCCGGGCGCTACCCGCACGAGCTGTCCGGCGGCATGCGCCAGCGCGTGGTCATCGCCATGGCCCTGTCGTGCCACCCGGCGCTGCTGATCGCCGACGAGCCGACCACCGCGCTCGACGTGACGGTGCAGGCGCAGATCCTCGACCTGATCGGCCGGCTGCGCGACGATTTCGGCTCCTCGGTGGTGCTGGTCACCCACGACCTCGGCGTGGTGGCGGAGGTCGCCGACCGGGTGCTGGTGATGTACGCCGGCCGGATCGCCGAGGAGGGCGGCAAGGAGGCGGTGTTCCGCCGCCCGCTCCACCCCTACACCTGGGGCCTGTTCGACTCCATCCCGCCGCTGGAGGGCGAGCGGCCGGCCCGCCTGCGCTCGATTCCCGGGGCGCCGCCGTCGCTGCTGGCGCTGCCGCGCGGCTGCGCCTTCGCGCCGCGCTGCCGCCACCGCTTCGACGCCTGCGCCGAGCGGCCGCCGCTGGCGGGCGCCGGCGGCCACCGCGCCGCCTGCTTCCACACCGCCGCCGCGGAGGCCCGCCCATGACCGCCGTCTCCGCCGCCCCCACCGCCCCCGCCGTGCCGCTGCTGCGCGCCAGCGAACTGACCAAGCGCTACGCCACGCGCGCCTCCCTGTTCGGCCGGCCGGCGCGGTCGGTGACGGCGGTCGACGCGGTGTCGCTCGACGTGTGGCCCGGCGAGACCTTGGGCCTGGTGGGCGAGTCCGGCTGCGGCAAGTCGACGCTCGGCCGCTGCCTGGTCCGCCTCTACGAGATCACGTCGGGCGCGCTGGAGTTCGACGGGCGCGACATCTCCCGGGCCTCGCTGCGCCAGCTGCGGCCGGTGCGGCGGGAGATGCAGATGGTCTTCCAGGACCCCTACGCCTCGCTCAACCCGCGCCGCCGGGTCGGCGACATCGTCGCCGAGCCGCTGCGCGTCCACGGCCGCCACGGAGCGGCGGAGATCGCCGACCGGGTGGCGGAGCTGCTGCGCCAGGTCGAGCTGCTGCCCGACCACGCCAACCGCTTCCCCCACGAGTTCTCCGGCGGGCAGCGCCAGCGCATCGGCATCGCCCGGGCGCTCGCCCTGGAGCCGCGCCTGATCGTCGCCGACGAGCCGGTTTCGGCGCTCGACGTGTCGGTCCAGGCGCAGATCGTCAACCTGCTGGTGGAGCTGCGCGAGCGGCTCGGCCTGACCTACGTCTTCATCGCCCACGACCTCAGCGTGGTGCGCCACATCTCGACGCGGGTGGCGGTGATGTATCTCGGCTCGATCGTCGAGACCGCGCCGACCGACGCCCTCTTCCGCTCGCCCCGGCATCCCTACACGGCGGCGCTGCTGGCGGCGGTGCCGGTGCCCGACCTCGACCGCGTGCGGCGCCGGCGGATCGTGCCGCAGGGCGAGGCCGGCGACGGCGCCGCCACGGCGACCGGCTGCCGCTTCCGCCCCCGCTGCCCCGCCGCGACCGCGCTCTGCGCCGAACGCCGGCCGCCGCTGACCGCCGTGGCGCCGCAGCACCTCGTCGCCTGCCACCACCCGCTGACGCCGTGAGCACACCGGCGCCGGGTCCGCTCGGCCCCGGCGGCCCGGGCGCCGGTCAGCGCTCCGGCCGCGGCGGCGCGAGTCCGGGGATGGTGCCGATCCGCTCGGCGAGGAACTCGATCAGCAGGCGGACGCGGGCGATGCCCGCCCGCTCCGGGACGATGAGCATGTTCAGCGGCACCGCGGGCAAGGTGTGGTCGGGCAGCAGGACCTCGAGCCGGCCCGCCGCGAGCAGGTCGTCGACCAGCCACTGGTGGGCGGGGCCGAGGCCGCGGCCGGCGGCGAAGGCTTCGCGGGCGGCCAGCCCATGGTCGACCCGCAGCCGTCCGCCGAAGCGGACCGCGTGGTGCCGCCCGTCGGGCCCGCGCACGGTGAGCAGGTCGCTGCCGGCCACGTTCGCCATGCGGATGCCCTCGTGCGCCGACAGGTCCTCGGGAGCGGCGGGCCGGCCGCGTTCGGCCAGATAGCGCGGCGCGGCGACGAGCAGGCGGCGGCTCCGGCCGAGCGGCCGGAGCTTCAGCGAGCTGTCGGTCAGCGGCCCGAGGCGGAGTGCCACGTCGACGCCCTCCCGGACGAGGTCGACCCGCTCGTCGGTCAGGCCGAGATCCACGCGGATGTCGGGATGGCGGTCCTGGAACGCGAAGATCAGGCGGCTCACGTGCAGGACCCCGAGGGCCGCCGTGCAGGACAGCCGCACCGTGCCGGCGGGCGCCCCGCGCATGCCCCGCGCCTCCTCGCCGGCCTGCTCCACCAGGCGGAGGATGTGCACGGCGTCGGCGTAGTAGCGGCTGCCTTCGTCGGTCAGCGTGACTCGACGGGTCGTCCGGCTCAGCAGCGCCACGCCGACGGCCTCCTCGAGGTCCCGCAACTGCCGGGAGACGGTCGACTGCCCGACGCCGAACTCGCGCGCCACCGCCGACAGGCTCGCGCGCTCGGCCACGCGGATGAAGACGCGCATGCGCTCGAGCGTGACGTCCGATTTATCCATAGTACGGCAAAATCCTATCCATTTCCCCTGTGTAGCGGATTGCCGATACCCAGGCTAGCGTCGGGGCACCATCCACCCTTCGTTCGGTGTCCCCCATGAACGTCCTGTTCGTCTTCGCCCATCCCGAGCCGCGCTCGCTCAACGGCGCCCTGCGCGACGTCGCCGTCCGGGAGCTCGAATCCCGAGGCCACACGGTGCTGGTGTCCGACCTCTACGCCATGGGCTGGAAGGCGGCGGTGGATCGCGCCGACTTTCCGGCGCTGGCGCCCGACGCCCGGCTGCGGGTGCCCGCCGCCTCGGGCGACGCCTTCGCCGCCGGAACCCTGACCGACGACGTCGCGGCGGAGCAGCGCAAGCTGCTCTGGGCCGATCTGCTGATCCTCCAGTTCCCACTGTGGTGGTACTCGATGCCGGCGATCCTCAAGGGCTGGGTCGACCGCGTCTACGCCTACGGCTTCGCCTACGGCGTCGGCGAGCACAGCGACCGGCGCTGGGGCGACCGTTTCGGCGAAGGCACCCTGGTCGGCAGGCGGGCCATGCTGATCGTGACGGCCGGCGGCTGGGCCGAGCACTACGCCGAGCGCGGCATCAACGGGCCGATCGCCGACCTGCTGTTCCCGATCAACCATGGCATCCTCCATTATCCCGGCTACGACGTGCTGCCGCCGTTCGTCGCCTACCGGGTCGACCGCCTCGACGCGGCGGGCTTCGAGCATGTCGCCGACGGCCTTCGCGACCGGATGCGGACGGTGGACACCACGCCCCCCATCCCCTATCGGCGGCAGAACGGCGGGGACTATTTGATTCCGAGCCTGCAACTCCGCCCTGGTCTGGAAGACACGGGCGCCACCGGATTCGCGCTCCACCGGACCGGCGCTCCCCGCGGCCGGTGAAACGGACGGCCCCACTCCTACGTCCATCGCCCGCTGGCCGCGGCGCCCCTCGGCTTGGTAGACTGCCGCCGGTGTCGCAAGCGGCGGTGACGGGCGTGCGGGAATTCGGGCCGGGCGGCGGGTTCGCCGCGTTTCTCGACGAAGGGGTCAGCGTCGTCGTGTCGTCCAGCGACCGCGCCAACCGGCCGGTGCTGAGCCGGGCGCTGGCCTGCCGGGTCGAGCCCGACGGGCGGCGCGTCGGCCTGCTGCTGTCGGCGTCGGCGTCGGCGGCGCTGCTCGACGCGGTCGCCGAGACGGGGCGGCTGGCCGTGGTGGTGACGCGGCCCAGCACGCACCGCTCGGTGCAGCTCAAGGGCGAAGACGCACGGGTGGTGCCGCCCACGGCCGGGGCCCTCGACGCCGTCGCCCACCATGTCGGCCCCTTCGTCCGCGACCTCGAGAGCATCGGCTTCGAGGAGCCCTTCGTGCGCACCCTGATGGCCTGCGACCCGGCCGACCTCGCCGCGCTCGTCTTCACCCCCAGCGCCGGGTTCGACCAGACGCCGGGGCCGAAGGCGGGGGACGCGCTCGCCCCATGACCCTGTCCCTCGACGCCATCCGCCCCTGTCTGGAAGGCGTGATCCCCGCGGCGATCGCCACCAGCGCCGCCGACGGCACGCCCAACGTCTCCCTGCTCTCCCAGGTCCATTACGTGGACGAGGGGCACGTCGCCCTGTCCTACCAGTTCTTCAACAAGACGCGGCGGAACATCCTGGAGAACCCGCTCGCCACCCTGCTGCTGGTCGACCCGGCGACGGCCGCCCAGTACCGGGTGTCGCTGCTCTACCGCCACACGGAAACGGCAGGCCCGCTGTTCGAGATCATGAAAGCGAAGCTGGCCGGCATCGCCTCCCACGTCGGCATGGTCGGGGTGTACCGGCTGATGGGCGCCGATCTCTACCGGGTGCTGTCCATCGAGGCGGTGCCGGGCGCCGCCCTGCCCGCCCCGCCCCGCCGCCGCGCGCTGCTGCCGGCACTGCGGCGCGCCTGCGAGGGGCTGGCCGCCTGTTCCGACCTGACGGAGCTGCTGGACCGCGTGCTGGCCGACCTCAAGAACGGCTTCGGTGTCGAGCACGCGCTGGTGCTGCTGCTGGACGAGGCGGGGGAGCGGCTCTACACCGTCGCCGCGCTGGGCTATCCGGAATCCGGCGTCGGCTCGGAGGTGGCACTGGGCGAGGGGGTGATCGGCGTGGCGGCGCGCGAGCGCACGCCCATCCGCATCACCCACATGACCAGCGAGTACAGCTACGGCTGCGCCGTGCGCGACCGCGCCGCCGACGCCGGCCTGATCGGCGCCACCGAGATCCCCTTCCCCGGGCTGGCGCAGCCGCACAGCCAACTCGCCGTGCCGATCCTCGCCGGGTCGCGGCTGCTCGGCGTGCTGTTCGCGGAAAGCACGCAGGAGCTGCGCTTCCGCTACGACGAGGAGGACGCCCTGGCCACCCTGGCGCTCCAGCTCGGCGGCGCCATGCAGGCGCTGAGGCAGGCCGCGCCGGCGCCGGAGCCGGCCGCCACGGGGCCGGCCGCCACGCCGTCCGGACCGGGCGTGGTGGTCCGCCACTACGCCGCCGACGACAGCGTCTTCCTCGACAACGACTATCTCATCAAGGGCGTCGCCGGCGCGATCCTGTGGAAGCTGGCGCGCGACCATGTGGAGCACGGCCGCACCGAGTTCACCAACCGCGAGTTGCGCCTCGCCCCCGACATCCGTCTTCCCGACGCCGCGGAGAACCTGGAGGCGCGCCTGATCCTGCTGCAGCGGCGCCTCGCCGAGCGCTGCGACGCGCTGCGGATCGAGAAGACCGGCCGCGGCCGCTTCCGCCTCGCCGTCGTCCGGCCGCTGGCGCTGGAGGCGATGCCCTGACGGGGCCGCTTACGATCCTTTTAGCATTCGGTGAGGCAAGACTTAGCAACCGTCCTGACGATTGCCCGCCTAGCGTCCCGGCCATCCTGGAACCGACAGTCATGGAGACGGACGCGATGACCGCCCAAGCCCCCCGTTACGAGATCTACCGCCTGATCCACAAGGGCCTGCGCGCCTTCATGGCCGACACGCTGCTGGCCGTCGGCTCGCTGGACGGCGACGACGAGGCGGCGGTGGCCGACGCGCTGGGCCGCGTGCGCGGCCTGGCCGACTTCTGCCGCCGGCACCTGGAGCACGAGAACGGCTTCGTCCACCCGGCCATGGAGGCGCGGGCTCCCGGCTCGACCCGCGACACCGCCGGCGACCACGAGCACCACGAAGCCGACATCGAAGCGCTGGAGAGCGCCGTCGCCGAGGTCGCGAGCCGCCGCGGCGCGGAGCGTGCGGCCGCCGCCCAGGCGTTGTACCGCCGGCTCTGCGTGTTCGTCGGCGAAAACCTCGTCCACATGGAGCAGGAGGAGGGCCGCAACACCGCCGTCCTCTGGCGCACCCACAGCGACGAGGAGCTGATGGCGCTCGAACGCGCCATCGTCGCCGCCCAGCCGCCGGAGGAGCAGATGCTGGGCCTGCGCTGGATGGTCGCCGCCGCCACGCCGGCCGAGCGGGCCGAGCTGCTTGGCGGCGTCCGCGCCGCCGTCCCGCCGGAGGTGTTCGGCGGCATCCTGGACACGGTGATGCGGCCCCTCGCCGCGGCCGACCGCGCCAAGCTGCAGCGGGCGCTGGCGACGCCCGCATTGGCGGCGTGAGGGCACGCGCCGATCGCCGCGCGGCCCTCCCAGGGAGCCCTCCCTCGCCCCCGGCTCTCGGCGAATGAAGGCATTCGCCTGACGCCGTCAGCGGGACCTTTGGTTCCGCGAGAGGCGGGGGAGGGAGGGACCCGGCCGAAGGCCGGGAGGGCGGGGGCGGGGCTTTTCCCCGCCGCGCCCTCAGCGTTCCTCGAAGCGCAGCTCGACCCGGCCGAGGCCCGGCATCTCGGCGACCACGTGGGCGGACGGGCCGACCGGCACCAGGCCGGTCATGGTGCCGGTGGTGACGATGGTGCCGGCGTCGATGCCGACGCCGCGGGCCGACAGCGTGTTGGCCAGCCACACCAGCAGGGCGAAGGGATCGCCGGCCGGATTGCCGCCGCGGCCGGCCGCCCGTTCCTCGCCGTCGACCGTCAGCCGAACCGCCTGGGTCAGCGGGTCGACGCCGTGCCATTCGGTCACCGGCGTGCCGGCGACGAAGTGGCCGTTGGACTGGAAGTCGGCAAGCTGCGACAGGGGCGAGGCCGCGGTGCGCTCGGCGTAGCGGGTGTCGACCACCTCGAGCGCCGGCATCAGGGCGTCGACGGCGTCCAGCACCTCGTGGCGGCCGTAGGCGGCGGCGCGCGGCGGCAGGGCGCGGCCGAAGCGGACGGCGATCTCCGCCTCGATGCCGCGCATGGAGAAGGCGTTGCCGTTCAGCACCGCCGGCCCCTCGCTGACCGCCGAGGCGACGAGGGGGGCGCAGTTGGGCTCGGCGTCGGGGGCGCGGGCGCCCACCTTCCAGCCCTCCACAGTCTCGCCCAGGCGCGCCACCACCGCGTCCTGGATGGCGTAGGCGTCGGTGGCCGACGCCGGGCGCAGATCGTCGGGCAGGTCGGCGGGACGGGCGCCGCCGCGACGGACGGCGACCAGCAGGTCGGCGGCGAGATCGATGCAGGATGCGGTGTCCATGAATGCGCGTCCATTCCTTTTCTTGCGGGTGCCCCCTCTTACCCGATGGCCCCCTCCTCGGCCAAGCGGTCGAGGGTTGCGTCGTCGAATCCGTACTCGGACAGGACCGAGCGCGTGTGCTCGCCGAGCCGCGGCGCGGCGCGGCGGACGCCGCCCGGGGTGCGCGAGAACTTGACCGGCAGGCCCAGCGTCTTCACCGCACCGGCGGCCCCGTGCTCGACCTCCACCACCATCTCGCGGGCGAGCGTGTGCGGGTGCTCGTGCATCTCGGCGACGCTCAGCACCGGCCCGGCCGGCACCCCGGCCGCCGCCAGCCGGTCCAGCCACTCGGCGGTGGTGTGGCGCCGGAAGACCGCGCCCAGCAGCGGCTCCAGCGCGTCGAGGTGGGCCATGCGGCCGGCGTTGTCGGCGAAGCGCGGGTCTTCCGCCAGCTCCGGCGCCGCGATGGCGGCCAGCAGGCGCAGCCAGTTCGCCTGGGTCGCGGCGCCCACGTTGATCCAGCCGTCGGCGGTGGGGAACGCCTGATAGGGCGCGTTCAGCGGGTGGGCCGAGCCGAGCGGCCCCGGGCTGACCCCGGTGGCGAAGCGGATCGCCGACTGCCAGTAGGTGTGGACGATGCCGGCCTCGAACAGCGAGGTGTCGACCCGCTGGCCGCGTCCGGTGCGCCGGCACTCCAGCAGGGCCGCCAGCACCCCCATGGCGGCGAGGATGCCGGCGGTGATGTCGGTCACCGGCGCCCCCAGCTTGACCGGCGGCCGCCCCGGCCCCTCGCCGGTGATGCTCATCAGCCCGCTCATCCCCTGGGCGATCAGGTCGAAGCCGCCCTGCTCGGCGAGCGGCCCGCTGCGCCCGAAGCCGGAGATCTCGCACACCACCAGGCGCGGGTTGAGGGCCTCCAGCGCCTCCGGCCCGAAGCCCAGCTTCTCCAGGGTGCCGCGGCGGTAGTTCTCGATCAGCACGTCGGCGTCGCGCAGCAGCCGGCGCAGCGCCTCGCGCCCGCCCTCGCTCTTCAGGTTCAACGCGATGCCGCGCTTGTTGCGGTTCATCATCATGTAGGCGGCGGACTCGCCGGCGACGGTGGGCGGCACCATGCGGCGGCTGTCGTCGCCGCCCGGCAGCTTCTCCACCTTCAGCACGTCGGCGCCCATGTCGGCCAGCATCAGCCCGCACACCGGGCCCGCCATGATGTGCGCCAGTTCCACCACCTTCACGCCGGCCAGCGGCCCGGCGGTCCGTCCGTCGGTCATCGGTCCTCCCATGGTCGCGCTTGCGCGGGGCGCTCGGCTCAGTAGACCAGATTGACGAGCGCCAGCGAGAGCGCCGGCACGTAGGTGCAGATCGCCAGCACGAACAGCAGCGCGGCGATGAAGGGCAGGTTGACCTTGGTGGTCTCCCAGATGTCGGAGCGGGCGATCGAGCAGGCGGCGATCAGCACGCTGGCCACCGGCGGCGTCTGCTGGCCGATGGCGAGGTTCAGGGTCACCACCAGACCGAAATGAACGGGGTCGATGCCGACCTCGGTCACCAGCGGCATGACGATGGGCACCACCAGGATGATGGCGGCGGCCGAGTGCAGGAACATGCCGAGCACCAGGAAGGCCACGTTCATCAGCGCCAGCACCGCGTACTTGTCGGTGGTCAGGGCGGCGATGGCGCGCGCCAGCTTCTGCGGCAGCTGCGCCTCGGTGAGGAAGGTGCCGATCAGCGCCGAGGCCGCCACCAGCAGCATCACCACCGCGGTCTGGACGCCGCCGTCGAGGCAGGCGCGGTAGAGCTCGCGCAGGTTCAGCTCGCGGTAGATGACGACGCTGATGAACAGCGCCGCCGCCACCGCCAGCCCGGCCCCCTCGGTCGCCGTGACGAAGCCGCCGAAGATGCCGCCGAGGATGATGACCGGCAAGAGGAAGGCCCAGGCCGCGTCCTTGAACGTCTGCACCAGGCGCGACACCTGGAAGCGTTCCTCGACCGGGAAATCGTAGCGCACCGCCTGGATGTAGGCGGCGACCGCCAGGCCGATGGCGCCGAGGATGCCCGGCAGGATGCCGGCGACGAACATCTTGACGACCGACGTCTCCGCCATGACGGCGTAGAGGATCATCGGGATCGACGGCGGGATGATGATGGCGAGGCTGGCGGCCGAGGAGCAGATGGCGGCCGCGAACTCCTTGGAATAGCCGCGCTGGCGCATCGCCGGGATGAGGATGGTGCCGAGCGCCGCCACCCCGGCGACGGCGGAGCCGGAGATCTCTGCGAAGAACATGGAGGCGGCGATCGCCACCATGGACAGCCCGCCACGCACGAAGCCCAGGAGCGCCGAGGCGAAGGCCACCAGCCGGCGCGAGATCGAGGAGGCGTTCATCACGGCGCCGGCCAGGATGAACAGCGGGATCGCCAGCAGCGGGAAGTTGGTGGCGCCGTCGAACATGACCAGCGCCACGTTGGGCAGCATGTCGGTGCCCTGGATCAGCACGATCGCCGTCATGGCGACCAGGCCGAGCGCCACGGCGATGGGCACGTTGAGGAGAACCAGGGCGAACAGGCCGCCCAGCATGTAGCCGATGGTCATGGCCGCTGTCCCCCCTGCACCATGGTGCCGCGCAGCGGCGCCGCGGCGGCCCGCGCCGGCCTGGCGGCCAGCCGGGCGGCGTCGGCGCCCAGCGCCTCCTCGATCTCGTGGTCGGCGAAGCCGGCGCCGCGGGCGTCGCGCAGCACCTTGGGCAGGCGCATCGCCTCGGCCAGCATGAACAGCACGGCGCCGACCGGGATCACCGACTGGGAGAGCTGCAGCGGCACCCAGGGCAGGCTGACCAGGGTGTCGCCCTCGAGGATCACCACCACCTCCCAGCCGGTCCAGGCGAGCACGCCGAAGAACAGGAAGACGCAGCCCTCGGCGAAGACGGTGGCGGCCAGCCGCAGCCCCGGCGGGAAGGCGTTGACGATGCCGGGAAAGCCGATGTGCGCCCCCTTCAGCGCCGCCAGCGCGGCGCCGTAGTAGGTGAGCCAGGCCAGCCCCACCGAGGCGACCTCGTCGTACCAGACGAGCGAGCTGCCGAGATAGCGGAAGACGAAGCCGGCGATGATGAGCAGGGTGAGCAGGGCGACGAGCAGGACGACGATGACTTCCAGCAGCCGCTCGAAGCCGAGACGCAGGGACTCGAAGGTCACGGGCGCGATCCTCTCGGGAAGGGGCAATTCGGGGTGACCGAGGAACGGCCTCATCGATCCCCCACCCAACCCTCCCCCACGTCGCGGGGGAGGGCTCATTCCTCCCCCCACGAGGTGGGGGGAGGTCGGGAGGGGGGACCGGCGCGACCGCGTCGCGCGGTCGTCACGATTTCTTGGCGAGGCCCAACGCCTTGTCGATCAGTTCCTTGCCGTTCGGCACCTCGGCGGCGAAGTCCTTGTAGATGCCGGCGCTGGCGTCGATGAAGGCCTGCTTGTCCACCTCGTTGACCTGCATGCCGCCCTCCTTGAGCTTGGCCAGCAGCTCCTCGTCCAGCGCGGCGGCGATCTCGTAGACCTTCGGCTGCACCGCCTTGGCGGCCTCGCCGAGCGCCGCCTGCACCGCCGGGTCGAAACGGCTCCAGCTCCGTCCGGCGGTCAGGTAGGCCGGGGTGTAGACGTGGCCGGACAGCGACAGGTACTTCTGCACCTCGTGGAAGCGCGAGGGGTAGATCTGCGCGAACGGGTTCTCCTGGCCGTCCATGACGCCGGTCTGCAGGGCCACGAAGACCTCCGACAGCGCCAGCGGGCTGGGGTTGGCGCCGTAGGCCTGGAACATCTTGACCCGCCACACCCCCTGGGGCGTGCGCAGCTTGATGCCCTGCAGGTCGGCCGGCTTGACGATGGGACGCTTGCTGTTGGTGATGTGGCGGAAGCCGTTCTCCCACACGCCGAGGATGCGGTAGCCGTCCTTCTCCGCCAGCGGCGCCAGGGTCGGCATGACGATCTCGTCGCGGATGCGCGCCATGTGCTCGCGGTCCTGGACGAGGTAGGGCATCTCGAACAGGCCGAAGGCCGGCACCTCGGAGGACATGACGGTCGACGGCAGCGCCAGGTCGATGGTGCCGAGCTTCAGCTTCTTCAGCATCTCCGAATCGCCGCCGAGCTGGCTGGAGCCGTAGACCACCACCTTGGCTTTGTCGCCGAGCTTCTCGTTGGCGACGCGGGCGAACTCCTGGGCGGAGCGGTCGAACAGGGAACCGGGCTCGCCGACGTGGCCGAGCTTGATCTCCGTCTGGGCGGCGGCGCTCGCCGCCGCCAGCGTGCCGGCGACCAACACCGACGCGAACAGGTTCAGGCCGATACGCATGGTCTCTTCCTCCCTTTATGGTTCGTGTCCGGAACTCACTCCGCGGCCGCGGCCGCGGCCTGGCGGTTGCCGTGTTCGAGGTACTGGAGCGCCGCCTGCAGGCCGCCGGCGCGGTGGGGCACGCCGGCCGCGGCCAGTCCCATCTCGACGCCGGCGAGCGTGCCGGCCAGGGTCAGGTCGTTGAAGTCGCCGAGGTGGCCGATGCGGAACACCCGCCCGGCCAGCCGGCCGAGCCCGGCGCCCAGCGACATGTCGAAGCGCTCCAGCACGGTGCGCCGGAGATGGTCGGCGTCGTGCCCGTCGGGCACCAGCACGGCGGTGAGCGCGCTGGAATACTCCTCGGGCTCGGCGGCCAGCACCTCCAGGCCCCAGGCCCGCACGGCGCGCCGCGTCGCCTCGGCGTGGCGGTCGTGGCGGGCGAAGACGTTCGCCAACCCCTCCTCCATCAGCATGGCGACGGCTTCCTGCAGGCCGTAGAGCAGGTTGGTGGCCGGGGTGTAGGGGAAGAAGCCGCTGGCGTTGGCCTTCAGCATGTCCTCCCAGTCCCAGTAGGAGCGCGGCAGCCGGTTGCCGCGGCTGGCCGTCAGCGCCTTCTCCGAGACGGCGTTGAAGCCGAGCCCCGGCGGCAGCATCAGCCCCTTCTGCGAGCCCGACACCGTGACGTCCACCCCCCACTCGTCGTGGCGGTAGTCGATGGAGGCGAGCGAGGAGATGGTGTCCACCAGCAGGAGCGCGGGATGGCCGGCGCGGTCGATGGCGCGGCGCACCTGGGGGACGCGGCTGGTGACGCCGGTCGAGGTCTCGTTGTGCACCACCATCACCGCCTTAATGGCGTGCTCGCGGTCCTCGGCCAGCCGGCTCTCGACGGCGTCCGGATCGACGCCGTGGCGCCAGTCGCCCGGCACGAACTCGCAGACCACGCCGAACTTGGCCGCCAGGTTGCGCCACAGGGTGGCGAAGTGGCCGGTCTCGAACATCAGCACCCGGTCGCCGGGGGACAGCGTGTTGACGATGCACGCCTCCCACGCCCCGGTGCCGGAGGAGGGATAGATCACCACCGGCCCCGCGGTGCCGAAGACCGGGCGCACCCCCTCCAGCACGGCGCGGCCGAGGCGCTGGAACTCGGGACCGCGGTGGTCGATGGTCGGCCGGTCCATGGCCCGCAGCACGCGGTCGGGCACGTTGGTCGGGCCGGGGATCTGCAGGAAATGCCGTCCGCTGCGATGCGCCATCGCGGTGGGTCCTCCCCTCGGTCATTGTTCGTGATGCCAACCTAATTTTGCATGCAAAACGCAAAGCGGCAATCGGGAAATGCCTCACCGATACGCGAAAACGGCCTATGCCCATCGGGCAGGCCGCCGGGTCGACGCGTCCACTTTGCATCTTGCATGCAAATTGATAGGCTGGCTGGCCCGCTCCACCGGCCCGGAGACGCCCCATGCCGCTCGACGCCAGCGCCACCCCGCGCTTCACCGCCGCCGCCGCCCGCATCGGCGACAGCGCGCTCGCCGCACGGCTGCGCGCCGCGGTCAAGGGCGAGGTGCTGTTCGACCCGTTCTCCCGCGGCCGCTACAGCACCGACGCCTCGATCTACCAGGTCGAGCCGGTCGGCGTGCTGATCCCCCGCGACGACGCCGACGTGGCGGCGGCGCTGGCGATCGCCGCGGAGGAGGAGGTGCCGGTCCTGCCGCGCGGCGGTGGCTCGTCGCAGTGCGGCCAGACGGTGGGCACCGCACTGGTCGTCGACTGCTCGCGCCACCTGAACGGGGTGCTGTCGGTGGACGCGGAAGGCCGCACCGCGGTGGTGCAGCCCGGCATCGTGCTCGACGCGCTGAACCGCCGGCTGAAGCCGCTGGGCCTGTGGTACCCGGTGGACGTCTCGACCTCGGCGCAGGCCACCATCGGCGGCATGACCGGCAACAACTCCTGCGGCACGCGCTCGCTGCGCTACGGCAACATGGTCGACAACGTGCGCGCCGTCGACGCGCTGCTGGCCGACGGGACGGCCCTGCGCCTGGACGGCGGGGCCGCCGCCCCCGGCCGCCACGCCGAACTGGAGGAGCGCATGCGCGCCCTCCACGCCCGCGAGGCGGACGAGATCGCCACCCGCTTCCCCGGCGTGCGCCGGCGGGTCGGCGGCTACAACCTCGACCGGCTGGGCGGCGGGCGCCCCGACCTCGCCAGGCTGCTGGTGGGCTCCGAGGGCACGCTCGCCTTCTTCCGGCGCATCGAGCTGGCACTGGCGCCGCTGCCCCGCCACAAGGTGCTCGGCGTCTGCCACTTCCCCACCTTCCGCAAGGCCATGGAGTCGGCGCAGCACATCGTGGCGCTGAAGCCGGCGGCGGTGGAGCTGGTGGACGCCACCATGATCCGCCTCGGGCGCGACATCCCGCTGTTCCGCGCCACCATGGACCGCGCCGTGCGCGGCGAGCCCGAAGCCCTGCTGCTGGTCGAGTTCGCCGGCGAGGACCGCGAGCGGGAGATCGCCAACCTGCGGGGCCTGGTCGAGCTGATGGGCGACCTCGGCCTGCCGGACTCCGTGGTGGAGGCGGTGGACCCCGCCTTCCAGTCGGCCGTCTGGGAGGTCCGCAAGGCCGGCCTCAACATCATGATGTCGATGAAGACGGAGGGAAAGCCGGTCTCCTTCATCGAGGACTGCGCGGTGCCGCTGGAGCACCTCGCCGACTACACCGAGCGGCTGAGCGCGGTGTTCGCCCGGCACGGCACCGAGGGCACCTGGTACGCCCACGCCTCGGAGGGCTGCCTGCACGTGCGCCCGGTGCTCAACCTCAAGCTGGAGCTCGGGGCGCGGACCATGCGCGCCATCGCCGAGGAGGCCTTCGCCATGGTGCGGGAGTACAAGGGCTCCCATTCCGGCGAGCACGGCGACGGGCTGGTCCGCTCGGAGTTCCACGAACCCATGTACGGGCCGCGCCTGGTCGCCGCCTTCCGCGAGGTCAAGGCGGCCTTCGACCCGGCCGGCCTGTTCAACCCCGGCAAGATTGTCGACCCGCCGCGCATGGACGACCGCAGCCTGTTCCGCTTCAAGCCGGGCTACGCGGCCCTGCCGCTGGAGACGGCGCTGGACTGGTCGGACTGGCGGACCGGCCTGCTGGGAGCGGCGGAGATGTGCAACAACAACGGCACCTGCCGCAAGGCCGACCCCGGGGTGATGTGCCCGTCCTACCGCGCCACCGGCGACGAGACCCACGTCACCCGCGGCCGCGCCAACTCCCTGCGGCTGGCGCTGAGCGGCCAGCTCGGGCCGGACGCCTTCACCTCCGACGCCATGCACGCCACCCTGGACCTCTGCCTGAGCTGCAAGGGCTGCCGGCGGGAATGCCCGACCGGCGTCGACATGGCGAAGATGAAGGTAGAGTTCCTGCACCACTACCGCCGCCGCCACGGCCTGCCGCTGCGCGAACGGCTGGTCGCCCACCTCCCCCGCTACGCCCCCTGGGCGTCCCGGCTGGGCGCGCTGCTCGGCCTGCGCGACCGCGTGCCGGGCGCCGCCGCCCTGGCGGAGCGGCTGACCGGCTTCACCCGCCGCCGCCCCCTGCCGCGCTGGCACCGGCACCCGCTGCGCGACGGCGAGGCGACGACGGCGACGATGGGGGCGGGGACGGCGGGCGAGGTCGTGCTGCTCGCCGACTGCTTCAACCGGTGGTTCGAGGCCGACAACGCCCGCGCCGCCCTCGCCGTGCTGGCCGCCGGTGGCTACGGCGTGCGCCTCGCCGCCCCGGCCGACGGCGGCCGGCCGCTCTGCTGCGGCCGCACTTACCTGTCGGCCGGGATGGTGGACGAGGCGCGGACCGAGCAGCGCCGCCTGCTCGACGCCGTGCTGCCCGCCGTCCGGCGCGGCGTCCCGGTGGTCGGGCTGGAGCCCTCCTGCCTGCTGACCTTGCGCGACGAGGTCAAGGCCGTGCTGCCCGGCGCCGAGGCCGACGCGGTGGCGGCCAACGCCCTGCTGTTCGAGGAGTTCCTCGACCGCGAGCGCGCCGCCGGGCGGCTGGCGCTGCCGCTGAAGGCCCTTCCGTACCGCCGCGCCTTGCTGCATGGTCACTGCCACCAGAAGGCCTTCGGCGCGATGGGGGCGGTGGAGCGGGTGTTGGGTCTGGTGCCGGGGCTGGCGGTCGAGTCGGTCAAGTCCACCTGCTGCGGCATGGCCGGCGCCTTCGGCTACCAAGCGGAGCATTACGACGTCTCGATGGCGGTGGGCGAGCTGGACCTGCTGCCGGCGGTGCGTGCCGCCGGGCCGGACGACGTGGTGGTGGCCGACGGCACGAGCTGCCGCCACCAGATCGCCCACGGCGCGGCGCGGGACGCCGTGCACGTCGCGGTGGTTCTGGCCCAGGCGCTCGATGGGGCGCTCGATGGCGGGTCCGGCAGGGGGATGGAGGAGGGAACGCGGTGAACAAGATCGTCCGGCCGAGCCTGCACGAGGAGGCCGTGGCGCGCCTGCGCGACCTCATCATCGAGGGCGCCCTGCGCCCCGGCGAGCGCCTCAACGAGCGCGAGCTGTGCGAGCAGTTCGGCATCTCCCGCACGCCGCTGCGCGAAGCCCTCAAGGTCATGGCCAACGAGGGGCTGGTGGTGCTGCTGCCCAACCGGGGCGCCCGCGTCACCCGTCTCACCCGCCGCGACATCCAGGACATGTTCCACGTCATGGGGGCGCTGGAGGCGCTGTCGGGCGAACTGGCCTGCCGGCGCGTGTCCGAGGACGCCGTCGCCGAGATCCGCGCCTTGCACTACGAGATGCTGGCCGCCTACGCGCGGCGCGACCGGCGGGAGTATTTCCGCCTGAACCAGGCGATCCACGCCGCCATCCTGGCGGCCGCCGACAACCCGGTGCTGACCACCATGTACGCCAGCCTGGCCGCGCGCATCCGCCGCGTGCGCTACATGGCGAACATGGAGCAGGAGCGCTGGGATCAGGCGGTGCGCGAGCACGAGCAGATCCTGGACGCGCTGACCCGGCGCGACGCGACGCGCCTGGCCGCCGAGCTGCGCGCCCACCTGGAGCACAAGTGCGCCGTGGTGCTGGCGTCCGGCGCCATCGAGGCGGAGGAGGAACGGGCGACGGCGGCGGAGTGACGCGGCCGTCCGACGGGCACGGTCAGCGAGCGCCAAGAGGCCGCTTACCGGTTGCGGGCCGGACAGGACCCCCGTGGCTCAGGTGGCCGCGTCCTCGGGCGGGCGGGATGTCGTCCCCGAACCGTGGCAAAGACGTCCGCGTCTGGCACGGCACGGGTCGCGTCCCGCGGCATCGCCCATGGCCGCTATCCCCGTCCGAAGCCAGCGCTCTACCGCCGCATCATAATCCTGCGCAGTCCGCAAACCAGACGGCCACGTTAGCAATGTTGTACGCGATCTCCTCAGCGACGGAATGGGACAATGAAGGCTCTGGGAGGCAGATTTTTTCTGCGCGTGGAACCGCGCGACAGTGGGCTGAGGGCATATCACTTAGGACGAAATGATGCTAAAATTCGACATTTGGGGCGCAAGAAAGGACCATGTGACCTTCCCCGATGCTATTGGAGAGGGTATCTTGCATCCTCAGTGGAGTCGCAACCAACCCGCTTGGGGATGTTGGCTTACTTCATAATGCTTGTTATTTATGGTAGAGAATGACCCAGTGAACTAACGCGATTCCAGAAACAACTTCACTTACTCACGTTTTGGGGGATTAGATGTTTACAAAAATTGAGATAGATGGCTTCAAGACATTTGAAAATTTTTCGCTTGATTTGCGTCCGTTTTCCGCAATTGTGGGGCCGAATGCAAGCGGGAAATCAAACCTGTTTGATGCCCTTAGGTTTATGTCTCTTCTTGCCAGACACGATGTTCGTACCGCAATGCAAGATCTGCGCGGCGAACCCCAGGAACTGTTCCGCCGAACAGAATCGTGCCAATATGAGAAAATGAAATTTTCAGTTGAGGTTCTAATAGACAAAAAAGGTATAGATTCTTTTGGGACGCGCTACAATATTACGTCGCAGCGAATTCGATATGATCTAGAACTATCAATGAAAGTCGATTCTTACGGAAATCCTAGAGGTATATTTGTTACTCGGGAAGAATGCCGCGCAATACCGAAAAAGAATGATGATGCCAAGTTCCTGAAGCTCTCAAATATTTCTTATTCACGACGGGAGAATCCATTTATTGGAATGAAAATGTCAAATGAAGGCGAAGCAATTGCATTTGAGATCAGGCAAGATGGGCCAGCAGGAGAGAGTGGAGCGACTAAGCGGGGCCGCCCCATCACTCTTCCTGCAGTAGAAGCATCACGCACAGCTCTTTCTACTATTACGACAGCAGAGTTTCCGCACCTATATGCTCTGCGCGATCTATTTATGTCGACTCGCTTTTTGGAAATTAATCCGCAAGCGGCGCGGCGGCCAAACGATCGCTTCGAAAGCAAAGATTTGAGGCCGGACGCGTCAAATTTATCTGCTGTTCTTGCTCACTTGATGGAGAGCACAAAGCATGAAGATAGGCCGAATGGCGTCATTTCTGACATATCTCTAGACTTGGCTACTCTTATTCCTTCGGTCCGATCTGTCAATGTTTTCAACGACGCCAGCGCAAAAGAATACTCGTTTGGAGTTGCCACTTCAGAGCACCTTGAGTTTAGCTCAAGAGTAATCTCGGATGGCACAATCAGGCTTCTTGCTCTGCTTGCTGTATTAGACGACCCCAATCGCAAAGGCGTTCTTTGCTTTGAGGAGCCGGAAAACGGTGTACATGAAGGGCGAATCCCGGCTCTTGTGGAATTCCTCCGGTCCGCTGTTTCTGCGACAGAGACTATAGGGGTAGATCCTTTATTCCAGATTTTGGTCAACACCCACTCTCCAGCGGTTATGCACGCCTTGGAGGACAGCGAGATTGTTGCGGCCGATTCAGTCGTAAATATAGACAAAGAAAAAAATAGACGATCCGTGAGAACTAGAATGCGAGTTGGGGTCGAGCAGAAATTTAACCTTAACCCGGAGACCGATCTAACCCGGCTGGAGGTCGAAAGGCTGTTGCGTCGACCGGGATTAGAAGCATGACCTATATATCATGGGCAGCTCATTACGAAGGGAGCGCCGACCGATCTTATTTTGACATTTTGATACCCAGGGTTATGGAAGACATTACGCTTCGAGAGGGAGTTCGAAGTGTCATTATTCCAACAGCCCCAGCCATCATTTTAGGCCGCAGCGGCAGGCAAGTTGCCAATGTCGCTAGAGAATTGTGCGAAAATTCACAGGCCTTCTTTCTAGTATTTATCCATGCAGATACTGGCGGGCGAGCCGTATCGGAAACCCTGCCTAGACGTGGACGATCGTATTGCGATGCTGCGCACGACGCTTGTGGCTGGAATCCAGATCGATGCGTCGCGCTGGAACCACGGCATGAAATGGAGGCTTGGGCGCTGGCCGATCCGGTGGCCGTTGCCCTGGCTCTAGGATACAGCCGCGATCCAGCCAACCTCGGATTGCCGCGTAATGCCACTGAAGCAGAACGGCTAGGCGATCCTAAAGCAGCTTTGGAGCGAGCAGCTCGCACTGTACAAAGGCGCCGGAACAGCAGGGGATCCTCCCAGCTATTTCCGATGATTGCTCAAACCCAATCACTAAATGCTTTACGCGATTCGGATTCATTCCGCAGATTTGAAGAACAATTGCGAATTGGTTTGAGAAGTCTTGGATGCTTGTGAGTAGGAAAGCACCTATGTGAAAGCCCCGTTTCCCCCGATTCGGCCAGCATTGTCGAGATAGCACCTGCACCAGAAACCACGATCATACCGCGGTGCAGTGAACAACCATTCGCGCAAGCGGGCTGACCCGCTGGAGCAAACGAAAAGGCAGCCACGGACAACGTCCGGATTAATAGGCAGAAGTGCCAGAGTGATGTTCCTGCTCATCTTGCTATCATCATAATAATAATGACTTGGTCTCGCCGGCAATTTCGGATTTGGCGCTGATCCAGAAATAATCGTACCCCCTGACCCCGGTGTGACTGACGGTTGACAGCCCGACGTGTGCTGCATCATAGACGGGCTACGGCGTTATCCGAGCTGCACAGTTCATCGATGCGGCCCGGCTCACGCCGCATCGGCGACCAGGCCCGCCGCCGCTCCCGCGTCGCGGCCGAAGAGGGCGGAGACCTGGTCGGCGAGGCGCAGGGCCAGCGCCACGATGTTGATGGTGGGATGGTCGCTTCCCATGGTCGGGAACACCGAGCTTCCGCCGACGAAGAGGTTGCCGACGCCGTGCACGCGGCACTGGGCGTCGACCACCCCGTGGCGCGGGTCGCGGTGCATGCGCGTCGTGCCCATGTGGTGCCAGCACCAGCTCAGGTGTCCGTCCCACAGTGCCCCGGGATCGTCGGGGAGCGCGCTGGAGCGGACCAGGCCGAGGCGGACGAGCGCGCCGTCGACGATGCGGTGGGTGCGCAGGAAGTTGTCGCGGTCCTGGGCGGTCAGCCGCCAGTCCAGCCGGGCGACGTTGAGGCCGAGCGCGTCGCGCGCCGTGCCGAGGGTGACCCGGCTCTCCGGGTTGGGAACCGGCTCCAGGACCGTCTCCAGCGCGAACCGCCGCTCCACCCAGGCGGGATTGACGACGTTGTCGAACAGGGCGTAGGCGACCTCGTGCAGATGGGGCAGGATCTGCGGCAGCGTGTCCCGGAGCACGGCGGCGGCGCTGTCGACCGGGGTCCCGAACTTGTGGCGCTGCCTGAGGCGCACGCGCAGGTCGCGGATCGCCTTGACGGCGGCCGACGCCTCGCCGTGGTACTGGGCGACGAGGTAGGTGCGCGAGTTGAGCAGCCGTTCCCTCTCCTGGAGCGCCGGGGCCGGCGACAGCGCGGCGTGGATGGGCGGCCGCGGCAGATGCAGGCGGTGGCGCGCCAGACACAGGGTCTCGTCGTAGGCGCTGCGGTGCCGCCGCTGGTCGGCGAGGCGGACCACCGACGAGCGCACGCGCGGGTGGTCGGCGAAATAGCGGCCGACGAGGCCGTGCCGGTTGCCGAGCCCGGCCGCCTCCACCGCGTTGGACAGGAGGAGCAGCCGGGCGTTCTCGATGCCGCCGCAGCACAGCACGAAGACCTTGGCGCTCACCGAGAAGGCGTTGCCGCCGAGCGTCGCGACGCGGACGCGTTCGACGAGCGAGGCGTCGGCGTTGGCCTCGAACGCCGTCACGTTGGCGTTCAGCAGGCAGGTGACGTTGGCGGCCGACCGGATGCTCTCGCGGTGGACGTCGCCCAGGCGCTTGGCGCCGGCGAACAGGGCGACGCGGTTCTCCAGCCCCTCCTCCTCGACCGGCAGGAATCCCGTCCCGCCCGCCCGCAGGCGCGCGGCCCACGTCGCGACGTCGTCGAAGGGCCCCAGGCCGAGGACGTCGCGGGCGCGCTCGACGAACGGCCGCATCTCGTCCCGGGTGATCGGCCAGCCGCTGTTGGGCACCCAGGGGCGCGCCAGGAAGTCGCTGTCCTCCATCGGCCGGCACGACCCGCCCCAGCAGTTGGTGCTGCCGCCGAAGTAGCGGCTGCGCGCGGTGGCCAGCGGCTCGTAGGGGCGCCCGACGTTGTCGCCCGCGTACAGGGCCTGCGTGGGCCCGTCGGCGTCCAGCCCGCCGGCCTCCAGGAGCGCGACGCGCCACGGCCGGTCCCGCATCTCGAGGGCGATGGTGAGTCCCGCGGCGCCGGCGCCGACGATGCAGACATCGTACTGGTGGTCCTTGCCCGAAGGCATTTTACGGGCGTCGATGAACATGCACGTTCCACTCCCGCGGGAAAGCCGATGGCGGTGGGCCCATATTGCCAAGCTTGCCCGTCGCACCGGCCATGGAACTGCGGCGTAATCCGCCGGCAGGAGGATGCTCCCGGGTTGCGCAGGCGGCCGCACGATCGCCCGAAGGACGCGGCGTTGCCGTTACCCAGATTGCGCCGGCCGGCACCAAAGCCTTATTCCTACGGAGCCCGACGGCGTCGCTCCGGCCCGCCGGGAACGTCGGCGCCGACCGGAACCCGCACGGCGGGTCGACGTTGCCCCGGCGCACCTCCCGCCAACAGCCCTACGGTCCCCGGCATGTGCCTGCACCACCCGCCCCGCCCCCCGCCGCCGGCCGGCCGCCGCCCCGGCCTCGACCGGCGCGCCGTTCTCGGGCTGCTCTCCGGTGCCGCCGCCGCCCCGCTGCTGGGCGGCTGCGACGACGTCTCCCTGCCCTTCCACCTCGTCTCCGACGAGACGGTGCAACGGCTGGGGCTGGAGAGCTGGGAGCGCATCCGCGCCGACACCCCGGCATCGGGCAACGGCGCCTACCAGCGGGCGGTGCGGAGCGTCGGCCGGCGGCTGCTGGCGGCGGCCGGCGAGGACCCCGCGCGCTGGGAGATGGTGGTGTTCGCCGGACCGGAGGTGAACGCCTTCGCCCTGCCCGGCGGCAAGATCGGCGTCTACGAGGGCATGTTCCAGGTGGCGGCCGACCCCGACCAGCTCGCCGCGGTGATCGGCCACGAGATCGGCCACAACCAGGCCGAACACTCCCAGGAGCGGCTCAGCGTCGCCACCCTGAAGCAGTTCGGCCTGCGCCTGGTCAGCGCCGCCCTGCAGATCGGCGACGTCCAGTACGCCAACGAGATCGCCGCCCTGCTCGGCATCGGCGTCGAGTTCGGGCTGGTGCTGCCCTACTCCCGCGGCCAGGAACTGGAGGCCGACCGCCTCGGCCTGCACACCATGGCGCGCGCCGGCTTCGACCCGCGCGCGGCGGTCGCCCTGTGGCGGCGCATGGAGCGGATGGCCGGTCGGGGAGCGCCGGCCTTCCTGTCCACCCATCCCGCCGCCGGCGACCGCGTCGCGGCGCTCGAGGCCCTGTTGCCGGAGGTGACCGGCGGCGGCAATACCCGGTCCTGAGGCGGCCGGGATCGACCCGGCCCCCGAGCCGGACCGCCGTCGGGACGGCGAACCGTGGAGCGCACGCTCACGCCGACGCCAGCACCGTGATGTCGTTGGCCGAGAGCGTGCGGACGTTCAGGGTCGCGATGGCCACCGCGGCGCCGGCGCCCGAGCCGTCGGCGTCGAAGGACAGCGTGCCGGTGGCGGTGTCGAAGACGAACCAGTCGTCGCCGTCCGCCGGGTTGCCGAGCGCGAAGTGGGCCGCCGACAGGGTGCCGGCGGCGATGGCGCCGAAGTTCGGCCCCACCACCTCGATGCGGTCGGCGCCGGCCGTGAAGTCGGCGATGGTGTCGGCCCCCTGGTCCGGGGCGACGATGCGGAAGGCGTCGTTGCCGAGGCCGCCCGTCAGGGTGTCGCCGCCGAGGTTGCCGACCAGCAGGTCGTCGCCCTCGCCGCCGTCGAGCCGGTCCCCGTCCTGGCCGCCGAACAGCGTGTCGGCGCCGGCGTCGCCGTGCAGCACGTCGGCCCCCTGGTTGCCCGACAGCAGGTCGGCGCCGGCCCCGCCGATCAGGGTGTCCGCCCCGGCGTCGCCCATCAGGGTGTCCGCGCCGCCGCCGGCGCTCAGCCGGTCGCCGCCGCCGGCGCCGTGGATCAGGTTGTCCCAGTCGGCGTTGCCGGCCAGCGTGTCGTCACCCTGGCCGCCCCACACGGGCATCCCCTCGATCTGCCCCGCCAGCGACCCGTCGCCGCTCCAGCCGATCTGGTGGTAGGTGTTGTCGGCGCTGTCGCGGAAGACGAGGTAGTGGTAGGTGCCGTCCGCCCCCTCGGCCGGGTCGAGGATCAGGTCCTGCGACAGGTACCGCACCTCCTTCGTCCAGCCCTCCGGCAGGACGGCGGCCTCGAAGGCCGCGCGCACCTGGCTCTGGTCGGTCTGGCCGGAGGCGTGCATGATGTACTCGTTGCCCCACTCGTCGGTCACGAAGTAGCGCTCCAGCAACGCCCCGGTGGTGGCGTCGGCGGCGTAGAACTTCATGCGCTGGCCCTTGAAGTTCGCCGTCACCTTGACGACGCCCTCGTCCGGCGTGACCACCAGGTTGCCGGCGGCGTAGGCGTTGGTGATGGGAGGACGCGAGCCGGCGTAGTCGGCCGCTTCGAACGGCCACATGGCGTTGATCGCCTCCGACATGGCGGCCCAGGTGTAGCCGTCGGACGTCGTGATGTAGGTGGTGGTGCCGAGCGGCTCGCCCGGCGAGGCGAGGAACCAGGATTCGTTGAACTGCAGGTTCCGCGTGGTGTTGACGATGTAGGGCGAGGGCGCGTCGTAGCCGGCCCGCCAGACCTCCTCCGGCACCGGGTTGTCGCCGCCGCTCTTGTAGGTCGCCAGCGGCAGCGACGGGTCGACCACGAGGTTCCCGCCGTCGATGATCTCGAAGGCCTCCTCCAGCACGGCCCACTGGCCGCCGCTCTCGGTGTCCTCGGCCGCCGGGGTGAAGCTGGCGGCGTACCAGGCCACACCCTCGTAGCGGTAGCCGGCGGCCAGCGCCTCGGCGGCGTCCGTCGTGTAGAAGTGGTCGCCGCTCTCCGGCGCGTAGAACCGCTGGACGGCCGTCGCCCCTTGCGTCGGCGCGCCGTAGGCCTGGAAGGCGATGCCCTCGTCGGCGTGGAGGCCGCCCGCCAGCAGGGCGTCGCGCTCGGCCGCGTCGGTGGTGTAGAGATGGTCGCCCGTCTCGGTCTGGTAGAGGCGGTAGACGTCCACCAGGTCGACGGCGCCGCTCTCCGCCGAGAACGGCACCCCCTCCTCGCGATAGCCGCTCGACGCGGCCGCCGCCGCCTCGATCGAGCTGTTGGTGTAGAAATGGTCGCCGGAGTTCGGGTTGTAGAGGCGGAACACCACCGGCAGCCCGTCGGCGGCGTCGTAGTCGGCGATGGTCTGGGCGGCGTAGCTCACCGTGCCGAGGTCGTCGAGGCTGACGGTGATGGGAAAGGTCTGCGGTCGCGCCGGCTCGGTGTAGGTGACCCCCTCGACCGGCGTGCGTCCGGGGCCGCCGGGGTTGTAGATGTCGCTGTAGCCCTCTTCGGCGCTGGTCGGGATCTCGACCGCGGTCAGCCGGGCGATGGCGGCCTCGTCGCCGGCCAGGACGATGTCGAAGTAGTTGTCGTGGTCCTCCTGGTAGTTCGGCCCGTCGGTGACGGCGGAGCCGTCCTCCTTCTGGCCGAGCTCGGCCAGCCCGACCACCCGCACGGTGCCGACGCCGAGGTCGTAGTCGACGCCGGCCTGGTCGATGACCACCGTCTCGCCGGCGGCGTCGGTCGCCGTCAGGCGGAAGTAGCGGGCGAACTCGGTGGGCAGGAAGCCGCTGACCCCGTCCGGCGAGAAACCGCCCGAGGTGAACAGGCGCAGCCGGTACTGCGCCTCCTCGCCGTAGAGGGCGACGCCGTCGTTGGGCACCTGGTTGTCCAGCGCCGGCGGCGCGAAGTCGCCGACGCTCGACATGCGGGTGAGGCGCGCGCCCACCAGCGAGGGGCCGGCCTCGTAGGGATTGGAACTCGCCGACGACAGGCCGACGATGCTGACCGGCCCGTCGGGGCCGATCGCCATCAGCGGGGTGTCGTCGGCGACGAAGGCGACCGACACCGGGTAGACCGCCCCTTCGGTGCCGGGGGTGAGGCGGTTGCCGAACTCGCCGAACACGACGATGACGTGGCGTTCGTTGTAGTCGTAGTTCGGGTTCAGCGCCGCCACCGCCGGCGTCACCACCTCGCCCGTGTTCAGGGTGATGGCGATGTCGGTGGGATCGACCGTGCCCGGCAGCAGCGGCCAGCTCACCTCGATCGGCATCGCGTCGGCGTAGGTCGGCGCGCCGCCGAACCCCGCCCCGACGATGCCCAGCGGCGACCCCGCCGAGGTGAGGTTGCGCAGCGGCGGCACCGGGTCGAGCGACGCGTAGTCCAGGTTCACGCCGGCCCCGGCGGCGATCGCCAGGGCGAGGTCGTCGGCCGTCTGCAGGCCGGGGACCCCCATGATGCCTTCGAAGCCGAAGCCGGCCGCGAGGATCTGCGGCGTCGCCGTCCACAGGTCGGCGTTGATCACCACGTTGCGGTGGAGTTCGACGTAGGCCGGGGCGGCCGTGGCGGGGCTGGCGGCGGCCGGATCGGTCGTCGCCATGGTTCAGCGCACGCCGACGCGGTTGACCGGGCCGCCCAGGTTGGGCGAGCCGACGCCCACGCCGGGCGCCACGCCGACGCCCGGAGCGCCGACGCCGACACCCGGAGCCACGCCGACGCCGGGCGCGCCGACGCCCGGAACCACGACCGCCGGAGCGGCCGGCGTGACCACCACCGGCGCCGCCGGGGTGACGATGACGCCGCCGGGACGCACCACCGCGCCGGGGGCGACGACGCAGCCCTTGGGGATGCCGACGGCGCGGCAATAGACCACCGCCGACGACGGGAACGCGCCCGTCAGGATCGTCAGGGCGGCGGGGAGCGCCAGCAGAATGCGTGTCCGTTCCATGGGTGTCCTCCCTTTGTCCGGCCGTCGGCCGGTGGTTACTGCACGATCATCGCCAGGCACTTGCCGGCGGCTTCGGCCGCCGGGCGGGCGTCGGACCGGCTGAGCTTGCCGCCCATCACCAGGGGGCGGGTCGCCGCGCGGATCTCGTCGGCGATCTTGACGCCGGGCGCGATGCTGGGGCGCGTGGCGTCGTAGATCATCTTCGCGTCGGCCGGCAGCGCCGCCGCGCAGTTGTCCGCGGCGGCCGCGTCGGCGAGCGCCGGCGCCGGCACGAACGCCAGCAACGTCAGAAGATAGCGTGCTTTCATGGTGAGGTTCCGTCCAGCGTTTGCGTCCGCCGCCGTGCGGCCCATCCCGGGTGGCGGCGCTGGATGAACGGTAGCCAGGCATCCGGATGCGGAAAATCCCATGGATATGGGAGGCGGCGGTACCCGTCAGACCAGCAGAGCCAGGACGACCGACGCCAGCAGCGTCGCGGCGAAGGCGACGTTGACGATCCGGCTCGCGCGCGGATCGCGCAGGACGTGCGTGAGCGCCGCGCCGGCGGCCAGCCACGCCAAGTTGACGGCGACGATGATCGCCGTCAGCAGCGCCGTCTTCGCCGCGGCGTCGAGGGCCAGCCGGTCGGGCAGCAGGACGAAGCCGGAGAACAGCGCCGCCATCGCGGCATAGCCCTTCGGGTTGAGGAGCGACAGGGCGACCCCCGCCGGGAACGACGGCCGTCCCTGTCCGGCACCGGGCTCGCCCAGCGGCGGCGCCGTGGCGATGCGCAGGGCGAGATAGACGACGTACGCCGCCGCCAGGCCGATGACGGCCGGCGTCGCCCCCGGCAGCGCCAGCAGGACGCCGACGACGCCGGCGGCGGTCAGCCCCATGACCGCGACCATGCCGGCGACGATTCCCGCGAGGTAGGCGAGGCCGCCGCGGGCGCCGAACGCCGCCCCGGTCGCCGCCAGACTGAGGGTCGCGGGACCGGGGCTGCCGGCCAGCGCGCATCCCGCCAGAACGAAGCCGAGCCACCCGTCCATGCCACCGCCCCCGCCGCGCATCCCGGCATCAACATCGCATCATCCCCGGGGGCGGCGTCTTGAACGATCGTGCGCCGCCTTGGCAGCGTCCGGCCCGGGTGCGACAGTGGCACCGAGAAGAAACGATCCGCTGCGGGAGGATGCGCATGAAGGGACGACGACGCCTCTGGGCCACGCTCTGCCTGGCCGCCACGCTGGCGTCCGGGCCGGCCTTCGCCGACACGACGCTCGCCGACCCGCCGCCGAGCGTCGACCAGCCGCGGCGGATCCTCCTCCAGCTGACCAGCGACGACCCGCGGGAGATGAACAACCTGCTCCACAACGTGGTGAACCTGCAGAAGTTCTACGAGCAGGACCGGGTCCGCATCGTCGTCGTCGCCTTCGGCGCCGGCATGCAGGCGTTCTACAGGGACAGCTCGCCGGTGGCCGACCGGGTGCGCAGCCTGCTGCACTACGACGTCGCCTTCGTCGGCTGCGGCAACACCATGGCGGCGACCCACCGCACGCCGGACGAGCTGATCGAGGGCGTGCAGGTCGTCACCGCCGGCGTCGCCGAGATCGTCGAGCGCCAGCTCCAGGGCTGGGTCTACGTCCGGCCCTGAGCCGGTCCGCTCAGCCGATGCGCCCGAGCGTGGGAAAGACGTCCAGCAGGCCGTTGGCCAGGTCCGCCATGCCGCCGGTGACGAACAGCACGCCGGTCGCCACCAGCAGCACGCCCAGGATGCGCTCCACCGCGCGGGCGTGGCGGCGGAAGCGGGTCATGGCGGCGAGGAACGGGCGCGCCGCCAGGGCGGCGGCGAGGAAGGGCACGCCCAGCCCGGCGGCGTACGTCCCCAGGAGCAGCGCGCCGTGGGCGGCCCGGTCGGCGCTGCCGGCGACCATCAGGATGGTCGCCAGAACCGGTCCGACGCAGGGCGTCCAGCCGAAGGCGAAGGCCAGCCCCACCGCGTAGGCGCCGAGCGGCCCGGCCGGCCGGGCCGCGGGATGGACGCGCAGGTCCCGGTACAGCCAGCCGATCGGCAGCAGCCCCAGGAAATGCAGCCCGAGCCCGACGATGACGAGGCCGGCGAGCAGCGCCAGGCGGTCGAGGTTCATGGCCAGCCACTGGCCGGCCGCCGAGGCGCCCGCCCCCAGCGTGACGAACACCGTGGCGAAGCCCAGCACGAAGGCCAGCGCCGCCACGAACACCCGCCCGCCGCCGCGGTGCTCCCGCAGCTCGTCGAGCGACACCCCGCCGAGGAAGCAGAGATAGGGGGGCACCAGCGGCAGCACGCACGGCGACAGGAAGCTCAGGACGCCCGCCGCGAAGGCGGCGGCGAAGGGAACGTCGAATCCGTTCATTCCGTCGGCCGGGCTCCAGCGCCCTCAGGGAGCGACGAAGGCGGCGACGGCGTCGGCCGCGTCGTCGGCCGCGAAGTCGCGGAAGAAATGGTCGGAATCCCCGATCACCTGGAAGCGGACCGCCGGCGTCCCCTGCAACGCGGCCATCCGCTCCGCCAGGTCGGGCACGACCGTGTCGTCGCTGGCCGCCAGTACGAGCACCGGCACGCCGATGGCCGCCAGCAGCGCCGGCGTGTCGTGGCGCGGGTCCGCGCCGTGATAGGAGCGGACGGCGCCGGCGGTGGCCCGGCCGGGGCCGCAGTGGAGAAAGGCCGGCACATCGATCCACGCATCGTCCGCCCGGTCCCCGGCGAGGGCCAGCAGGTCGTCGGCACCGGCCGGCCGGCCGCCGGTGGGCGGCGCCAGCAGCACGGCGCGCGCCACCGGCGCCGTGCGGTCGCCGGCGAGATAGCGCGCCACCTGGTTGGCGCCGCGGGAATGGCCGAGCAGGGTGACCGGCCCGGCGCCGCGCTCCGTCAGCCAGCGCACCCAGCCGTCGATCTCCGCCACCGCATCCTCATGGCGATGGCGGTGCGGCACGCCGCAGTCGTACATCCCGCGGCGCGCGTCGAGCCCCAGGGACAGGGTCACGGCCAGCGACGACAGGCCGCGCTCCGCCAGGCGCTCCTGCAGCCCGCGGATCAGCTCCATCCCGTGATGGGCCAGCGTGCCATGCAGCAGGAGGACCGTCCCGGCGCCGAGGCCGCCGCCCGCCTCCACCAGCTCGCCGGTGACCGTCAGCCCGCCGGCGTCGCGACGCACCGCCTCCCCGAACGCCGGGACCGGCAGGAGGGGCGCCAGCACCGCCAGGACCACGGCCCACCACGCGCATCGCATCCTTGTCCTCCCGACCGCTTTCCGGCACAGTATATTAGCAACACGAACAGTAGCATCCACGAAAGTTCGGGAAAGGGGAAGGGCGATGATGAGCCGCCGGGGATTCGCGTCGGCCGCGCTGGCGCTCTGTGTCCTGGCGCCGGCGCGCGCGGGCCGTGCCGAGGCGGTGACGACGGCGGTGACGACGGCGGACGGGCTCTACACCCAGCCGTGGTTCCTGCAGAGCTTCCTCACCCTGGCGGACGATCTCGCCGAGGCGACGGCGGCCGGCAAGCGCTTCGTCATCGTCTGGGAGCAGCGCGGCTGTTCCTACTGCCGCGATCTGCACCTGGTGGCCTTCGCCGACCCGGTGCTCGCCGCCTATGTGCGCGACAACTTCGCGGTGCTGTCGCTCAACCTGCACGGCTCGCGCGTCGTCACCGACTTCGACGGCGAGGCGCTGGAGGAACGGGCGCTGGCCCGCAAGTACGGCATCGTCTTCACGCCGACCTTCCAGTTCTTTCCCGAGGACCCCGCCGCCATGGCCGGCAAGCGGGTGGCCGACGCCGAGGTGAACCGCACGCGCGGCCTGCTGGCGCCCCCCGACCTCCTCTACCTGTTCCGCCACGTCCGCGAGCGCGGCTACGAGCGCCAGAGCGGCTAAGACGCGTTCGTGCTCGGCCGGTCCGGCCGGGGGTCTGCCCGGGTCGTCACCGCGGTTCGCGTCTCTCCGACAAGCCAGTCGACGAAGCCGGCAACCAAGTTTCCGGCATCGGCCTGACGTGAAACGAGCGCGACGTAACCGGTCCTCGGAACCCGGATCTCCGGCAGCGGCGTCATCAGCCTTCCGCTGGCGATGTCGATCTCCAGCATTGGCAACGGGCCGATCCCAATGCCAAGCCCATCTTCTACCGCCTGGCGGGTCACAAAAAAGTGATCAAATATCTGGCGGGGACGCCCGGCAAGGTGTTGGAGGCCTGCCGCCTCAAGCCAGTTCGCCCAGTCGCCGGCACGGGTTTCGCTTGCGAGCAGCGTATGTCCCTCGATGTCGGCGGGCTTCAGGATCGGTCGTTGCGCGAACAGTGCCGGGCTCATGATCAGCGTATCCACATCATGCAGCACCGGAACGACGCGATGCTGAGGCCACACATGCTCCCGAGCGACGCCGCGCCGGATCGCCACGTCGACGCCGCCGCGTAATTCCTCAAGCACGGTCGAGACCGTCGAAACCGCGACTTCGACATGCGGATGGTCGGCGTGGTACCGATTGAGCCGCGGGATTAGCCAGCGCATCGCGAAGCTGGTCGGGGCGCTTACGCGCAAGATGCGGCGCGCGTTGGGCCGGCCACACGCTTCCGCCGCGACAGCCAGGCGATCGAAGGAAAGGCCGACCTCGGCGGCGAAGATTCTCGCCATCGGGGTCGCGACCATGCGGCGCCCGTCCTTCATGAAGAGCCTCTGCCCGAGCCAGCTTTCGAGCGCAGCGATCTGCCGGCTTACCGCGCCATGGGTGAGGCCGAGTTCGGTCCCGGCTTCGGCATAGCTGCCGGTCCGAGCCGCGACCTCGAAAATGCGCAAGGCATTCAAGGGGGGAAGGCGGCGCATGGGCGATCCGTGAGAAAAACGAACGGTATCCGTGATGCAAAGCATACTAGTCGATGAAATCTCACATGTATACCATGCCGTTGGAATGGCTCCAACCGAGCAATACCTGTGGCGCCCCCGAGAAAGCCATCGACTATGAAATCGCGATTTTGGCGGACTCAACAAAAGAAAAGCCTGGCGGGCGCATGCCTTGCGCACGCTCTGCACGACGGTTATACCGACGCCCTCTATGCCTTCCTGCCGGTGTGGCAGGCGGAGTTCGGTCTTTCCTATGCGGCGCTTGCCATCGTCCGCGCCCTCTATTCCGGAACGATGGGAGGACTGCAAATCCCGGCGGACCGGGTCCTCCGTGGCTTGTCGCCGCGAGCGGCGCTGATCCTGTCGACCGGCCTCGCGTCGACGGGCTTGCTGATCATGGCGTCGCCGTTCGGCTTTGCGGGTCTTTGCGTCGGCCTCGTCGTGGCCGGCATCGGATCGAGCATCCAGCACCCGTGTGGCTCGATGCTCGTCACCGCCAGTTATGGCGCGGCAACGCGACATCCGCTCGGCATCTACAACTTTTCGGGTGATCTTGGAAAGGCGGCGTTGCCGGCACTCGCCGCGGTGCTGTTGCCGATCCTCGCCTGGCAACCGGTTCTGGGGCTGATGGCGGTGCTTGGAATCGCTCTGTCGGTCGCCCTGGTGCCGCTGGTGCCGGCGGCCCCCATCACCAGGACCGCCACGACGAGGGCGGCTTCCGGCCAAGGCCGCGGCGGCTTCGGCATCCTGACGACGATCGGCGCGCTCGATACGGCGACCCGCATGGGCTATCTGCTCTTTCTGCCCTTCCTCATCCACGGACAGGGCGGGGACACGACGACGGTCGGACTCGCACTCGCCCTGCTGTTCATCGGCGGCGCGTTCGGAAAGGCGACGTGCAGCCGGCTCGGGGAGCGGCTGGGCGTCGTCGGCAGCGTCATGGCAACCGAAGCCGCCACCGCCTTGCTGATCGCGGCGACGCTGTTCACGTCGCTGACGCCAACGCTCATCCTGCTGCCGTTGCTCGGCATCGTGCTCAACGGCACCTCTTCGGTGCTCTACGGCACCGTGCCGGAGTTATCCGACGGCGATACGGGCCGGGCCTTCGCGGTCTTCTACACCAGTGTCATCGGTTCCGGCGGCTTGGCACCGATCCTCTACGGCACGATTGCCGATCACAGCACCCAGACGACCGGCGTGCTGGCCGCGGCGGCGACCGCCGCCCTGATCGTTCCGCTTGTCCTGACGCTGAAGCCCCATCTGAGCGCCTCCGCCGCGGGACCTTATGGGACAGCCGGCTTCTCCCGGCACCGGATGTTGAGGTGGATCGGCCAAGGCCGGCAATGAGCCGCCGGCGTTCCGCCGTTCCCGGACCTGCATGAACGTCTCGCCACCACATGACGGTTCTTCCAATGAACACCGTCCCCCAGGCGCCGCTGATTCTGACAACGGGTGGAGGGCGCGGCGGCCGCACGGCTGCCGCCGCCACCCGTCAGCGTGCCTCCGGGGCGTCGCTCCAAAGCGGTGATGAAGCATCCAGGCTACGCCGGCCGACCGGCGGGCGCCAGGTCGGGGAAGGCGTGCGGCAGGTCGACGACGACGCGGGTCCCGCCGGAGCCGGTCTCGATGGTGAGGTCGGCGCCGACCGACGCGGCGCGGCGGCGCATGTTGACGAGGCCATGGCCGCCCTGCCGCAGGGCGACCCCGCCGCGGCCGCGGTCGGCGACGACGATCCGCACGGAATGCTCCGGCCGCTCGGCCGGCGCCATGGCGATGGTCACCCGGCGGTCGCCGGAATGGCGCACGGCGTTGGTCACCGCCTCCTGGAGGATGCGGAAGAGGGACAGCGCGTGCTCCGAGCGCAGGCCGGCGACGTCCGGCAGCGGCGCCATCTGCCAGTCCAGCTCCATCCCCTGGGCTTCCAGTTGCGGGCCGATGCGCTCGCGGAACAGGGCGAGCATCATGGCGAGATCGCTGCCGACGTCGTCCAGCGACGCCACCACCAGGCGCAGATCGTCCAGCGCGCGGCGCGCCGACACGGCGATCTCCCGGTACTCGGCACCGCGCAGCTCGCACTGCGCCACCATGGAGACGAGTTGGCCGGCGAGCCCGTCGTGCAGGTCGCGGGTCAGGCGCAGCCGTTCGCTTTCCAGCGCGGTGGCGCGGATCTGCGCCTGCTCGCGGGCGAAACTGGCGCGCAACGCCTCCTCGGCCGCGGCCACCTCGCGGCGCAGCTTGGCGTTGAAGCGGCTGACCTCGTTGAGGGCCATGGCGTAGCGCCACATCAGGGTGCCGGCGATGGCGGTCATCACGAAGGGGGCGATGAAGCGGGAGAGGAACGCCCGCTGGTCCGGCAGCACCCCCGTGAACACCAGCACGTCATGGGCGACGACCGGCAGCACCGCCAGCAGGCTGCCGAGGATCACCCGCGCCGCGGCGTGGCCGCGCCGGAACGCCGCGTCGACCAGGATCCACACCGACAGGGCGAGCATGACGAAGCACCAGGGCAGCACCGCCGTCATCCACAGGAAGCGGAACCACGGCTGCAGTCCCGCCGGGTCGGTGGCCATGACGGCGAAGGCCGCCGTCAGCGCCGCCGGCAGCGCCAGCACCGCGGCGGCGGGCAGCGGCGGCGGCCGCCCCACCAGCGGCGCCAGCAGCAGCGGCAGCAGCGCCGCCATCCACAGCCCCGCCAGGTTCGTCACCCGCAGCAGCCACTCCGGCCACTCCGGCCCGACCAGGAAATGCGGCAGGCCCTGGAGCACGCTGAAACCGAGAACGATGCTCATCATCAGGTGCGCCCGTTCCTCGGGCCGGCCGATCCAGACGACCAGCAGCGCCAGCGCCAGCGCCGCCTGCCAGGCCACCAGCAGCCGCGGCAGCGTGCCCAACAGCGTCTCCCGGACGAGATAGGCTGGCCGCAGCGCGTCGTCCGGCCCGACATAGAGGCGATCGAGGAAGCCGCCGGGGCGGCTCCACGCCTCCAGGCGGATGTCCAGCCGGTTCTCGCCGGGCCTGAGGAGCGATCCGGGCAGCGAGGCGATCAGCGGTCCCGCGTGGTTGATGACGGCGCCGGTGCGGAAGCGCCGGGTGTCGGCGAGGAAGACGCCGTTGATCCACAGCTTGAGGCGGGTGCCGTAGGTGGGCACGTAGAGCGACCACTCCTCCCCCGCCACGGCGTCATAGCGGAAGGTGACGCGGTAGAGACCGGCGCAGGGCGCGGCCTCGGACCCGCTGAGGCAGCGGTGCGGCAGCGCCCGCATCGTGCCGTCCCCATCCGGCGCCGGCGCGTCGATGTCGGCGAGGCGGAAGAACTCCGCCTCGCCGATCGGCGCCACCGCGTCGGGTTCGGGCTGCGGGACGAGGACGAGGGCCAGCCCGGCCAGCAGCGCCGCGACGCAGGCGAGGATCAGCCCGAGCCGGCGCCGCGCCGATGCGGGTGCGCCCGGGGCCTCGGCGATCCGGCCGGCCATCGCCTCAGTCCGACAGCTTGATCAGCTTCAGCTCGACGGCCGTGAACACCGCCTCGCTGCGCGAATTGACCTCGAGCTTGCGGTAGATGTTCTTGATGTGGCTGGGCACCGTCTGCCGGCTGATCCCCAGGCGGTCGGCGATGTCGTTGTAGGTGAAGCCCTTGGCGATGCCCCAGAGGATGTCCATCTCGCGCGCCGTCAGCAGCGGCTTGGGATCTTCGGGCGGGGCCGCCGGGGCGCCGTGGACCTGGCGGATGATGTGGCGGGCGATCGAGGCGGAGATCGGCGAGCGCCCCTCCATCAGGTCGCGCACCGCGGCGATCAGGTCGATCGGCCGGGCGTCCTTGAGGATGTAGCCCGACGCGCCGGCGCGCACCGCCTCCATCACCGTGAGCTCGTCGCCGAGCACCGAGATCACCATGATCTCGGTGTCGGGATAGCGCCGGCGCACCTCGCGGATCAGCTCGGTGCCGTGGCCGTCCGGCAGCTTGAGGTCGGTGACCAGCACCGCCGGCCGCGCCCGGTCGAGGGCGTCGCGCGCCTCCGCCAGCGAGCCGGCGGAGGCCAGCAGGTCGATGCCCTCGCCGGCGGCGAGCGAGGCCGCGAGGAAGTCGCGGGTGGGAGCGTCGTCCTCCACCAGGATCACGGAAATGCCTCGCTCCACCGGCCCCCTCCCCTGCCCGGTCGCCGAACGACCGACTATAGGGGGGCCGGTCGCGGCGGCGCCATCCCATGAACAGGGGATGGCGGAGCCGGCACGCCGCTTCGGCACGGGATCAGCCGCAGCTCGTCCCGCCGCCGCAGGCGGGCTGGCCGGCGACGGTGCCGCTGGTCGGGGTCAGGCGCTTCTGGACGCACTGCTGCAGCAGCAGCGCCCGCAGCCGCGCCTCCATGACGTGGCCGGTGCCGGCGAGGTTGTTCAATTCCATCGGGTCCCCGGTCACGTCGTACATCTCGTACTCGTCGGGCGCCGGGCAGGTGGTCGTCCTGCGCTGGTAGAGCACCGGCTTGGTTCCCGCCACGTCGTCGGCCGGAACCAGGTTGCGGTCGACGACGTCGCGCACCCCGCTCTGGCCCGGCGTGCCGGGATCGCTCCAGCCCTGCGGGTTCTCGAAATAGCGGGCGTACTTCCACAGCCGCCCGTCGATCTCGGCGACCACCGCCTCGACGCTGCCGGGCTCCACCACCGAGGCGTAGTCGAGGCCGATGAAGTTGACCTGGTTCAGGCCACGGCTGGGGTCGTCGTCGGACATGTAGTAGATCGGCTCGTTCAGGGCGTCTTCCGACACCTCGCCGCGGATCAGCGGCGACAGGTCGCGCCCGACCAGCGGCAGGGCGTCGCTGAAGTCCGCGGCGATCTGCGCGCGCAGCGCCTCGGCGTCGAGGTTGGCGAGGCCCAGCAGGGTCGGCAGGAGGTCGACATGGCTGGTCGGCAGGGACAGCGTCCGCCCAGCCGGGACGAACCGCTCGTTGCGGACGACGAGCGGCACCCGCAGCGCCTCCTCGTACATCGTGTACCATTTCTGGAAGAGGCCGCCGTGCGAGCCGAGCAGGTCGCCGTGGTCGGAGGTGAAGACGACGATGGTGTCGTTCTTCTCCGGCGAGGCGTCGAGCCGGGCGATGACCTTGGCGATCTCCTGGTCGACCTTCTCGTGGAGCTGGTAGTACAGCCGGAAATAGTCCTCGGTGACGAGGGTGGGCTGCATGAAGCTGGAGTAGGAGGTGCGGTAGCTCTCCTGCACCGTCGGCTTGCGGCCGGCCAGGGTTTCCGCGCGGGACGCCGCGAACGCCTGCTCGAACAGGTCGGTGGGCACATGGTCGCCGACGGTGAAGTCGTAGGTGCCGGCGAGGTTGGCGGCGGCCCGGGCGAAGAAGCCCCACAGCGCGATGTCGTGCGGGTTGATGAACGACGCCATGATGAACCAGGGCTGGCCGGTCGGCTGGGCGTCCAGGGAGTCCAGAAGCTCGACCAACTGCTCGGCGATGCCGATGTCGCGCCCGCGCTTGCCCTGGGCGGCCGAACCGCCGCTGTTCAGCGGATTGGAGCCGTGCGGCTCCGGGCCGACCCAGCCGTCGAAACCGTAGCGGTCGAGCTGGTTGGCGACCTGATAGTACTTCTCCGCCTCCGGCAGGCGGTTGCCGTCGTCGTCGTAGGTGGCGACCTGGGTGCGCGTGCCGGGGACGTGCATGTCCTCCTCCGACACGTGCCACTTGCCCCGCCAGAAGGTGCGGTAGCCGGCGGCGCGGAAATAGTGGCCCATGGTCGGCACCGTGCTGGGGTGCAGCCAGAACATGTCGGGGTCGAAGGCCGACTTGGCGGCGCCGTCGGTCTGGCTGACGCCGTGCAGCGACGGGTAGTGCCCGGTGTAGAGCGTCGCCCGCCCCGGCACGCAGGCGATCGACCCGGCGTAGTGCCGCTGGAAGCTGGCGCCGCCCAGCGCCAAGTCGCGCTGGGTCGTCAGATAGGTGTTGCGGAACGAGCCGAGAGCCGCCGATTCATAGGGCATCGGCGCCCGCTGCTCGTCCACCATGATGAACAGGATGTTGGGGTGCGCGTTGGTCCGTGCCTGCGCCGGGCGGGCGATTCCCGGCAGCGCGCCGCTGCCGCCGCCGAGGCCGAGGGCGGCCGCCGCCGCCGCGCCGGCCTGGAGAAGGCGACGGCGGTCCGGCCGCGGCGCATCGGCGTCGGGAACGGGCGGGATCTCCGGATCCTTGGATGTCATTGCCATGCCTTTTTGACGAATGTAAACGTTGCCGCGACGGCACGGTTACTGCGAACCACCCCCGCTCTACTAGGGCTACCGGCGGCGATCCAACAGTATCTCGGCGCACAATCTGCCCTACACTTCGCCAGACGCTATCATCACTCGCCGAGTTCGGCAAGGCGGGTTGTTTTATGTGCGCTTCCAACAGCTTTCGGCTACAGTGGGGAACCCGGGCGGGCCGGGCCGAGGGGAAGGAGCGTCGCCATGGTCGAAGCGGGCAAGGCGGTCGGGGCCTTCTGGTCCTGGTGGACGCGCGAGCTCACCGACGCCGCCGCCGCCTGCGCCGGCCCGCTGCGCCGCGGCGGCGGCCGGCTGGTGCTGGAGCTGACCGGCGGCGCGGCGGCGCTGCACCGTGCCGACGGGACGCTGGTGGCGCAGGCGCCGCGCGACAGCGAGGCGGCGCTGGGGCGGCACGGCGGTTCCGTCGACGTCCGGCTGGGCGCCGACCTCGTCCTGCGCAAGACGATCGAGGTGCCGGCCGTCGCGGAATCCGACCTGCGCGGCCTGCTGGCCTACGAGATGGACCGCCAGACCCCCTTCGCACCCGACCAGATCCACTTCGACTTCGCCGTGGCCGGACGGTCGCCGGACGGCGGCCGGCTGCGCATCGACCTCGCCGTCGTGCTGCGCCGCGAGGTGGAGGCGGCCCTGGCGCTGGCCGAGCGGGCCGGGCTGCGGGTGCGCTCGCTCGGCGCCGCCGGCGACGGCGGGACGCCGGTCGGCTTCGACCTGCTGCCGCCGGAACGGCGCCGGCCGGGCGGCGGGCGGCGCGCCGGGGCGCTGGCCGCTGTGGCGGCGGCGGTGCTGGTCGCCGCGGCCGGCGCCGGGCTCTACCGGCAGGCGGCGGCGACCGAGGAGGCCCGGCGCGCGCTGGCGGCGCTGCGGGCCCAGGCCGAGAGCACGGCCGAACTGCGCGGCGGCGTGGAGCGGCTGGAGGCGCTCGACCGCCGCCTGCGCGCCCGCAAGGCGGCCGAGCCCCCCTTCCTGTCCGTCCTGCGCGAGCTGACCGACACGCTTCCCGACGACACCTGGCTGACCCGCCTCGCCCTGGCCGAAGGGCGGCTCGACCTCGTCGGCGCGTCGCGCACCGCCTCCGCGCTCGTCGGCGCGCTGGAGGACCGGCCGCTGTTCGCGGAGGTCCGCTTCCGGGCGCCGCTGACCCTCGACCCGGCGACCGGGGTCGAGCAGTTCCAGATCTCCCTGCAGGTGCCCAAGGACGCCGGCCGGCCATGACCCTGTCCCCCGTCGTCCGGCGCACGCTGGCGCTGGGGCTCCTCGGCCTGCTGCTGGCGACCGGCTGGCGGCTCGCCGGCGCGCCGCTGGTCGACGCGGCGCTGGCCGAGGCGGAGACGGCGCGCGACCTGCGCGACCGCGCCGACCGCTACCGCCGGCTGATCGCCGAACGGCCGGCGCTGGAGCAGCGTCTCGCGGCGCTGCAGCGGCGCCAGCGCGCCGAACCGACCTTCCTGCCGCAGGACACCCCGGCGGTGGCGGGCGCCGAGCTGCAGCAGTGGCTGCGCAACGCCGCGCAGGCGCACGGCACGGCGCTGACCAGCCTGCAGATCCTCGACCCGGTGGCGCAGGACGGCATGACCCGCATCGCCGTGCGCCTGCGCCTGGAGGGCCGGCTCGACGGCATCGTCGCCCTCCTGCACGCGGTCGAGACGGCGCGCCCGCTGCTCTTCGTCGAAGGCGCGGAGGTGTCGCAGCCGCGCGGCGCGGCCACCGCCCCGGGCGGCCCGCCGCTGCTGCTGGCGCTCGACGTCCATGGCTACGCGAGGCAGCCGTGACGGCCCGCGTCCTCGGCGGCGCGCTGGCGGCAGCCGCGGCGCTGGCCATGGTCCTGACCTGGGCGGCGGCGCCGTCGCCCTCCTCCTCCAGCCCGGCGCCGCCGGAGGCGGTGTCGCCGGCACCGCCCCCGCCGTCCCTGCCGTCGCCCGCGCTGGCCGACTTCGCCGCCATCCTCGACCGTCCCCTCTTCATCCCCGACCGCCGACCGCCGGCGGCGCCGCAGCCGGCCGCGGCACCGCCGGCGCGCACCCCGCCCTTCACCCTGCACGGCGTCATCCGTTCCGACCGCCGCCAGCTCGTCCTCCTCAAGCCGGCGACGCGCGGCGCGGTGGTCCGGGCGGAACCCGGCGACCGGGTGGCCGGCTGGGAGATCGTCGCCGTGGAGCCGCGCGCCGTCACCGTGCGCAACGGTCCCGTCGAGGTGTCGCTGCCCCTCACCGAACCGGGCGCCCGCGCCAAGCCATGACCCGCGCGTCCGCCCCCGCCCCCACAGGAATCTCTCCTTTGTCGTGCCTGCGCCTCCTCCGCCCGCTCGCCGTCTGGGCCGTCTGGCTCGCCCTCGCCGGCTGTGACACCACGCCCGCTCCGCCGCCGGCGGCGCCGACCGCTCCGCCGCCGACGGGCGCCGCCCCGACGGTGCTGGCGCCGGTGCCGACGGCCGGCTGGCCGGCCGGCATCCAGGCGGCGCCGGCGGCGGCGCGCGTCGCCGACCTGCGGCTGCCCGGGACGGGACGCCTCGTCCGCGACCCCGGCCCGGCGCCGACGCCGCCCGCCGGCGCGGCGGAGGAGCGCTACACCGTCAACTTCGTCAACTCCGACCTGCGCGAGGTGGTGCAGGCGGTGCTCGGCGACATCCTGAAGCTCAGCTACACGCTGCACCCCGACGTGAAGGGAGCGGTGACCTTGCAGACCGCCGATCCCGTGCCGCGCGGGGCGCTCTTGTCGCTGCTGGAAGACGCGCTGGCCCTCAACGGCGCGGCGCTCACCGCGACCGGGCAGGTCTACCAGGTGGTGCCGGCCGGCAAGGACTTCCGCCGCGCCGGCCGGGTGCGGCTGGTCCACAGCCCGGACGCGGCGGAGGCCGCCGAGATCGCCGTGGTGCCGCTGCAGTACGTCCCGGCGGCGGAGATGGCGCGCATCCTCGAACCCTTCGCCGACGCGGCCGACCTCCTGCGCGTCGACGCCGAGCGCAACCTGCTGATCCTCGGCGGCCCGCGCAGCAGCCAGCGCACCCTGCTCGACCTCGTCGCCATGTTCGACGTGGACTGGCTGGCCGGCAAGTCGTTCGGCCTGTTCCGCCTCGACACCGCGCGGGCCTCCCAGGTCGTCACCGAACTGCACGAGGTGTTCGCCATCCAGGGCGCCGACGCGACCGCCGCCGCCGTGCGGCTGGTGCCCGTCGAACGGCTCAACGCCGTGCTGGCGGTGACGCCCCAGCGCGCCTACCTGGCCAAGGTGGCGGAATGGGTGCAGCGCCTCGACGTCGCCGACCCGGACGAGGTGCAGAGCTACGTCTACCGCCTGCAGCACCAGCGCGCCGACGAGCTGGCCGCCGTGCTCAGCGAGATCTACGGCGGCCGGCGCCGGCCCGCGGCGCGGAGCGGCGCCGGCGGGGCGATCCCCGCGGTCGAGGCGGCGGCGCTGCCCGCCGAGGGCGCCGCGGCCGGTGCCGGGACCGCCCCCGGGGCCGCCCCCGGGATCGGCTCCGCGCTCGACGAGCGGACGGACGCCGACACCGCGTCCGCGCCGGACCGGCGGGACCGGGCGACCTTCGTTCCCGACATGTCGCGCAACGCCCTCGTCATCCGCGCCACCCCGTCGGTCTACCGCAAGATCCTGACCATGCTGTCGGAGCTCGACACGGCGTCGCTCCAGGTGGTGATCGAGGCGACCATCGTCGAGGTGGTGCTGAACGACAACCTCGCCTACGGGGTGGAGTGGTTCTTCCGCACCGGCGACGTCAAGCTGCAGTTCGCCACCGGCACCGACGGCGCCTTCGCGCCGCTGACCTCCGGCCTGTCGATCTTCACCGGCGGCGACACCAACAACGTCAACGTCATCGTCCGGGCGCTCAAAGACGTCTCCAACGTCCAGGTGATCTCGTCGCCGACCCTGGCGGTGCTCAACAACCGCACCGCCCGCATCCAGGTGGGCGACCAGGTGCCGGTGGTCACCCGCATCGCCCAGAGCGTCGAGAGCGCCGACGCGCCGCTGGTCAGCAGTGTCCAGCTCTACGACACCGGCGTCATCCTGGAGGTGACGCCGCGGGTGAACGACAGCGGCATGATCACCCTGGAGATCCAGCAGGAGGTCAGCGACGTCATCAAGACCACCAGCTCCGAGATCGATTCGCCGACCATCCAGCAGCGCCGCGTCAGCTCCGTCATCGCCGTGGCGGACGGCCAGACCATCGGCCTGGGCGGCCTGATCCGCGACCGCAAGGGCAACGGCACCACCGGCATCCCCATCCTCTCGGAGGTGCCGGTGGTCGGCAACATCTTCAAGTCGGTGGAGGACGTCAACGAGCGCACCGAGCTGCTGGTGCTGCTGACCCCCCGGGTGGTGCGCACGCCCGCCGACGCCCGCCTGATCACCGAGGAGCTGAGGGGCCGCCTGCGCCTCCTCCGCGACCTCGAGACGCGCATCCGCTAGGGGGCGGCCGATGGACGACCGCGGCTTCGCCCTGGTGCTGGCGGTGTGGGCCGTCACCCTGCTGGCGGCGCTCGCCGCGGCGCTCGGCGGCGAGACCCGCGCCGCGGCGCTCGCCACCCGCGGCCACGTCGGCGGCGCCGTCGCCGAGGCGCTGGCCGACGCCGGGGTGCACGCCGCCCTGTTCGACCTCGGCCGCGGCGCCGCGTCCCCCAGGGTGCGGCGGATCGACCTCGGCGCCGGCGCCGCCCTGGTCCGGATCGACGACGAGTATGGCCGCATCGATCTCAACGCCGCGCCGGAGGCGGTCCTGCGGGCGCTGTTCCGGCACGCCGGCCTCGCCGCCGCCGCGGCCTCCGCCATGGCCGCCCGCCTCGCCGACTACCGCGACGGCGACTCCCTGCGCCGCAACGGCGGCGCCGAGGCCGACGACTACCGCGCCGCCGGGCTGGCGCCGCCCAAGGACGGGCCGCTGGCCCAGCCCGACGAGGCGGCGGGGGTGCTCGGCATGACGCCGGACCTGCTCGCCGCCGTCGCGCCGTACGTCACCGTCTTCACCGGCGCCGAGCGGGTCGTCGCCGACGCCGCCCCGCCCGCCGTGGCCGCCGCCATGGCCGCCATCGTCGCCGACGCCGGGGCGCGGACCTGGGCCAGCCGGCCGGCCGCCGCCCGCGCCCTCTACCGCATCCGCAGCGAAGGCCGCCTGCCCGACGGCACGCGGTTCGTCCGCGAGGCGGTGGCGGCCGTCGCCGCCGACCGGCGTCCCGCGCTCCTGCTGTGGCGCCGCGCCGACGGCGGCGATACTTAGGAAACCGCCCGTGACGCCACTGCTCCGCCGCGACCGCGCCGTCCTCCTCGCCGCACCGCCGCTCGCCCTGTGGGCGTGGGCGGTGATGCCGGGAGGAGCCCTGCTGTGGGCGACGGTCGGGCTCGGCGCCGCCCTGCTGGCGCTGGCGGCGATCGACCTGCGCTGCTGGCTGCTGCCCGACGCGCTGACCCTGCCGCTGGTCGCCGCCGGCATCGCCGTCGCCGCCGTCGCCGGCGCCGACCCGCTCGACCACGCGCTGGGTGCCGCGGCCGGCTACGCGTCGCTCGCCGCGGTGCGCGCCCTCTACCGGCGGCTGCGCCGGCGCGACGGGCTGGGCGGCGGCGACGTCAAGCTGTTCGCGGCGGCCGGCGCCTGGGTGACCGCCGCCGGGCTGCCGACCGTCCTGCTCGTCGCCGGGCTGGCCGGTCTCGCCGTGGCGGCGGCCGCCGTGGCGGCGGGACGGCGCGCCGAGGCGGCCATGGCGATCCCCTTCGGACCGTGCCTGGCGCTCGGCACCTGGGTCGTCTGGCTCCACGGCCCGCTGCTGATCGGCTAGGCGGGACGCCGTCGGGAATGTTACGTTTCGCCCCCACCCCGCCCCTCCCCCGCGTCGCAGGCCACGGGATGCACACATGCCGGAGTACCACCATCCTCACCGCTCTGCTCCGGGGCACATGGTCCCTCCCCCGACCCTGCCGCTACGGTGTGCACACATCTTTCACGGTGCGACGCCACAGGCCCTCCCTCGCCCCCGGCGGGGGAGGGAGGGGCCCGGCCGCAGGCCGGGAGGGAGGGGGCACGGTGCTTACGGCGCCGCCGGCGCTCCTGTATTGCACAGTGGACGCGAGGAATTCTTGCGGAACCCCGCCCCCACCCGGCCGCCGCGCGGCCACCCTCCCCCGGCGGAGCCGAGGGAGGGTCAGGTCGGATCACCCAACGGTGGACATGTGCATACGGTAGCCGCCCCGCCGGGGGAGAACCGAGCCGCTTCGCTTTCCGAGACATGCGTCGCTCCGCCAACCCCTCCGGGGAGAGGACGCCACACCGCCCGGCTGCCGCCATGACCTCCCCCGACGACCGCCTCGCCGCGGTCCTGCTGGAGCGCGGGCTGCTCGATCCCGCAGCGCTCGACCGGGCGCGCCGGGCGGCGGCGGTGACCCGCGGCCGCTTGGCGCCGACCCTGGCCAGCCTCGGCCTGCTGGCCGACCGCCACGTCGCCGAGGCGCTGGCCGCCGTCGCCGGCCTGCCGCTGCTCGAGGCCGCCGACTACCCCGGCGCGCCGCTGTTCGCCGACACGCTGTCCGCCGACTTCCTGCGCGCCGGGGCGGTGCTGCCGGTGGCGGCGTCGGGCGACGCGGTGGTGCTGGCGATGGCCGACCCCTTCGACGGCTTCACCGCCCAGGCGGTGGCCTGGGCGGTGGGCCGCCGCGTCGACCGGCGCGTCGCCGTCGCCGGCGAGCTGGAGGCGGCGCTGGAGCGGCTGTACGCCCAGGGCGACGGCGCCGAGAGCGCGGTGCAGGCGGCCGAGGACGCCGCCGAGGACGCCGACGCCGAACGCCTGAAGGACCTCGCCGGCGAGGCGCCGGTCATCCGCTTCGTCAACCGGCTGATCGCCGACGCGGTGGCCGCCCGCGCCTCCGACATCCACCTGGAGCCCCAGCCCGAGGGGCTGCGCATCCGCATCCGCGTCGACGGGCTGCTGCGCCCGCTCGACCCGCCGCCGCCGGGCTGGGCCGCGGCGGTGGTGTCGCGCGTCAAGGTGATGGCCCGCCTCGACATCGCCGAGCGGCGGCTGCCCCAGGACGGGCGCATCCGCCTGGCGGTGCGCGGCCGCGACGTCGACATCCGCGTCTCCACCCTGCCGACCCTGCACGGCGAGAAGGTGGCGCTGCGGCTGCTCGACCGCAGCGCGGCGATCTTCGACCTGGCGGATCTCGGCTTCGGCGCCGACGCGCTCGGCCGCTACCTCGACCTGCTGGCGCGGCCCAACGGCATCCTGCTGGTGACCGGGCCGACCGGCAGCGGCAAGACCACCACCCTCTACGCCTCGCTGCTGCGCCTCAACGACGCCACCGGCAACATCGTCACCGTCGAAGACCCGGTCGAGTACCAGCTCGCCGGCATCTCCCAGGTGCCGGTGCGCCCGGGCATCGGCCTCGACTTCGCCAGGGTGCTGCGGGCGATCCTGCGCCAGGACCCCGACATCGTCATGGTCGGCGAGATCCGCGACGGCGAGACGGCGGAGATCGCCGCCCAGGCCGCGCTGACCGGCCACCTCGTGCTGTCGACGGTGCACACCACCTCGGCCGCCGGCACGGTGACCCGGCTTCGCGACATGGGCGTGCCCGACTACCTCATCGCCTCGACGGTCGTCGGCATCGCCGCGCAGCGCCTGGTCCGCCGCCTCTGCCCGCACTGCCGCGAGGCGATCGCCGTGCCGCCGGAGCTGGCCGAACGCCTCGCCCTCGACCGCTTGGCGCCGCCCGGCGCGGAGCGCCGGCTGTTCCGGCCGCGCGGCTGCCATGCTTGCGACGGCACCGGCTTCCACGGCCGCTGCGTGGTCGCCGAGGTGCTGGTGATGGACGAGGAGCTGCGCCGCGCCGTGCTGCGCCAGGCCGACAGCCACGAGTTGCAGCGCATCGCCGTGGCCGGCGGCCTGCGCCCCCTGCACGAGGACGGGCTGCTCAAGGCGCTGGCCGGCGAGACCACCCTGGAGGAGGTCCTCCGGGTGACGCGGGAGGCGTGAGGCGATGCCGACCTTCCGCTACCGGGCGGTCGGCGCCGGCGGCGAGCCGCGCCACGGCGTCGCCGAGGCGGCCGACGAGCCGGCCCTCGTGCAGCAGCTCCGCGCCGAGGGCTGGCTGCCGCTGGCGATCGAGCCGGCCGCCGCCGGCGCCGCCGCGGCCGCGGCCCGCCCGGGACCGCGCCTCGACCCGCGCGCCCTGGCGCTGGCGCTGCGCTCGCTGGCCATGCTGTCGAACGCCGGGCTGAGCCTCGACCAGGCGCTCGACACCGCCGCCGCGGCGCTCGCCGACCGCCGCGCCGCCGCCGTCCTGCGCCGGGCGCGCGAGCGGGTGCGCGCCGGCGCGACGCTGGCCGACGCGCTGACGGCGCAAGGGGCGCGGATCGACGGCTTCACGCTCGGCATGGTGCGCGCCGGCGAGCTCGCCGGGCGCCTCGCCGCCGCCGCCACCACCGCCGCCGACCACCTGGAGCGCGCCGAGGACGCGCGCGAACGGCTGCGCGCCGCGCTGGCCTACCCGGCGGTGCTGACGGTGACGGTGGCGCTGTCGCTCATGATCATCGTCACCGTCGTGCTGCCCGGCTTCCGCGACGTCTTCGACGGCGCCGGCGTCGCCCTGCCCTGGGCGACGGCGGCGCTGCTGGCGCTCGGCGACGCGGCCGCCCGGTTCTGGTGGCTGCCGGCGCTGGCGGCCGGCGCCGGCGGGCTGCTGCTGCTCCACCGCCGCCGCCGGCCCGCCGGGCGGCTGGCGCAGGACCGCCGGCTCCTCGCCCTGCCGGTGGTCGGCGGCATCCTGCGCCAGGCGGAGACGGCGCGCCTCGCCCACATGCTGGGGCCGCTGCTGGCCCAGGGCATCCCGATGACCCAGGCGCTGCCGATCGCCCGCTCCGCCCTGCGCAACGCCGCGCTGGCCGACGCCGTCGCCGCCGTCGAACGGGAGGTGGCGGCCGGCCGCGGCTTCGCCGCCCCGTTCGCCGCCACCGGCCGCTTCCCGCCCATGGCGGCGCAGATCGTCCGCATCGGCGAGGCGAGCGGCCGGCTCGGCCCGGCCCTGGCCGAGGTCGCCGCCATCGCCGACCGCGAGGTCGACCGCCGCACCCGCCGCCTGACGGCGCTGCTGGTGCCGCTGCTGACGGTCGTGCTGGCGCTGGTGGTCGGCGGCATCATCGTCGCCGTCCTGCTGCCGATCCTCAGCCTCGGAACATTGGCCGGATGATGCGCGGGTTTTCGAACACGAAGATCTGAAGATTGAAAGAACATAAGAAAGAATATTTTTTGTTCTCCCCATTTTTTGATCTTCAGATCTTTCAACCGGCATTTCAGAACCCGCCGGCGCACGAACACGCACAAAATCCGCTTGCGCCGCTGCGATGGCGCGGCTCACATACCTCCGAAGGGTAGGAACGGGAGTCCCATGACGGCACGACGGCGCAGGCGCGACGAGCGCGGGGTGACGCTTCTGGAGATGCTCCTGGTGCTGGTCATCCTCGGCATGGTGGTGGCGGTGCTGGCGGCGCCGCAGCTCTTCCGCCAGCTCGGCTCGGCCAAGCAGAAGATGGCGGCGGTGCAGTTGGAGACCCTGGCGGGGGCGCTCGACCTTTACCGGCTGGAGGTCGGCCGCTACCCGACCCAGCAGGAGGCGCTGACCGCGCTGGTCGAGCGGCCGTCGGGCGTATCGGGCTGGAACGGCCCCTATCTGAAGAAGCTCGACGCCCTGAAGGACCCGTGGGGCCAGTCCTTCGTCTACCGCATCCCCGGCCAGCACGGCGATTTCGACCTCTACACCCTGGGCGCCGACCAGACCGTGGGAGGCGACGGCGAGAACCGCGACGTCACGAGCTGGTAGGCGCGGCGCCGACGGCTTCACCCTGGTCGAGACGCTGCTCGTCCTGGTGCTGCTGGCGCTGCTGTCGGCCGGGATCGCCGGCGCCCTCGGCCTGGGCCGGCGCGGCGCCGATCCCGCCGCGGCGGCCGAGGACCTCGCCCGGGCGTTGCGCGCCGCCCGCGCCGCGGCGCTCGCCGGCAACCGGGACGCCGCCGTGACGCTGGACGGGACGGCACGCCGCTACCGCGCCGACGGCGGCGGCGCGACGACCCTGCCGGCCGGCCTGACGGTCACCGTGGACGGCGCGGCCGGAGGGGCGATACGCTTCCACGCCGACGGCAGCTCCGCCGGCGGCTCGGTGCTTCTGTCCGACGGGAGGAACGCGGTTCGTGTCCGGACGCTTTGGCCGACCGGGCTGGTGCGGGTGGAGGCGGGCGGTCCGCCGTGACCGCGCCGGCTTCACCCTGCTGGAGGCGGTGGTGGCGCTGACCCTGATCGCCGCGGTCTCGGTGCTGGTGTTCCGCGTCGCCGCCCTCGCCGCCCGCACCGCCGGGGCGGCGCCGGAGCGGGTGTTCGCGGTGGAGCGCGCGCGCTCCCTGCTGGCCGCCGTCGACGCCGCCCCGGCGCTGGCCGACGGCACGCACCGCAGCGGCGACGGCGACGGCGACGGCTTCGCCTGGACCCTGGCCGTGCAGGAGGTCGCTGCCGACGCCGGGGCCGGCCTCTTCCGCGTCACCGCCGAGGTGACCTGGGGCGACCCCCGCCGCTCGCTCGCCCTGACGACCCTGCGCGCCGCCGCCGTCGCCGCCGCTCCGGCCGACGCCGCGATTCCGGGGCTCCCGCCGTGACCGGTCACCGCGCCGCCGGCTTCACATTGCTCGAGGTGCTGCTCACCGTCACCCTGGTGGGGGCCGCGGTGGCGATGGCGGCGGGCGGGCTGCATCTCGGCCGGCGCGCCTGGGAGGCCGGCGACCGCCGGCTCGACCGCCTGGAGCGCACCGCCACCGCCCACGCGCTGATCCGCCAGGCCCTGATGCAGGCGCTGCCGGCGCGCCTGGTGGCGGTCGGCGGCCCGGTGCCCGCCGTCTTCGCCGGCGGGCCGTCGGCGGTCTCCTTCCTCGCCACCCGGCCGGTGGACGCCATCGTCGGCGGGCCCCTCCGGGTGACGGTGTCGGCCGCGGGGCCGCCCGGGGCACTGCGCCTCGACCTGTCCGTCGCCCCGCCGGGCGGCGGGCCGGAGCGCCGGACGGCGCTCCTGGACGGGCTGACGGGCGTGTCCTTCGCCTATTTCGGAGCGGGCGTGGACGACGACGGGCCGCGCTGGTCGCCGCGCTGGGAGCGGACGAACCGGCTGCCGGACCTGGTGCGGGTGACGGCGACCCTGGCCGACGGTGCGCCCTGGCCGGACCTCGTGGTCGCCCTGCCGCTGCGGTAGCCCGGCGCATCGAGGCAGGGTGCTGGGCACACCATGGCCTCCGCGTGCCGGCCCCCCGGGTGATCGCCGGGCGGGCCGCCAACCCCGCGCCGGCGTGTCAGCGGCCGTCCGACGCCCTCATTCCGCCGGCGCCACCGCGCGGCGCCGGGCCAGCCGCGCCGCCCCGACCCCGGCGGCGACGGTCAGGACCGCGGCGGCGAGCAGCGGCCAGCGCGCCCCGCCCCAGTCGCCGCCGGCCGCGGCCACCGCGGCGGCGATGACCGGCGGGCCGGGGAATTGGCCGAGGGCCGAGCCCTGCATGAGGATGCCGTTGGCGGCGCCCATGTGGCCGGGCGACGGGGCGTGGCCGGGGGCGCCGGCGAACAGGCTGGAGGGGATCATGCCGGCGGTGAAGGAGAACACCAGGCACAGGCCGTAGCGCGCCACGTCCGGCACGGCGTGGCTGAAGATGCCCAGCGCCGCCAGCGCCATGCCGGCGGAGCCGGCGGCGATCAGCCGGCCCGGCGCCACGCCGCGCCGCAGGTTCCAGCCGCCGGACAGGTTTCCCGGCACGTTGACGACGATGACCAGCGCCGTCAGCAGCGCCGCCGTCGCCGGCGCGGCGCCGAGGTCGGCCGCCAGGAAGGTCGGCAGCCACACCATCAGGGACACCCATTGGAAGGCGTAGGCGGCGAAGGCGAGGCCGAGGAGCAGCAGGCCCGGCCGGGCCACCGTCTCGACCAGCACCCGCAGCGGCGTGCCGGCCGGGCGCTGCGGCAGCGCCACCCGCGCCACCGCCCGGTCGACCAGCAGCAGCGCCAGCAGCGACAGGCCGGCGATCGCCCACCACAGGCCGCGCCAGCCGCCGGCCGTCAGGATGCCGGGCGCCAGCACCAGGGCCAGCGCCATGCCCGCCGGCATGAAGACGCTCCACAGGGACAGCGCGAAGGGGCGGTCCCGCTCCGACGCCGACGCCATCACCACGGCCGGCAGGGCGACGACCGCGGCGATGAAGCCGATGCCCTCGACGAAGCGGCTGAACAGCAGGGCCGCCAGCCCGTGGCTCAGCGCGCCGACCGCGCCGCCGGCGGCGAGGCACAGCAGGCCGGCGGCGATCAGGCGGCGGCGTCCCACCCGGTCGGCGGTGACTCCGACCACCAGGGCCAGCAGCATGCCCAGCACGTTGAAGGTCGAGACGACGAAGCCGACCTCCACCAGGTCGAGGCCCAGCTCGCCGCGCAGGAAGGGCACCGCCGGCGGCACCTTGCCGAGGTGGAGCGACGCGACGATGCCGCCGGCCAGGGCGGTCAGGACCACCGGCCAGCGGGTCCGCTGCGGACCGCTCACGCGCCGGCGCCCGGCGTCCGGTCCGCCCGGCTGCGCAGGATGTGGTCGCGGTAGCGCATGTCCTCGGTCTGCACGTGCTCCACCAGCCAGCGGCCGAGGAAGTCGTTGACCGTGGCGCCGATCTCGAAGGGCGTCTCGGCCGAGCGCTCGTAGGCCATCTTCACCGCGTTCAGCCATTCCGCGAACAGGCGGTGGCGCCTCATGTGGTCGTCCAGGCCGGGGTAGGCCCAGCGCCGCATCAGCGCCTCCTCGTGGGCGAAGTGGTCGCGCGCGTAATGTTCGAGATGGTCGATGATGTCGGACAGCACCGCCTCCGAGACGTCGGCGGCCTCCAGCCGGTGCAGCAGGCGGAACAGCTCCTGGTGCTCGGCGTCGATGTCCGGCGCGCCGACGCTCAGCTCGGGACGCCACTCGTAGGTGCTCATGACGGGCTCCTTTCCGATCCTCAGAGCAGGGCCAGCGCCAGGCTCGGGAACAGGATCAGCAGCGCCAGCCGGACGATGTCCGACACGACGAAGGGCATGACCCCGCGGAAGATGTCGGCGATCGGCACCTCCGGGGCCACCGACTTGATGACGAACACGTTCATGCCGACGGGCGGGGTGATCAGCCCCATCTCCACCGTGATCACCGTGACGATGCCGAACCAGACGGGGTCGAAGCCGGCCGCCTGGGCCAGGGGATAGACCACCGGCACCGTCAGCAGCAGCATGGCGATGCTGTCCATGACGCAGCCCAGCACGCCGTAGAGCGCAAGGATGCACAGCAGCACGGCCAGCGGCGGCAGGTTCCAGCCCTGGACGATCTCGACGAGCGAGAAGGAGATGCGCGAGACCGACAGGAAATAGCCGAAGATCTCCGCGCCGATGATCATGAAGAAGATCATCGCCGACAGGGTCAGGGTCTCCTCGACGGCCTCGCCGAACTGCTGGAAGGTCATGCCGCGCACCAGGGCGATGACGAGGGCGCCGGCGGCGCCGACCGCCGCCGCCTCGGTCGGCGTGAACAGGCCGGTGTAGATGCCGCCGATGATGAACACGAAGATCCCGCCGAACGGCACCAGCCCCTTGAGGCCGGCGACCTTCTCGCGCCAGCTCGTCGGCTCGCCCGGCTGCGCCAGCGACGGCTTCAGCGCCACCACGACGGCGATGGTGCAGCAGTAGAGGACCAGCCCCAAGAGGCCAGGGATGATGCCGGCGATGAACATGTCGCCGACGCTCTGCTCGGTGACCAGCGCGTAAAGCAGGAGCGCGATGGAGGGCGGGATCATGATGCCGAGCGTGCCGCCGGCCGCCAGCGTGCCGGTGGCGAGCGCGTCGGAATAGCCGTTCTTCTTCATCTCCGGCAGGGCGACGCGGGCCATGCTGGCGGCGGTCGCCAGGGACGAGCCGGAGATCGCCGAGAAGACGCCGCACGAGCTCATCGCCGCCAGCGCCATGCCGCCGCGCCAGCCGCCGAACAGCGTCTTGGCGCCGGTGAACAGCTCGGCCGACATGCGCGCCTTGGAGGCGAAGACCCCCATCAGGATGAACATGGGGATGGGGCTGAAGGAGTAGTTGGACAGCGTCTCGAAGGGGCCGCTGTCGAGGATCGCCATGGCGGGGTCGAAGGCGACGATCCAGGCGAAGCCGAAGAAGCCGGCCGTCGCCATGGCGAGCGCCACCGGGCAGCGCAGCGCGATCAGCACCAGCATGCCGGCGACGCAGATGTATCCGATCAGGGGGGCGCTCATGATGGCTTGACGCTTTCCACGATCTGCTGGAGGGCCACGAGCACGCCGCGGGCCGCCAGGACGGCGGTGGCGAAGGCGGTCACGCCGTAGATGTAGGTCATGGGGATGAGGAGGTCCTGGGTGGTGTCGCCGGTCACCGCCACCCGTTCCGCCGATTCGACGAAGCGGATGGTCATGCCGATGCCCATCAACCCGAAGCCGAGGGTGTAGACCCCGGCCAGCACGCCCTTCGTCCGCTCGCTCAGGCCGTTGGTGAACAGGTCGACGATGACCTGCCCGCGCGCCACCGCATAGGGCAAGGTGAAGAGCACCATGAACAACAGGACGTAGCTGACGATCTCGATGCCGCCGGTGAAGGTGACGTCGACGGCCCCGCCGGTGAAGCCGAAGGCGCTCCGGCTCACCACGTCGGCGAGGATGACCAGCATCATGACGATCAGCAGCACGCCGGCGATGAAGTACAACGCCTGAGCCACGCGGAAGGCCGCGTCCACGAGCAGCTTCACAGGAATCCCCTCTCCTAGGGTGTCGACGTGCCGGGCCGGCCGGTGGGGAACGCCGCCGCGTCGTTCCCCCCGCGCCGGTCCCGTCCCGCCTCAGCTCTTGCAGGTCTGGGCCAGTTCCTTGGCGCGGCTGTAGACCTTGCGGGCCGGCAGGCCCTGGCCTTCCAGCTCCTTCAGGTAGGCCTCGGTGGCGCGCTCGACGATCGGCTTCCAGGCGGGGTCCTCGATGCCGTCCTTGACGGTGACGATGTCGTGCCCTTCCTTGACCGCCACCGAGCGGCCGAGATCGTCGAGGTGGTCGAACACCACGCCGGCCTTCTCCGCCCACTTCATGCCGGAGTTGTTGTCGATGACCTTCTTCAGGTCGGCCGGCATGCCCTCGTAGACGTCCTTGTTCATGGTGATGATGAAGGACAGGGTGTAGAGGCCGATCTCGGTGTGGTGCTTGGCCAGCTCGTTCAGGCGGAAGGAGTGCACGCCCTCCCACGGCAGCGACACGCCGTCGATGGTGCCGCGCTGCATCGCCTGGTAGGACTCCGGCGCCGGCATGCCGACCGGCTGGGCCTTGGCCTCCTCCAGGATCTTGGCGACCACGGCGGTCGGCCGGCGGATGCGCAGGCCGGCGAGGTCGTCGGGGGTGCGGATCTGCTTGGAGGTGGTGTGGAGATGGCCCGGGCCGTGGGTGAACAGGAAGAGCGGCCGGGTGTCCTTGTACTCGTCGGCGATCAGGCCCTCCTCGTAGAGGGACTGGATGACGCACGAGCCGTGCACCGCGTTCTTGACGATGCCCGGCAGCTCGACGACCTGGGTGAGCGGGAAGCGGTTGGCGGTGTAGCCCTGCACCGTCGCCGTCATGTCGGCGATCCGGTTCTTCACCGCCTCGTACTGCGCCGGCGGCTTGGCCAGGGTCTGCGAGGGGTAGATGTCGACGGCGATGCGGCCGTCCGACTCCTTCTTCACCGTGTCGGCCCAGGCCTGGAACAGGTCCTTGTGGGCCTCGGCGACGGCCGGCCAGAAGTGGGCGAAGCGCAGGGTGACGTCGGCGGCCTGGGTTGGCGCGGCGATGCCGCAGGCGATGGTGCCGGCGAGCGCGGCGGCGGCGAATGTCCTCAGCATGGTGGGCAACCTCCCGAGTTGTCGTTGTCGATTCAGGCGAACTCTTCGGTGTCGATCTCCACCTGGGTGGAGGCGGGGTAGCGCGGCCCCCGCACGGTCTCGCGGTTGATCAGCGCGTCGAGGCGCGCCACCGCCGCCGCCTCCAGCGCGACCGTCGCCGCGCCGGCGTTCTCGCGCAGATGCTCGCGCCGCGTCGTGCCCGGGATGGGCACGACGTGGGGCGCCTTGGCGAGCAGCCAGGCGAGCGCCAGCTGGGCCATGGTGCAGCCGGCATCCTCCGCCACCTCGGCCATGCCGTCCAGCAGCGCGAGATTCTGCGCGTAGGTCTCCGGCTGGAAGCGCGGCATGCCGCGCCGCAGGTCCTTGGGGGCCAGGGCCGAGACGTCGCGCAACGCCCCGGTGAGGAAGGCGCGGGCCAGCGGCGAGAAGGCGACGAACCCGGCCCCCAGCTCGGCGCAGGCGTCGAGCACGGCGATCTCCGGGTTGCGGGTCCACAGCGAGTACTCGGTCTGCACGGCGGCGACGGGGTGCACCGCGTGGGCCCGGCGCAGGGTGGCGGCCGACACCTCGGACAGGCCGATGGCGCGGATCTTGCCCTCGCGGACCAGGTCGGCCAGCGCGCCCACGCTCTCCTCGATGGGGATGCGCTTGTCCCAGCGGTGCAGGTAGTAGAGGTCGATGACGTCGGTGCGCAGCCGCTTCAGCCCGTCCTCGCAGGTCTTGCGCAGCATCTCCGGCCGGCCGTCGATCTCGCGCTGCCCCTGCGCGTTGGGGCCGATGCCGCCCTTGCTGGCCAGCAGGTACTCGCCGCGGCGGTGCCCCACCGCCTCGCCGAGCAGCCGCTCGTTCGCCCCCATGCCGTAGAGCGCCGCCGTGTCGAGCATGGTGTAGCCGAGGTCGAGCGCCTCGTTGAGCAGCCGCCCGGCCTCGGCGGCGTCGGGCGGCTGGCCGTAGGCGTGGGAGAGGTTCATGCAGCCCAGCCCGACCGCCGACACGGTGAACGGGCCGAGCCGCCGCTCCGGCATGCGGGTCACCTCAGGCATCGGCGTTCAGGCACTGTTCCAGACGGTCCAGGGTCTCCATGGCCGGCAGGCACTGGGCGACGCTGGCGTTGGGCTCGCGGCCCTCCTTGATGGCGCTGAAGAACTCGCGGTCGATCAGCTCGATGCCGTTCGTCGAGACGGCGACGCCGGAGAGGTCGATGGGGTTGCCCTCGCCGTCCTCGAGATCGTCGTAGCGGGCGACGTAGGTGCCGTTGTCGCAGATGTAGCGGAAGAAGGTGCCGAGCGGCCCCTTGTTGTTGAAGGAGAGCGACAGCGTGCAGACGGCGCCGGACGGCACCTTCAGGCCGATGCTCATGTCCATGGCGATGCCGAGATCCGGATGCATCGGCCCCTGCAGGGCGAACACCCGCGAGGCGGTCTGGCCGGTCTGGTACTGGAACAGGTCCACGGTATGGCAGGCGTGGTGCCACAGCAGATGGTCGGTCCAGGTCCGCGGCTTGCCCAGCGCGTTCATGTTGGTGCGGCGGAAGAAGTAGGTCTGCACGTCCATCTGCTGGATCGTCAGCTCGCCCGCCTTGATCTTGTTGTGCACCCACTGGTGGCTGGGGTTGAAGCGGCGGGTGTGGCCGGCCATGGCGACCAGCCCGGTCCTCTTCTGCACCTCGACCAGGCGGCGGGCGTCGGCGATGGTGTCCGCCATCGGGATCTCGACCAGCACATGCTTGCCGGCCTCCAGGCACTGGATCGCCTGGGCGGCGTGCACCGGCGTCGGCGTGGCGAGGATCACCGCCTCGACGTCGCTGCGCGCCAGGCTCTCGGCCAGGTCCTTGGTGGCGTGGGGAATGCCGCGCTCCTTGGCGAAGCCTTCGACGTCGTCCGGCGCGCCGCCCACCACGGACGCCACCTCGATGCCGTCGATCTTGGCGATGGCGTCGAGATGCTTCATGCCGAAGGCGCCGACGGCGCCGGCAACACAGATCTTCATGGTGTGGAACTCCTACTCACGCTCGCATTCGAGGACCAGGTGCCCGACCGCCGTGTTCGACGCCGGCACGTGGTAGTGGCGGTGGATCTGCCGCACCTTGGGGCTCAGCGCACCGCGCATGACCAGCCACATGACCAGCTCGATGCCCTCCGACCCGGCCTCGCGCAGATACTCCACGTGCTTGATCGCCGCCGCCGCCTCGGGATCGTCGACGATGAGGTCGAGGAAGCGGTTGTCGAACTCCGGGTTGATCAGGCCGGCGCGCTGGGCCTGGAGCTGGTGGGACATGCCGCCGGTGCCGAAGATCACGACCTTGAGGTCGCGGTCGAAGCTCTCCACCGCGCGGCGGATGGCGCGGCCGAGCTGCAGGCAGCGGTTGCCGGTGGGCGGCGGGTACTGGACCACGTTGACGGCCAGCGGGATGACCGGGCACGGCCATTCCTCGGGCTGGCCGAACAGCAGCGACAGCGGCACCGTCAGCCCGTGGTCGACCTCCATCCGGTTGACGATGGTCAGGTCGAACTCGTCGAGGATGACCGACTGGGCGATGTGCCAGGCCAGCTCCGGATGGCCCTTGACCACCGGCACCGGCCGCGCCCCCCAGCCCTCGTCGGCCGGCATGTACTCCGCCGCGCAGCCCAGCGCGAAGGTCGGGATGACCTCCAGCGAGAAGGCGGTGGCGTGGTCGTTGTAGACGACGATGGCGACGTCGGGCTTGAGGTCGGCGATCCACTTGCGCGACGGCTCGAAGCCGGCGAACAGCGGCTTCCAGTAGGGCTCCTCGGTCTTCCCCTGGTCCATGGCCACGCCGATGGCGGGCACGTGGGACGTCGCGACGCCGGCGACGATCTCAGCCATGGCCCCACTCCTTCTTGCTGCGGTTGCCGGCGATGGGGCGGCCGCCGCCCATCATCATCTGCCGGTAGTCGTCCTCGCTGACGCCGGTCATGCGCGCCGCGAGCTGCTGGAAATTGACGCCGTCGGTCGCCGCCAGCTTGGACGTGTAGTAGATGTTGCCGCCGAGGCGCAGCATCTCGTTCCAGTCGCGCTGCAGCACCGCCCGCTTCTGCGCCTCGGTCATGGCGAAGCGGCCGAGATAGCCCTCCTCGTCGGCCTTGAAGGCCTCGCGGTTGGCGGCGTGGCGCAGCGACATGCAGAACATGTTGAGGTGGTAGCCCTGGCGCGACTGCTCGGCGTCGAAGACGAAGGTGCCGGGGATGTCGGCGTATTCGGGCGGCGGCACCTCGCGGCGCGCCGGGGCGTGGCCAAGCCCCGCCAGCACCCGGTCGGCGCGCGCCTGGTAGCCCTCGCCCTCGGCGGCGGCCACCTTCATCTCGCCGATGCGCTGCTGCCAGTCCACGGTCGCCGCCGCCATGCCGTTGGGCAGGCCCAGCTCGGCCACCGTCAGCGCCACCTCGCGCATCTCGGCGGCGCGGCGCACCCCGTGGGTCATCACCCGCTCCAGGTTGTAGGCGGCCTTGGCCTTGAAGTCGAAGCCGGGGAAGGTGGCGTCCAGCGAGTCCAGCACGACCTCGTCGACCCCCGCCTTGCGGCCGGCCAGCACGCATTCGGCGAACAGCGCCTCCATCCCCTTCATCATGATCGAGCGGATCATCTTGATGGAGGAGGCGGTGCCGACCGCCCCTTCGGCGATCTTGGCGTCCATCTCCAGGGCGGCCAGCGCCGCGGCCGCGGCCTGGGCGTGCTCGCCGCTCAGCAGCAGCGGCGCCTTGTGCCGCTTGGGGTACACCGGCGCCATCACCGCGACGTCGACGTAGCGGCCGCGGCCGCGCGCCACCGCCTCGGCCGAACGCCGCTTGGTGCCGGGCGCGCAGGAGTTGCCGTCGAGGAACAGCGCCCCCTCGCCCAGCAGCGGGGCGGCGGCGGCGGCGGCGCGCCCCGCCTGGTCGGCGGTGACCAGCGAGAAGACGAGCGACGCCCCCGCCAGCGCCTCGGCCAAGGTGGCGCAGCCGACCACCCCGGCGCGCTCGTAGTCGGCCGCCTTGGCGGCGCGGACCGCCTCGTCGGCGTGGTCGGTCTTGATGTCGTACGCCTTGACGGCGGGGGCGCGCCCCGTGTCCCGCAGGGCATCCCCCCAGCCGGAGACGAAGGCCGAAGCCGCCTCGCCGAAGCCGATGCAGGCGATGTGCAACGTGTCGGGCATGAGCTTGCGTGTCCGTTTCCCTGTGGCGGGGCGCTTGACCGCACCCCGCTTCCCTTGCGTCCGGTGTACCATCGGACTGCATGATCGTGATATTGATTGCCTTTCCCTGCTATTCATTTTTCGCATAAGAGCATGCGAATTTACGTCGCATGGATGACCCGGCCGGCCTCCCGCAGCAGGGCGATGAAGCGGGCCTGGGCGGCGGTCGGGCGCCAGTCGCGGCGCACCGTCAGGCCGATCGGCCGGGCGGTGTGCGGCAGCCGGTAGGGCAGCGGCGCCAGCAGCCCCCACTGCATCTCGTGGCGGATCAGGTGCAGCGAGATCAGGGTCAGGCGGTCGCTGGCGGTCAGCAGGCCGCGGATCAGGTTGATGGCGCCGGTCTCCACCAGGCTGCGCGGCGGCGCCACGCCGGCCTCGGCGAAGAGCTGGTCGAAATGGGCGCGGCTCGGCGTGCCGCGGCGCGACACCACCCAGCCGCAGCGCGCCAGGTCGGCGATGTCGATCCGCCCCTTGGCCGCCAGCGGATGGCCGGCCCGGCCGACGATCGCCAGCGGGTCGTCGAACAGCCGCTCCTGCACCACGTCGTCGATCGGCACGGGGTTGCGCAGGGCCCCCACCAGCAGGTCGATGTCGCCCTGGCGCAGGCCGTGCAGCAGGTCCTCGTAGGGGCCGTCGACCACCTCCACCCGCGCCTCCGGACGCTCGCGCATCAGCGCGTTGATGGCGGTCGGCAGCAGGAAGGTGCGGGCCAGCGGCATGGCGCCGATCACCAGCCGGCCGGAATCGGCGGTCTTCCAGTCCGCCAGCTCCTCCAGCCCCTTGCCGTATTCCACCAGGGCCAGCTTGGCCTGCACCGCCAGCACCTCGGCCGGCCGGGTCAGGGCGATGCCGCCGCTCGCCTTCTCGAACAGCGGCACCTCGGCGAGGTGCTCGAGGTCGCGGGCGGCGCGGTGCAGGGCCGGCTGCGACACGCCGATGGCGCGCGCCGCCAGGCTGAAGTTGTGGGCGTCGGCGATGGCGATGAGGGCGCGCAGCTGCACGCCCGTCAGCATCGGCTCGAGGTTCTGCGGCCGCGCCCCGCGGCGCGCGGCGGCGCGCACGATCTCGGCGACGCCGGCCTGGAGATGGCGCAGCATCCGCTCCACCCGGTCGTGGAAGAGGCGCCCCGCCTCGGTCAGGAAGACGCCGTCGGGCCGCCGCTCGAACAGGGTCACGCCGAGCGCCTTCTCCATCTTGGCGATGGCCTGGGTGATCGCCGGCTGGGAGATGAAGACCTGCCGCGAGGCGGCGCTGATGCTCTGGCTCTGGGCCACCGCCTGGAAGGCCCGAAGATGGCGGAGGTTCGGGACCGGGTTATTCATTCCATCGTCTCGCTGCAGCGCAACAAACGCGCTTATAGCAAAATCTTATACGAGCGACGGGAGTTTGAAATAGAAAACCGCTCCGGCATGCGGAATGCTGGAGCCATAGACGGCCACACCCGCCGGCTTGGCGCCGGATCGGCTCCGGCCCCCGCGCCGGACCCCGCCGGCGGGACGCGTTAGGAGGGATTTGCAGTCCATGAGCGATAAGAAAACCGCCCTGGTGATCAGCGCCCACGCCGCCGACTTCGTGTGGCGGTGCGGCGGCGCCATCGCCCTGCACCAGAAGCTGGGCTACGAGGTCACCATCGTCTGCCTGTCCTACGGCGAGCGCGGCGAGTCCGCCAAGCTGTGGAAGCAGAACGCGACGCTCGACCAAGTGAAGGCGGCCCGCCGGGCCGAGGCGGAGAAGGCGGCGGCCGCGCTCTCGGCCCACGACATCCGCTTCATGGACCTCGGCGACTACCCGCTCGACGTCGACCGCGACGCCAAGTTCGAGCTGGTCGACATCATCCGCGCGGTGCAGCCCCGGTTCATGATGAGCCACTCGCTCTGGGACCCCTACAACACCGACCACATGGGCGCCACGAAGATCGCCCTGGAGTGCCGGATGATCGCCCAGGCCTGGGGCCACAATCCCGGCCAGAAGGTGCTCGGTGCCCCGCAGCTCTACCTGTTCGAGCCGCACCAGACCGAGCAGATGGGCTGGAAGCCGGACGTCTTCCTCGACATCTCCGAGGTGTGGGAGCAGAAGCGCGCCGCCATCGAGTGCATGGAGGGGCAGCAGCACCTCTGGGACTACTACACCAACCTGGCGCAGAACCGCGCCAACCACTTCCGCCGCAACTCCGGCGGCCAGGCGGGCGGCCGTCCCGCCAAGTACGCCGAGGGCTTCCAGTCCGTCTTCCCCCGCACCGTGGATGAGCTGTGATGAACGTCGTCGTCCAGAACATCGAGCGGCCGGATCCGGCCGTCATCGCCGGCCTCGGCGAGGCCGGCGTCGCCACCGTCCACGAGGCGCAGGGCCGCAAGGGCCTGCTCGCCTCCCACATGCGGCCGATCTATGCCGGCGCCCGCATTGCCGGCCCGGCGGTCACCATCTCCGCCCCGCCCGGCGACAACTGGATGTTCCACGTCGCCATCGAGCAGGTGAAGAAGGGCGACGTCGTCGTCATGGCCCCGACCTCGCCCTGCGAGGACGGCTATTTCGGCGACCTGCTGGCGACCTCGCTGCAGGCGCGCGGCGGCGCCGGGCTGGTCATCGAGGCGGGGGTGCGCGACGTGCGCGACCTCACCGAGATGAAGTTCCCGGTGTGGTCCAAGGCGATCTACGCCGCCGGCACGGTGAAGGAGACGCTCGGCTCGATCAACGTCCCGATCGTCTGCGCCGGCCAGCTCGTCAACCCCGGCGACGTGGTGATCGCCGACGACGACGGCGTCTGCGTGGTGCGCCGCGAGGAGGCCGCCGAGGTGCTGGAGAAGGCGCGCGCCCGCATGGCGGCGGAGGAGAGCAAGCGCCAGCGCCTGGCCGCCGGCGAGCTCGGCCTCGACATCTACGACATGCGCGGCCGGCTCGAAGCCAAGGGCCTCAAGTATGTCTGAAGCCCGCTGCATGTGGATGCGCGGCGGCACCTCCAAGGGCGGGTTCTTCCTGGCCGACGACCTGCCCGCGGACGCCGCCGAGCGCGACGCCTTCCTGCTGCGGGTCATGGGCTCCCCCGATCCGCGGCAGATCGACGGGATGGGCGGCGCCCACCCGCTGACGTCGAAGATCGCCGTGGTCCGCCGGTCGGCGCGCGACGGCGTCGACGTCGACTACCTGTTCCTGCAGGCCTTCGTCGACAAGCCCATCGTCACCGACGCGCAGAACTGCGGCAACATGCTGGCCGGCGTCGGCCCGTTCGCCATCGAGCGCGGGCTGGTCGCGGCGCGCGACGGCGAGACGCCGGTGCGCATCCACATGGAGAACACCGGTCAGGTGGCGGTGGCCACGGTGCAGACGCCGGGCGGCCGGGTGACCTACGCCGGCGACGCGCGCATCGACGGCGTCCCCGGCACCGCCGCCCCCATCCCGCTGGAGTTCAAGGACACCGCGGGGTCGAGCTGCGGCGCCCTGCTGCCCACCGGCAACCCGGTCGACGTCATCGACGGGGTCGAGGTCACCTGCATCGACAACGGCATGCCGGTGGTGGTGCTGCGCGCCGGGGATCTCGGCATCACCGGGCAGGAGACGCGCGAGCAGCTCGACGCCGACACGGCGCTCAAGGCGAGGCTGGAGAGCATCCGCCTGAAGGCCGGGCCGCTGATGAACCTCGGCGACGTGGCGAAGAAGTCGGTGCCGAAGATGACGCTGGTCAGCCCGCCGAGCCACGGCGGCGCCATCTCCACGCGCACCTTCATCCCGCACGACTGCCACGCCTCCATCGGCGTGCTGGGCGCCGTCAGCGTCGCCACCGCCTGCGCGCTCGAGGGCTCGCCCGCCGCCGCCATGGCGGTGATGCCGGACGGCCGGCGGCGCACCGTGTCGGTGGAGCACCCGACGGGCGAGACGACGGTGGTGCTGACGATGGCCGAGGACGGCTCGGTCGCCACGGCGGCGATGCTGCGCACCGCGCGCAAGCTGTTCGACGGCACCGTGTACGCCGACTGACACCGAACGAAGGACCCTTCCCATGGACGCCGACTACCTGCCGTTCCACCCCAACCCGTCGAAGCCGGCCTACACGCCGCCGCCGGGAGCCGTGGACGCCCATTGCCACGTGTTCGGCCCGGCCGAAATCTTCCCCTACGCGCCGGAGCGCAAGTACACGCCCTGCGACGCCCCCAAGGAGAAGCTGTTCGCGCTCCGCGACTTCCTGGGGTTCGAGCGCAACGTCATCGTCCAGGCGACCTGCCACGGCCGCGACAACCGGGCGCTGGTCGACGCGCTGAAGGCCGCCGACGGCAAGGCGCGCGGCGTCGCCTCGGTGGGCCCCAACGTCAGCGACGCCGAGCTGGCGGAGATGGACGCCGCCGGCGTGCGCGGCGTGCGCTTCAACTTCGTCAAGCGGCTGGTGGACGCCACCCCGCGCGAGGTGTTCCTCGGCATCGCCGAGCGCATCAAGGCGCTGGGCTGGCACACGGTGGTCTATTTCGAGGCTCCCGACCTGGAAGGGCTGACCCCCTTCCTCAAGGAGCTGCCGACCACCGTGGTGGTCGACCACATGGGCCGGCCCGACATCGCCGCCGGCGTCGACTCCCCCGGCTTCCACCGCTTCCTGGGGCTGATGGAGGACCCCAAGTTCTGGAGCAAGGTGAGCTGCCCCGAGCGCCTCAGCGTCCAGGGCCCGCCCACCTACGACGACGTCGTGCCCTTCGCCCGCACCCTGGTCGAGCGCTTCCCCGACCGCGTGCTGTGGGGGACCGACTGGCCGCACCCCAACATGACGTCGCACATGCCCGACGACGGCCGGCTGGTCGACGTCATCCCCCGCATCGCCCCGACCCCGGAGCTGCAGAAAGCCCTGCTGGTCGACAACCCGATGCGGCTATACTGGTCCTGAAGAAGAAAAACCTCTCACGGGGAGCGCGTTAGAGACGACGCCAATAATCCTGTGAGGAGGAACACCCATGTCGAACCCTGGTCTGACACACCCGGGGAAAGACGCCGGCCCGCCCATCCCCGGCACGACCATCTTCGATGGCCGCATGGCGATGAAGGGCTACGCGCTCAACAAGATGTGCTACTCGTTCAACGAGAAGAAGAACCGGGACGCCTTCCTCGCCGACGAGGAAGGCTACCTCGAGAGGTACGGCCTGAGCGAGGAGCAGAAGGCGGCGGTGCGCAGCCGCGAGGTGCTGCGGATGATCGCCGCCGGCGGCAACATCTACTATCTGGCGAAGCTGGCCGGCATCTTCGGCCTGACGGTCCAGGACGTCGGCGCCCAGCAGACCGGCATGAGCGTCGAGGACTTCAAGCGGATGCTCGCGGACGCGGGGAGGAACTGACATGGCACGGATCATCGGCGGCCTCACCACCTCGCACATCCCGGCGATCGGCAACGCCATTTCCAAGGAACTGTTCGAGGACCCGTACTGGAAGCCGTTCTTCGCCGGCTATCCGCCCGTCCGCGACTGGCTGGACAAGGAGAAGCCGGACGTGGCGATCGTGATCTACAACGATCACGGCTTGAACTTCTTCCTCGACAAGATGCCGACCTTCTCCATCGGCGCGGCCGCGCAGTACGAGAACGCCGACGAGGGCTGGGGCCTGAAGCCGCTGCCGCCCTTCCAGGGCGCGCCGGAGCTGTCGTGGCACATCATCGAGCGGCTGGTGGCCGAGGAGTTCGACGTCACGAGCTGCCAGGAGATGCTGGTGGACCACGGCTTCGCCGTGCCGATCTCGCTGTTCTGGCCGGACCGGACGACGACCGAGCCGGCGCGGCAGATCAGGACCATCCCGGTCTGCATCAACACGGTGCAGCACCCGCTGCCGAGCCCGAAGCGCTGCTACAAGCTGGGCCAGGCCATCGGCCGCGCCGTCGCCTCCTACCCCGAGGACCTCAAGGTGGTGGTGCTCGGCACCGGCGGCCTGTCGCACCAGCTGGACGGCGAGCGGGCGGGCTTCATCAACAAGACGTTCGACCTGATGTGCATGGAGAAGATCGTCGACGAGGTGGACAGCCTGACCGAGCTGACGATCCACGACCTCGTCCGCGAGGCCGGCGCCCAGGGAGCCGAGTTCATCCTCTGGCTGGCGATGCGCGGCGCGCTGCAGGGCCACGTCAAGAAGCTGCACAGCAACTACCACATCCCGATCTCCAACACGGCCGCCGGCCTCCTGCTGTTGGAGAACGCCGCCTGACGCCGCGGGCCCTCTCCCGCGCGTGGCGTCGGCCTGGCCGACGCCCCCTTGGCGGGACCGCGGCGGTGCGAGCCGCCGTGGTCCCGCGTTTCTTTCACAGGAGGAATGTCCGGCGATGGACGATTGGTCCACTCCCGCTCGCTGGGCCTCGGCACCGCCCGTCGCCTTGCCGACGCCGCGATCGCCAAGGCCGAGGCCATGGGCCTGCGCGTCCACGTCCATGTCGTCGATCCCGCCGGCAACGCGCTGGTCTATCTGCGCATGCCCGGCGCGCCCCTGCCCGCGCGCCTGATCGCCGAGCGCAAGGCGATGACCGCCGCCGGCTACCGGCAGCCCACGGCCCACTGGAAGGACAAGCTGGCGGACAAGCCCCACGTCGCGCAGGGCCTGTCCACCCACCCGCAGATCGCGCTGATCGGCGGCGGCGTCCCGGTCGTCCACGACGGCGAGGTGGTGGGCGCCGTCGGCGTCGCCGGCGCCCTGGAGGAGCAGGACGTGGCGATCGCCGCGGCTGCCGTGGCCGCCGTGTGCGGATGAACGGCCGGGGCGCCGCGGCGTGGCGCGGAGCGCCCCGCCGCCGATGGCGGAACGACCCCAACCACCGGTGGCGCCGCACCTTGCAATGCCGGTCCGCCATGGCCTATATACGACCTGTTCTCAGGGCGGGGTGAAATTCCCCACCGGCGGTATCGGGAGCGATCCCGGAGCCCGCGAGCGCTTCCGGTCCGTCCGGAAGGTCAGCAGATCCGGTGCGAGGCCGGAGCCGACGGTACAGTCCGGATGAAAGAGAGCAATATGATCCGTGCCCTCTCCGGCAATCGTGGGGGGTGCGCGGTCGTTGTTCGCCCAAGGGAAACCGTTCAACCGCAAGGTGCATGAACGGCGTGCTCAATACCGGGACACCCGGTGGGACCCTTGAAAGGCTTGCAGGACATGATTTCCAGAATCGAAGATGCCATCGCCGCCATTGCCCGCGGCGACATGGTCGTCGTCGTCGACGACGAGGATCGCGAGAACGAGGGCGACATCGTCATCGCCTCGGACGCCATCACGCCCGAGGCGGTCGCGTTCATGATGAACCACGCCCGCGGGCTGATCTGCGTGGCGATGGAAGGGGAGCGGCTCGACGAGCTCGACATCCCGCTGATGGTCCCCAACAACACGGAATCGCAGAAGACGGCGTTCACCGTCTCGGTGGACTGCATCCACGGCACCACCACCGGCATCTCCGCCGGCGACCGGGCGGCCACCGTCCGTGCCCTGGTCGACGCCCGCTCCCGGCCCGACGACTTCGCCCGGCCGGGACACGTCTTTCCGCTGCGCGCCAACGCCGACGGCGTCCTCGGGCGCCCCGGCCACACCGAGGCGGCGGTCGACCTCAGCCGTCTGGCCGGGCGCGTCCCCTCGGGCGTCATCTGCGAGGTCGCCAGCGACGACGGCCGCATGGCGCGGCTGCCGGAACTGGAACTGTTCGCCGAGCGGCACGGCCTGCTGCTCGTGACGATCCGCGATCTCGTCGCCTACCGCGGCCGTGAGGGCGGGCGGGACGCCGCGGCCTTCGGGCGCGGCCGGTCCGAGGCGGCGCACGCCGCGCCGGCCCTGGCCGGCCTGTCCTGAGCGGCGGCGGACCGCCGATTGCCGACCGCCCGCCGGGGGGCCCGTTCCCCGGCGGGCGGCGCGCTCACCAGCAGCAGAAGCCGCCGTCCACCAGGAGGTCGACCCCGGTGCAGTAGGACGAGGCGTCGCTGGCCAGGAAGATGGCCGGCCCCACCATCTCGTCGACGCCGGCCATCCGGCCCATCGGCGTCTGGCGCTCGAATTCCTTGGTCTGGTGGACCATTTCCGGACGCGTGTTCATCGGCGTCGCGGTGTAGCCGGGGCTGATCGAGTTCACGCGCAGGCCGCGCCCGACCCATTCCATGGCCATGCTCTTGGTCATGTGGATGACCCCGGCCTTGGACGCGTTGTAGTGCACCTGCTCCAGACCGCGGTTGACGATGACGCCCGACATCGAGGCGATGTTGACGATGCTGCCCCTGCCGTGGCGCAGCATGGCGTTCGCCTCGGCCTGGCAGGAGAAGAAGACGCCCTTCATGTTGATGTCCATGAGCGTCTGGTACTGCTCCTCGCCCATCGTCTCGCAGGGGTTGGCGTTGGCGATGCCGGCGGAATTGACGGCGATGGCCAGCGCGCCCAGCTCCGTCTCCGTCCGCGCCACCGCGTCGTCCAGCGCCGCGCGCGAGGTCACGTCGGCGGCGATGGCGATCGCCTTGCGGCCGTAGCGGCCGATGGTCTCGACGGTCGCCGCCGTGCCGCCGTCGTCGCGGCGGTCGAGGCAGGCCACGTCGGCACCGCACTGCGCCAGACCGATGGCGATGCGCTGGCCGATGCCGCTGCCGGCGCCGGTCACCAGGGCGACCCGGCCGGCGAGATCGAAGAGGGCGGGGGCGTCGAGACGGATGTCGAGCATGAGATCCTCCATGTCCGCAGAGGTCGGGACCGGACCCCTGCACGCGTGTGTTTCCGGGGGTGGGCCGGGTGATCGGATCACCCCAAGGGGGCTAGCTCGTGGCGAGCTCCATGACGGACACGTCGTTGGCCTCGCCGCGGTCGAGGATGCCGGCCCGCCGGCCCGCCGCCATGACCATGATCCGGTTGGAGACCCCGAGGACCTCCTCCAGGTCGGAACTGACCACGACGACGGCGACGCCCTGCTCGGCCAGCCCGACGATGATGTCGTAGATCGCCGAGCGGGCGCCGACGTCGATGCCGCGGGTCGGCTCGTCGAGCAGCACGACCTGCGGGTTGCGCGCGAGCCACTTGGCCAGGACCGCCTTCTGCTGGTTGCCGCCCGACAGTTCGTTGGCCGCCTGGTGCGCCTCGCCCTTCACGCCGAAGCGGCGGATCTGCCGCGCGGCGAAGGCGGTCACCCGGCCCTTCGTCACGCAGCCGTTCCAGGAGACCGCGTCCCGGTTCGCGTAGCCGATGTTCTCGGCGATGCTGTGGGTCTGGACGAGGCCTTGCGTCTTGCGGTCCTCCGGCACGAGGACGACACCCATCCGGATGGCTTGCCGGGGGTTTCCCGGCGGGACGTCGCGGCCGTGAACGGCGATCCGGCCGCGCGCGACCGGATCGGCCCCGGCGATCGCCCGGACGAGTTCGGTCCGCCCCGCGCCGACGAGCCCGGCGATGCCGAAGATCTCCCCTTTCCGGACCGAGAAGCTGATGTCCCGGAAGGACCCGTGGGGCGACGCCAGGCCCTCGACCTCCAGCACGACCTCCTCGGCCGGCGTCGGGATCGCCGGGAACATCCGGCCCAGGCTCCGCCCCACCATGGCCTCGACGATGGTGCGGACGGGAACGTCGGCGCTGTCGAACTCCTTCACCTTCTCGCCGTCGCGCATCACGACGATGCGGTCGGCGATGCGCTTGATCTCCTCCAGCCGGTGGGAAATGTAGATGATGCCCACCCCGTCGGCCTTGAGGCGCTCGATCTGCTCGAACAGAAGCGCCGTCTCGTTGGTGCCGAGGGCGGCGGTGGGTTCGTCGAGAATGAGCAGCCGCGCGTTCAGCGCCAGCGCCTTGGCGATCTCGACGAGCTGCTGGTTGGCGGTCGACAGGCCCTTGACGAGACGGTTGGCCGGGATGGTCAGGCCGAGGCGCCGGAGCTGGCTGTGCGCCCGCTCCTCCATCGCCTTGCGGTCGATCCGTCCGCCCCTGGTCGGATAACGGCCGACGAAGACGTTCTCGGCGATCGACAGGTGTTCGAGGAGGCGCAGCTCCTGGTGGATCAGCCCGACCCCCTGGTCGATGGCCTGCCGCGGATCGGCGGGGGCGTAGGGCGTCCCCCGCCAGGTCATCTCTCCCGAACTCGGCTGGATGGCGCCGGCGACGATGTTGGACAGGGTCGACTTGCCGGCGCCATTCTCGCCGAGAAGCGCCACGACCTCTCCCGCGTGGATATCGAGATCGATTCCGTGCAGGACCTCCAGGGGACCGAAGCTCTTCCGGATGCGACGGAGGGAGAGGATGGGAGGATCGGCCTCCGGGATCATGGCGCGGCCTCCCTCGGCTTACGGGTGGTTCTCGATGAACGGCCCGACGTTCTCCTTCGTCGTGAGGGTCGCTTCCAGCAGTTGCTCGGCGGGAACCTTCTCCCCGGCGACCAGCTTGATCGCGCTGTCGACGGCGAGGCGCCCCATGTACTGGGTGCGCTGGGTCGCCGTGACGTCGAACACGCCGTCGCGCAACGCCTCCAGCGCGGCCGTGTCGCCGTCGAAGCCGGCGACCCAGATCCGCTGCGGCAGGTTGGCGACCTTCACCGCCTGGGCCGCGCCCAGGGCCAGCGCGTCGGCCTGCCCCCAGACGATGGTCACGTCGGGATGCGCCTGCAGCATGTTCTGGGTCATCTGGAACCCCTCGTCCTGCGACCAGATCTGGCTCCACTGTTCGGCCACGACCGTGATCCCCGGATTCTCCTTCATGGCCTGGGCGCATCCCTTGGAGCGGTCGACCTCCGGGGTGGTGCCCTTCTGGCCGTGGACGATGATCATCTTCCCGGAGCCGCCGGCCTTCTCGAAGATGTACTTGCAGACGTTGTAGGCCGATTTCACGCTGTCGGAGGCGATGAAGGTGTCGCCGGGCTCGCCGTCGGCGTTGCGGTCGACGTTGATCACCGGAACGCCCTGCGCCCGGGCGAGGCGGGCCGGCACGGTGGCGGCCGCGGCGCCGGCGGGGATGTAGATGAAGGCGTCGATGTTCTGGGTCAGCAGGTCCTGGACCTGGCTGACCTGGGTGGCGCTGTCGCCCTTGGCGTCGACGGTGATCACCTTGATGCCCTTCTCGGCCCCGTAGGCCTCGACGGACTGCTTGATCTGGTTGAAGAAGTTCGCTTGCAGGTTGGCGACCGCGAGGCCGATCCGCTGGACGTCCGCGGCGGAGGCGCCGACCGGCACGAGGGCGGTGGTCAGGACGGCGGCCAGAAGAGCGTTCTTGAGGTTCATTGGGACGGTCTCCTCCATGTGATTGTCCCGCCGCGGGAAGCCGCGGTGGTGTCAGGCGATGCCCCGCGTCGCGCCGGGCGGTAGGCCGGCGGCGCGGGCCGCCGGTGTGCGTTTGCCGCTATTTCTTCTTCAGGGCCTCGGCGGCGACCGCCAGGGCGATCACCACCCCGATCACCACCTGCTGGGTGAAGGGGGACACGCCGAGAAGATTGAGGCCATTGCGCAGGACGCCGATGATGAGGACGCCGATGGCCGTGCCCGCGATTCCGCCGGTCCCGCCCGACAGGCTGGTCCCGCCGATGACCACGGCCGCGATGGTGTCCAGCTCGTAGGTGAAGCCCGAGCTCGGTTGCACCGAGTCGAGGCGGGCGGCGAGGACGATCCCGGCCAGCCCCGCGAGAAGGCCGGAGACGACGTAGACGCCGATCGTCGTCGACTTCACCGTGATGCCGGCGAGGCGGGCGACCTCGGCGTTGCCGCCGATGGCGTAGAGGCTGCGGCCGCCGAAGGTGTAGCGCAGGAAGAGCCAGCCGGCCAGGAAGACGACCAGCATGAGCGCCACGGTCACGGTGAGGAATCCGCCGTGCCGGACGATCGCCAGCAGATTGAACCAGCCGGGAAAGCCGACGATCTGCTGGCCGTCGGTGATCATGTTGGCGAGGCCCCGCGCCACCGACATCATGGCCAGGGTGGCGATGAAGGCGGGCACGCCGAAACCGGTGATCAGCACGCCCGAAACGGCCCCCGTGAGGGCCGCCGCGGCCAGGGCCACGACCATCGCCGCCCCCAGGGGAAGACCCGCCTCGTTGGACAGGTAGCCCATGATCATCATGGCCAGCGCCAGCACCGAGCCGACGGCCAGATCGATCCCGCCGATCAGAATGACGAAGGTCATGCCCACCGCCATGATCCCCAGCACGGTGATCTGGTCGAGCACGTTCAGAAGGTTCCGCACCGACAGGAACGAATCCGTCGCGAAACTCAGGAAGACGCAGAGCGCCAGAAGCCCGATGAGCGGTCCCGTCGCCCCCCCAAGGGCGAAAAGCCCCCCGAGGCCGCGCGCGCCGGACCCGACCGCTGTCGTCGCCGTTGTCGACACTTCAATCCTCCCGGCCTTGGAATATTTATTCCTTATTGATATTTGATGCATACACCGCGGGCCACGCCTTGTCAAGGCGCGCCACGGATGCCCGCCACCCCGCGACAAACGGCGCAGGACCCCGGTAGGCCCTTGACAGGGCCGCCTCTCTGAATAAGAATTGTTATGTGAATAAATATGCAAGTTGGTGACCCCATGGAGCCGCAGACCCCCCAGGACCTCCGCGTCATCGCGAACCGGATCCGGCGCCGGGACCTGCAAGCCGTTTTCGAGGCGGGGGCCGGTCACATCGGCGGCGAGATGTCGGTGATCGACCTGCTCACGGCCCTCTACTTCAACGTTCTGAACGTCGATCCCCGCGCGCCGCTGGACCCGCTGCGGGACCGCCTGGTGCTGAGCAAGGGCCACACGGCGTGCGCCCTCTACGTCACCCTGGCCGAGCGCGGGTTCCTTCCGAAGGAGGAGATCGCGACCTTCCTGAAGCCGCTGTCCCGGCTGAACGGCCATCCCAACCGCACGAAGGTCCCCGGCGTGGAAACCAACACGGGGCCGCTCGGGCACGGCCTTCCCGTGGCCGTCGGCATGGCCAAGGCCGCCAAGCTCGACGGCGCGTCCTGGCGCGTCTTCGTCATCACCGGCGACGGCGAGATGCAGGAGGGGAGCAACTGGGAAGCCATCATGGCGGCGGCACAGTTCAAGCTCGACAACCTGACCCTGATCATCGACCACAACCGCCTCCAGCAGGGCGCGCGCCTGGCGGACACCAACGACGTCGCGCCCCTGGCGCCCAAGCTGGAGGCGTTCGGCTGGGCGGCCGAGGACATCGACGGGCACGACATGGAGCAGATCGTCAAGGCGCTGTCCCGCGACACCATGTCGCCGGGCCGCCCGAAATGCGTCGTGGCGCACACCAACAAGGGCCACGGCATTTCCTTCATGTCCGACCGGGTGGAGTGGCACCACAAGGTGCCCAACGAAGCGCAATACAGGCAGGCCATGGCCGAACTCGAGGAGGCGGCCCGATGACCGTCCAGACCAGCACGCCCACGCTCCACGACTGCCGGGACGCCTTCACCGCCACGCTCGAGGCGCTGGCCGAGGCCAACGCCGCCATCGTCGCGGTGTGCAACGATTCGGTCGGCTCCTCCAAGCTCGGCGGCTTCCGGGACAGGTTTCCCGAGCGCCTGATCAATGTGGGCATCGCTGAACAGAGCCTGGTGGGCACCGCGGCCGGCCTCGCCAACGGCGGCAAGATTCCCTTCGTCTGCGGCGCGTCCTGCTTCCTCACGGGCCGCGCGCTGGAGCAGATCAAGGCGGACGTCGCCTATTCCCTCGCCAACGTGAAGCTGTGCGGCATCAGTTCGGGCATGGCCTATGGCGAGCTCGGCCCCACCCACCATTCGATCGAGGACTTCGCCTGGATCCGGGCGCTGCCCAACATCCCCGTCATCGCGCCGGCCGACCGCATCGAGACGGCGGCGGCGACGGCATGGGCGGCCCGGCACGACGGCCCGGTCTTCCTGCGCCTGAGCCGTGTCGGCGTGCCGGACCTCCTGCCCGAGGGGCACGTGTTCGAACCGGGGCGGGCGAACACCCTGCGCGACGGCCGGGACGTCACGATCATCGCCAACGGCGTGCTCAGCCACCGGGCCATGCGCGCCGCCGCGATCCTCGACGGCCAGGGCGTGTCGGCGCGGGTCCTGAACATGGCGACGGTCCGGCCGATCGACGTCGACGCGGTGGTCAAGGCGGCCGGGGAGACCCGCGGCATCGTCACCTGCGAGGAGCACACGGTCTATGGCGGCCTCGGCAGCGCCGTCGCCGAGGTCGTGGTCCAGCATCGGCCGGCGCCGATGACGCTTCTCGGCGTGCCCGGGGAGTTCGCCCCGACGGGGTCGGCCAACTTCCTCCTCGATCATTTCGGCATGTCGCCCGAAGGCATCGCGGACAGCGCCCTGCGGCTCCTCGAACGGAAGGGGTAAGTGCGATGGTCGAGCGCGGAATGCTGGCCGTTGACCAGGGCACGACCAACAGCAAGGCCGTGCTCATCGCCGAAAGCGGGGCCATTCTCGCCACCGGCTCCTCGCCGGTCGAGATCCGCCACCCGCGGTCCGGCTGGGTGGAGCAGGACGCCGGGCAGATCTGGACCAGCATCGTCGCCGCCATCCGCGCCTGTCTCGACGGCGCCGCCGGGGCCGGGATCGCCGCCATCGGCATCTCGAACCAGAGGGAATCGGTGCTGGCCTGGGACCGCCGGACGGGCACGCCGCTCGGCCCCGTGGTCACCTGGCAATGCCGGCGCACCGCCCCGGCCTGCGCCGCGCTGAAGGCGGCCGGCGAGGAGGACGGGATCATCGCCCGCACCGGCCTGCCGCTCGACCCGCTGTTCCCGGCCACCAAGGCGCGGTGGCTGCTCGACAACCACTGCCAGGGACGGGCGCCGGCCGACGTCTGTCTGGGGACGGTCGATTCCTGGCTGATCTGGAACCTCACGGGTGGTGCGATCCATGCCACCGACAGCTCCAACGCCGCGCGCACCCAGCTCTACGACATTGGCCGGGGCCGCTGGGACGACGCCCTCCGCGAGGTCTTCGGGGTGCCGCGGGAGGTGCTGCCCGAGGTCCGCGACTCTTCCCATGTGTTCGGCGTGACCAGGGGCGTGCCGGGCGTTCCCGACGGCGTGCCCGTCGCCGCGGCCATCGGCGATTCCCACGCCGCGCTGTTCGGCCACGGCGCCTTCGCGGCCGGCGACGGCAAGGTGACCTTCGGCACCGGATCCTCGGTCATGACCACGCTCCGGGACTTCGTCGTCCCGCCCAAGGGCATCACGACGACGATCGCCTGGTCGCTCGGCGGCAGGCCGACCTACGCCTTCGAGGGCAACATCCTGGTCAGCGCCTCGATCCTGCCCTGGACCGCCGAGCTGCTCGGGGTCGACGGCGTGGCCGCCCTGCTGGACCTCGCCCGGAGCGTCGATGACGCCGGCGGCGTCTACCTCGTTCCCGCCCATGTGGGGCTGGGATCGCCGCACTGGAACGCCTCGGCCCGCGGCCTCGTCTGCGGCCTGTCCTTCGCGTCCACGCGCGCCCACGTCGCCCGCGCGGCGGCGGAAAGCATCGCCCTGCAGGTCCAGGACGTCTTCGAGATCGTCCAGGCGAACGCCGGGCACCCGATCGGCCATCTCTTCGTCGACGGTGGGCCGAGCCGCAATCCCTTCCTGATGGGGATGGTGGCGGACGTCATCGGCCATCCCGTCGTCACCTGCGAGAGCACCGAGGCGTCGGCCCGCGGCGCCGCCTATCTCGCGGGGATCGCGGTGGGCTTCTGGCCCGACCTCGCAACGGTCGGCGCGCTCGAACGGCACGGCGCCACCCTGGCGCCGGCGATCGACCCGGAGGTGCGCGCGACCCTGCTCGCCGGCTGGCGGGCCGCCGTCGCCCGCTCGACCCTCGGCCCCGGTTGAATATATATTCACACCGGTGCCGCATGGGGAGGGAGACCGCGCGTGTCGCGATTGAACGAGTTGAGAATGATGGCCCGCGTTGCCCAGATGTACCACAGCGAGGGGCGCAGGCAGGCGGACATCGCGCAGCACTTGCGGATTTCCCAGGCCAGCGTCTCCCGCATGCTCAAGCGGGCGCTGGAGGAGGAGATCGTGCGCACCACGGTCGTCTCCCCGCCGGGGACCTATGGCGACCTCGAGACGGCGCTGCGCGAGCGGTACGCCTTGCCGGAGGCGATCGTGGTCGAGTGTTCCGAGGACCGCGACGGGGCGATCATGGCGCGGATCGGCGAGGCCGCCGCCCATCTCCTCGAGACGACGATGCAGCCCGGCGAGATCATCGGCGTGTCGAGCTGGAGCGAGACCATCCTGAAGATGGTCGAGAACATCCACCCGATGAAAGGGGGGAAGGCGAAATACGTCGTCCAGACCCTCGGCGGCATGGGCGATCCCACCGTCCAGACCCACGCCACGCTGCTCACCACCCGGCTCGCCAAGCTGACCGGCGCGACGCCGCGGCTTCTCACCACCCCGGGGGTGGCGCCGTCGCGCGAGGCCAAGCTGATCATGCTGGGCGACCAGTACGTCCGGGAAACCATGGACATGTTCGGCCGCATCACCCTCGCCTTCATGGGCATCGGCGCCATCGAACCCTCGCGCATGCTGTCGCGGAGCGGCAACGTCTTCTCGCCCAAGGAACTCGCCGAGGCGGCGGAGGCCGGCGCCATCGGCGACATGAGCCTGCGGTTCTTCGACATCCAGGGCCGGGCCGTCAAGACGCCCCTCGACGAGCGCGTGATCGGCATGACGCTCGACGAACTCGCCCGTGTCGACCGGGTCATCGCCCTGGCCGGCGGGCGATCGAAAACGGACGCCATCCGCGGGGCGCTGCGGACCGGCGTTCTCGACATGCTCATCACCGACCGGTTCACGGCGTGCCGGCTGCTGGACATGGCGGACAGCGGCGCCGGCCGGACGGGCCCGTGAGGGGGCGTGTCAAACGAAGGGGAAACACCATGAAGCGTTTCGAAGGGAAGACCGTGGTCGTCAGCGGCGCCAACAAAGGCATCGGCTACGCGATGGCCGAGCGGTTCGCCGCCGAGGGGGCCAACCTCGTGATCTCCTCCATCGAGGAGCAGATCTTCGAGGCCGCGGACACGCTGCGGGCCAGCGGCGCCGCCGTCGTCCCCGTGGTCTGCGACGTGACCGACGCCAGGGCCGTGCAGGCCCTCTACGACAAGGCCGAGGACGCCTTCGGCGGTGTCGACGTGTCGCTCCAGAACGCCGGCATCATCACCATCGCCAGGGTCGGCGACCTGACGGAGAAGGACTGGGACGCGGTGATGGCGGTGAACACCAAGGGCGTGTTCCTGTGCTGCCGCGAAGCCATCCTGCGCATGCGCAAGACCGGCCGGGGCGGCCGCCTCGTCAACACCGCGTCGGGCCAGGCCCGGCAGGGGTTCATCTACACGCCGCACTACGCCGCGTCGAAGATGGGCGTGGTCGGCATCACGCAGAGCCTCGCCAAGGAGGTGGCGCTCGAGGGGATCACCGTCAACGCCATCTGCCCGGGCATCATCGAGACCGACATGTGGGACTACAACGACCGCGTGTGGGGGCAGATGCTCGGCAACTACAAGCCGGGCGAGCTGATGGCCGAATGGGTGCGGAACATTCCGATGCAGCGCGCGGGCACGGGCCGGGACGTCGCCGGGCTGGTCGCCTTCCTCGCGAGCGACGACGCGGCCTACATCACCGGCCAGACGATCAACGTGGACGGCGGCCTGATCATGTCGTGACGGATCGCCGGGGCTCCGGCGGCGGCGACATCACCCGCCCAGCACGAGGATGTCGGAGCTGGCGAGGGTGCGCACGTCCAGGGTGGCGATCGCCACCGCCGCCCCGCCCCCGGAGCCGTCCGCGTCGAACGACAGCATGCCGGTCGCGGTGTCGAAGACGAACCAGTCGTCGGCGTCCCCCGGCCGGTCGAGCGCGAAACGGGAGGCCGCCAGGACGCCCGCCGGCAGCGCGCCGAAGTTGGCGCCGACGATCTCGATGCGGTCGACGCCGGACTCGAAGTCGGCGATGGTGTCGGCCGCTCCCTCCGGAGCAACGATCCGGAAGGCGTCCGCACCCGCCGCGCCGTACAGCGTGTCGGCCCCCAGACTGCCCTCCAGGACGGCCTCGCCGAGCCCGCCGTAGAGCAGGTCGGCACCGAAGTCGCCATACAGCACGTCGGCGCCGCCGGCGGTGCGCCGGGACCGACCGGATCCCGGACGCGCACGGACACGGCCGGAGCCGTGCCAGTGTCGCCGCCGCCTCGGCATGCGCTGGTCAAACGAACAATTACCGCGTCACTATGACGCGGATCGCCCGGGCGTCCACGAAAAAGCGTTGTTCTCAGCGCCAATTCGTTCAATCAGCGCAAATGCAATATGATCCTATTTCGTCGTATTCAGAATCACACCACCGCGACAAAGGACTATAAGGCGTCGGAAAAATTTTATTTCTGATTTGGACGCAACAAATCTGGCTTTGCACTTGCCCCGATCGATCGGGTTTTGCGGGTGATCCGGAGTCCCGGGCGGGAAGCGGTCACGCTCCCGCCCGGGTCCATCCCGCGCACGTCCAGAACCGCCCTCGTCAGCCGGCGAGCACGGTGATGTCGGACGCCGACAGCGTGCGTACGTTCAGGGTGGCGACGGTGACCGCCGCGCCGGCGCCGCTGCCGTCGGCGTCGAACGACAGCGTGCCCGTCGCCGTGTCGAACACGAACGCCGCACCGCCGCCGGCCGGATTGTCCAGCGCGAAGTTCGCCGCCGACAGCGGGCCCGCCGGGATGCTCCCGAAGTTCGGCCCGACCACCGCGATCCGGTCCTCGCCGGCCGTGAAGTCGGCGATCGCGTCGCCGCCCTCGCTCGGCCCCTCGATGCGGAACACGTCCGCGCCCTCCCCGCCGTACAGCGTGTCCGTCCCCAGGTTCCCCGCCAGGACGTCGTCGCCCCGGCCGCCGTACAGAAGGTCGCCGTCCTGGCCGCCGAACAGCGTGTCGTCCGCCTGCCCGCCGAACAGCGTGTCCGCCGCCTTGTTGCCGTACAGCACGT